>NZ_JBVIGN010000001.1:602821-944063 GCF_055570785.1 Streptomyces sp. NPDC031100
CGTGCCGTGGGGGCGGGGTGCCGGGGTGGGGCCGAGGAGGCGGTAACGCACGGGGTCCATTTTCTCCGGAGCGGTCGGTACGGGTCACCGGGTTCGGGCGGCCCCCCCCCCGGGACCTCCGGGGTCGTCCGGGATTTCCAGGGTGACGAGGACGCCGACGGCGCGGCGGACGCGGTAGGGCACCCCGCGCGGTGGCTGTTCCTCCTCCTCGAAGCCGCCGAACCACCTCGGGCAGCTGTCGACGGGCTCCAGGGTCCGTGCGCCGGGCACCGGCTCCAGACTGCGCCCGGTCGACCGGAAGACCACCGTGCCGGGCTCCAGGTCGGCGAGTACGGCGGGTTCCGCGGCGCGCGGGTCGTGGTGGGCGGCGTACTCCTGGTGCACCAGGTCGATGGAGCGCACGCGGCCGACGGTCCTGTGCTTCGGGCCGCCGTGGTTCTCCACCCATGCCTCGGCGCCGTGCCAGTGGTCGTTCCCGGCTTCCTCCCCGTCGACGGCGACCAGCCGCCAGCCGACTTCGTGGCCCACGCTGAACGGCCTGCCGCAGCACTCCATCTGCCAGTCCTCGTAGAAGACCCTCATCACCGTCATTCCCCCACCCTCCTGGAACCGGACGGCCACCGCGAGACGTTTTCCTGGCGAGTCCCCGGCCGGTACGGTCGGCCTCCCGACCGTACCCGCCCACAGGAGCCGCTCATGACGACCGCCACCACCCGCCGCGGCGAGAGCCGGATCAGCCCCGTGTTCGTCGGGATCCTGGCCGTCACGGCGGTGACGGGCTGGGCCACCTGGACCGGGTTCGCCGCGCAGCCGGGCATCGCGGTGTTCCTGTTCGTGACGGCGGCCTGGATCGTCTCCCTGTGCCTGCACGAGTACGCGCACGCGCGCACCGCCCTGCACAGCGGGGACATCACGGTCGGCGCGAAGGGCTATCTCACGCTGAACCCGCTGAAGTACACGCACGCGTTGCTGAGCATCGTGCTGCCGGTGGTGTTCCTGATCATGGGCGGGATCGGTCTGCCGGGCGGCGCGGTGTTCATCGAGCGCAGCCGCATCCGGGGCCGCTGGCGGCACAGCCTGATCTCGGCGGCGGGCCCGCTGACGAACGTCCTGTTCGCGGCGGTGTGCACGGCGCCCTTCTGGCTGCACGCCCTGGACGGCGTGCCCCGCGACTTCCGGTACGCGCTGGCGTTCCTCGCCCTGCTCCAGGTGACGGCGGCGATCCTGAACTTCCTGCCGGTGCCGGGTCTGGACGGGTACGGGGTGATCGAGCCGTGGCTGTCGTACAGCGTGAAGCGGCAGGTGGAGCCGTTCGCGCCGTTCGGGCTGCTGTTCGTGTTCGCGCTGCTGTGGGTGCCGTCGGTGAACATCATGTTCTTCGACGCGATCGACGCGATCCTGCGCGGCCTGGGCGTCGACGACTTCTCCCGCGCCTGCGGCCACGAGATCTACCGCTTCTGGCGCGACACTCCGGAGATCTGCACGATCAGCCCGTGACCGACTTGCCCTGCCCCGCGGCGGCCCGGCCACGCTTGACGTAGTACCAGGTCATGTTGGACGACAGGCCGGCCAGCAGCACCCAGACGATCCCCAGCCAGCTGCCCTGGACGAACGAGACGACCGCGGCGGCCACTGCGAGGAGGCAGACGATCAGGGTGTAGAGGGCGAGTCGCCGGGTCGGGCTGGGCGGGGGCAAGAGGGGCATGGGGGTCGGCTCCTTGCGGGGGACACTGCTACGACGACCAGTGTCCCCCATGCCCTCAGACGTCCGTGACGCGGAGCCCGGCGTGTGCCTTGTAGCGGCGGTTGACGGAGATCAGGTTCGCGACCAGGGACTCGACCTGGTGGGCGTTGCGCAGCCGGCCCGCGAAGATGCCGCGCATGCCGGGGATGCGCCCGGCCAGCGCCTGGACGATCTCCACGTCGGCGCGCGCCTCGCCGAGCACCATCACATCGGTGTCGATCTGCTCGATCTCCGGGTCCTCGAGCAGTACGGCCGACAGGTGGTGGAAGGCGGCGGTGACCCGGGAGTCGGGCAGCAGGGCGGCGGCCTGCTGGGCGGCGCTGCCCTCCTCGGGCTTCAGCGCGTAGGCGCCCTGCTTGTCGAAGCCCAGCGGGTTCACGCAGTCCACGACGAGCTTGCCGGCCAGCTCCTCGCGCAGGGACTCCAGCGTCTTGCCGTGGCCCTCCCACGGTACGGCGACGATCACGATGTCGCTGCGGCGCGCGGTCTCGGCGTTGTCGGCGCCCTCGACGCCGTACCCCAGCTCCTCGGCGGCGGCCCGGGCGCGCTCGGTGGCGCGCGAGCCGATGATCACCTTCTGGCCGGACCGGGCGAGCCGGTAGGCGAGGCCCTTGCCCTGGGGGCCGGTGCCGCCGAGCACGCCGACGACCAGCCCGGAGACGTCGGGCAGGTCCCAGGGGTCCTTGGCGGGGGCCTTCGCGGGAGTCTGTGCGCTGTCGGTAGAGGTCATGGGGCGACTCTACGTCCGCGCGCGGGACGGCACCGGGTCAGGTGAGCCGCGTCACGGGCAGCCGCCGGAACGTGACGGTCTCGTAGGCGCTGAAGTCCCCCGTCTCGTACAGGAGTCCGACCGTGCCGCGGTCGATGCGGACCAGGTCGGAGTAGGCGGCGGGGAGCCCGTCGAGGGTGAGGGCGGTGCGCCAGGTGGTGCCGCCGTCGGCGGAGGTGCGGATGGTCATCAGGGCGCGGGCGGCGGGGTCGGCCGGGGCGGAGAAGAGCAGCAGGTCGGGATCGCGGAGCTGCAGGACGGAGGCCTCGCAGATCGGGGCGGTGAGCCCGGCCTGCGGACGGAAGGGCTTGACCAGCGTCCTCCCGCCGTCCTTGGAGTGGGCGTCGGCGCGGTTGCCGGGCGAGGGCGAGTCGTTGCGGGTGTTGAAGTAGACGCGGCCGTCCGGGAGTTCGGCGGCGGTGGTCTCGTTCACATTGATGTAGCCGTCGGTGTTCTCGTCCAGGTAGCCGAGGTACCAGGTCTCGCCGCGGTCGTCGCTGAGCAGGCAGTGGCCGCTGTTGTACCTGGCCTCGGCGCCGGTGTCGGTGCCGGTGGGCGGCAGGGTGTGGTTGCCGGGGACGAGCACGCGGCCGGAGCCGAGCTGGAGGGCGTGGCCGGGGGTGGTGGCGTACCAGCGCCAGCCGGGCTTCTTCACCTGCGCGGTGATCTCTCTCGGCTTGGACCAGGTCGCGCCGTCGTCGTCGCTGTGCTGCACCCACACCCGGCGGCCGTCGGCGTCCTTGACCTGGCCGCGCAGGATGCCGGCCTCGGTGGCGCCGGCCGCGGCGCGGACGTGCACGAGCAGGATCCGGCCGGTGTCGAGGACGACGGGGGCGGGGTTGCCGGCGAGGTTCCTCCCGTTGCTCGCGGCGACCTGCAGCGGGCCCCAGGTGCGGCCGCCGTCCGTGGACCGCTTCAGCACGATGTCGATGTGCCCGTGGTCGGCGGCGGAGTCGACCCGGCCCTCGCAGAAGGCGAGCAGCGTTCCCTTGCCGGTGGCTACCACGGCCGGGATGCGGAAACTGGCGTACCTCTCATGGCCCGCGCGGAAGGGGACGGACACGTCGGTCATCGGCCAACTCCTGGAAGACGGAGAACGGACGGGCCGTGAACATCCCCAGGTTGGGCGAATTCAGGGTGAACTCCGCGTCACGAGTGACCGATTGAGGCAGGATGCGGTCGTATGGACGCCGTACGGGTCGCGCTGCTGCGCGAAGTGCTCGCCGGGACCGAGTGGTTGGGGGCCACCCGGCGGTTCGCGGGGGTGCTGCGGGGCTCCGTGGTGGCCCACGGGGGCGGGCTGCTGCTGGCGGGCACGCGCGCGTACGAGCCCTGGCATCTGGCCGCGCACCTGGTGGACGAGGCGGCCTGGTCGGGTACGCCGGAGCTGGCTCCGACTCTCGTACGACACCACGCGCGTCCCTCCGACCCCGCGCACCTGGCCGTCGGCCCTGGCCGGATCGAGGAGGCGCGGCGGGGCGAGACGCTGCTGGTGGTCGCCCCCGAGGAGCCGGCGGAGCTGCTGGAGCGGGTGCACGCGGCGCGCCGGGCCGGGGTGACGGTGCTGGCGCTGGGCGCGGGCGGGGGCGAGCTGGCGGCGATGGCCCACGAGACGCTGGCCGTGCCCGAGGGGGCGGAGCTGGACCTGGACAGCGTGCAGCACCTGGTGAGTGCGGCGGCGGGCGAGAACGGGGGCGGGGTCTCTCCGAGGGTCCGGCGGAGCTTCCGTGACCGTTTGTCGAGGCTGGCGGAAATCCTGACGGCCCCGCCGGCTGCTCCCTGGTGACGTGGCGGAGCCCCGGGCGGTGGCTGCGAAAAGGAGTTGCTCTGCGGCTTCCGGCGAGCAGAGCATGCCCCAGTGTCCCGAGCCCTCCTCCCCGACCTCGCCCCCTGGAAGGCCTCCGCCGACTTCCGGAAACTGTGGGCGTCCGGTCTGATCAGCAACTTCGGCAGCTTTCTGACCTTCGTCGCGCTGCCGGTCCAGCTGAAGGACCTCACCGGCTCGGCGGCAGCCGTGGGCGCGATCGGTGCCGTAGAACTGCTCCCGCTGATCGTCTTCGGGCTGTACGGCGGCGCCCTCGCCGACGCCCTCGACAAGCGCCGGCTGATCGTGTGGACGGAGGCCGGCCAGGGCCTGCTCAGCGCGGCCCTGCTGCTCAACGCCCTGCTGCCGCACCCCGTCGTATGGCCGCTCTACCTCATCGCCGCCCTCTCCTCCGCCCTGGTCTCGGTACAGCGACCCGCCCTGGACTCCCTGCTCCCCCGGATCGTCGCCCACGACGACCTGCCCGCCGCGGCCTCCCTGAACTCGCTGCGCTGGACCGTCGGCGGGGTGGCCGGCCCGGCGCTCGCGGGTGTGGTCGTCGCCTACGCGGGCCTCGGCTGGGCCTACGCCGCCGACCTGCTGACCTTCGTCGTGTCGCTGGCGTTCGTCGTCCGCATCGTCCCCTCCCCCGCCTCCCACGAGGCCGCGAAGCCGGACCTGCGGGCCATCGCGGAGGGCGCCCGCTACGCCTGGAGCCGCAAGGAACTCCTCGGCACCTACGCGGTCGACCTCGCGGCGATGTTCCTGGCCATGCCCCTGGCCGTCCTGCCGTTCCTCGCCGACGAGCTGCACGCCGAGTGGTCGCTCGGCCTGATGTACGCGAGCGTCCCGCTGGGCGCGCTGCTGGTCAGCGTGACCAGCGGCTGGACCTCGCGGGTGCACCGGCACGGGCGGATGGTGGTGCTGTCGGCCGCGCTGTGGGGCCTGGCGGTGGCGGCCGCCGGGATCGTCGGCAACGTGTGGCTGGTGCTGCTGCTCCTGACCGTCGCCGGCGGCTGCGACATGGTCAGCGGGGTCTTCCGGGCCGCGATGTGGAACCAGACGATCCCCGACGAGCTGCGCGGCCGCCTCGCCGGCATCGAGCTGCTGTCGTACTCGGTGGGTCCGCAGCTGGGCCAGGTCCGCTCGGGGTCGGTCGCCGCGTGGGCGGGCGTACGGGCGTCCGTGTGGTCGGGCGGACTGCTGTGCGCGGGCGCGATGGGGCTGCTGGCCCTGTGCCTGCCGGGGCTGATGAGCTACGACGCCCGGACCAACGAGCACGCGGTGCGGCTGCGCGAGCAGCGCGCGGCCACCGCACCCACGCAGGTGTGATCAGTCCTGGTCGGCGTCGGCCTCACCGGTCGCGGAGGTGTCGTGCCAGCGCGGATCGGTCTCCCACTCGAGGTTGCGCTCGGCCGCGGTCTCCATCGCGCGCTGCGCCTCCTGCGGGCTGGCGTACGGCCCGAAGCGGTCCTTGCCCGGGCACTCCGGGCCCTCCTCGACCTTCTTGTGCTCCAGGCAGTAGTACCACTCGCCCGGCTTGCCGACGGTGCGCTTCTTGAACAGGGCCATGAACAGCTCCTCTCGCCACGGACATGTTCCCCCATGCTCGCTGGTTAGACTCGCTGGCATGTCTGGCCAGTCGCTGCTCGTACCAGGGGAGCTCTCTCCCACCCGTTCGGTACCCGGAAACATCCGCCGCCCCGAGTACGTCGGCAAGCCCGCGCCGGCGCCGTACACCGGACCGGAGGTGCAGACCCCGGAGACGATCGAGGCGATGCGCGTCGCCGGCCGCATCGCCGCGCAGGCGATGGAGGAGGCCGCGAAGATCATCGCGCCGGGTGTCACCACCGACCAGCTGGACAAGGTCGCCCACGACTACATGTGCGACCACGGCGCCTACCCGTCCACGCTCGGCTACCGCGGCTTCCCGAAGTCGCTGTGCACCAGCGTCAACGAGGTCATCTGCCACGGCATCCCGGACTCGACGGTCCTGAGGGACGGCGACATCGTCAACCTGGACGTGACGGCGTACATCGGCGGGGTGCACGGCGACAACAACGCCACCTACCTGGTCGGGGACGTGGACGAGGAGTCGCGGCTGCTGGTGGAGCGGACGCGGGAGTCCCTCAACCGGGCGATCAAGGCGGTCAAGCCGGGCCGGCAGATCAACATCATCGGCCGGGTCATCGAGTCGTACGCCAAGCGCTTCGGCTACGGGGTGGTACGGGACTTCACCGGGCACGGCATCAGCACCTCGTTCCACTCGGGCCTGATCATCCCGCACTACGACAGCCCGCACGCGACGACCGTCATGCAGCCCGGCATGACCTTCACGATCGAGCCGATGCTGACGCTGGGCACGTACGAGTACGACATGTGGGACGACGGCTGGACGGTCGTGACCAAGGACCGCAGGCGGACGGCCCAGTTCGAGCACACGCTGGTGGTGACGGACACGGGTGCGGAGATCCTGACGCTGCCCTGACCCGCCGCCGACCACTTCTGGCAAGCCCGCTCCCTGACGGGGGCGGGCTTTCTCTTGTACGCTTTTACCGACAGACTGTCGGCAAGATTACCGACAGGGCGTCGGCAAGGCATTGACTTAGGTAAGCCTTACCTTAGAGGATGCGCCCATGGACTCCTTCTCGACCCTCATCCGCACGGCTTCCCACGAGCAGCACGTGGAGGCGGAGACCTCGACGTTCATGAGTGACCTCCTCGGCGGCCGGCTGGGCGTGGCCGCGTTCGCCCGGTACACCGAGCAACTGTGGTTCGTGTACGAGGCGTTGGAGAGCACGGCCGGTCGACTGGCGTCGGATCCGCTGGCAGGGCCGTTCATTCGCCCCGAGTTGTTCCGGCTGGCCGCGCTGGAGCGGGACCTGGCCCATCTGCGGGGGCCGGCGTGGCGAGCGGGACTGAGCGCGCTCCCGGCGACGCGGGCGTACGCGGACCGGGTGCGGGAGTGTGCCGAGCGCTGGCCGGGCGGGTACGTCGCCCATCACTACACCCGTTACCTCGGCGATCTCTCCGGCGGGCAGATCATCCGCGACAAGGCGGAGAAGACGTGGGGCTTCGCCAAGAAGGGCGACGGGGTCCGCTTCTATGTGTTCGAGCAGATCCCCAACCCCGCCGCGTTCAAGCGGGGTTACCGGGAACTGCTGGACGGGGTCGCCGCCGACGACCTGGAGAAGCAGCGGATCGTGGCGGAGTGCAAGGCCGCGTTCGCGTTGAACACCGGGGTCTTTCGGGCCCTTGGCGAGGAGTTCCCGCTGTCGGCCTGAGCGTGGGAGTTGCTCTACCGCTCCAGGAAGACCCGCCCTCCGACCTCCACCCACCCGTGCGGCTGCGGCGCGGTCAGGATCTGGGAGCCCTTGCCCTGCGTGATGTTCAGGGCGCGGCCCAGCCGGTCGGTGAGGAGCAGGGCCGCGGCGCCGGTCGCCTCGTCCTCGTCGATGCCGTCGTCGCGGCCGGGGAAGGCGCGGGCACGGATCCGGCCGGCCGCCTCGTCCTCCCACGCCCAGGCGTAGATCCACTCGCCCGGCGGCGGCACGTCGAGGGCGTCGACCTCGGCGGCGGAGGCGTACTGGCGCAGGGTGCGCGGCGGTGCCCACTCCGCGCGGGCCTCGATCCAGCTGAACTCGCCGTCCAGCCGGGCCCCGACCACCCCGGCGGGCGTGACCAGTTCGGGCACGTCCAGCAGCCAGGCCGTGCCGACGCAGGGGTGACCGGCGAAGGGCAGGCGCAGGGTGGGGGTGTAGATGTCGATGACCCCGCGCTCGGGGTCGTCCACGAACACGGTCTCGCTGAAGCCGAGCTTCGCGGCCAGCGCCTGCCGGTCGCTCCGCTCGGGCAGGACCGAGCCGTCGCGGACGACGCCGAGTTCGTTGCCGTAGCCGCCGTTCGGTCCGCAGAAGACACGGAGCACGTCGTAATCAGTCACTTGGGAATTGAAACATCGCGGCACCGGCGAGCGCGTCCCAGGCGGGGGCGCCGCCGGGGAGGGGCGAGGTGCCGGTGGGCACCAGGCCGTAGGGCAGCCCGGCGATCATGTCGCCGTAGGCGCGCTCCGCGGCGGCTCGCATGCGTGCGGTGCCGGGTCCGGGCGGACGTGCCGCAAGCCCCTCCATGTGCTGCTCGTGGCGCTTGGTGATCCCTTCGACGGCCTGCGGCCACTTGTCGCCGTCGGGCGCCCGGCTCAGGTCCACGCACTCGGGCGTCCGCCCTTCCGCCAGCGCCGCCACCGCCCGGTCGTGGCCGTCGAGCAGCAGCCAGCCGTCGAGGAAGCTCACCCACCACAGCAGGACCGGCGCGGCCGTGCCCTCGCGGACGTGCTTGCGGTACGCCTTCACCCGCCCGGCGTCCGGCGGCGAGAGCGGACGCAGCGGTACGACACCGTGCCAGCCGCCGCTGCAGGACAGCTCCAGGCGGCCGCCCGGCCAGCCCTGCAGGAAGTCCTCGGTCCAGATGCCGGGCGGGAACCCGGTACGCAGGGCCAGCTCCCAGCGGCCGTCCTGCAGTGGGGTCCCGCCCGCCTCCTCCAGCCAGCGCGCGTACTGGTGCACCCAGTTGACGGAGGACCGCAGCATCGCCACGCGCAACGGCGGCAACGGTGAGCGGTAGCCGTCGAGGCGGTGCAGAGACAGTTCGGAGCAGCAGGAACCGCCCGCGGACCGGCCGAGCAGCAGCGGCCGCTCCTCCTGCCGCAGCAGGAGCCGGCCACCGTCGGCCCGCTCGAAACGCAGCCGGGCCGGACCGGGGCGGTCCCGGATGTCCAGGACCAGGCGGTCCGGCCCGAGCAGTTCCCTGGGTGCGCTGGTCATGCGGGACATTCTCCGGGAGCCGCACCCCCGCCCGGCAACGGGATCACGCCTGTGTACGCCGCCTGCGCACCGCGACCACCACCCCCGCGCCCGCCGCCACGGCCGCCGCGGCCGCCGCGCCCAGCGCGCCCGCCGGTGTGCCGGAGCCGGTCGCGGCCAGGGTGCCGGTCACACCGCCGCCCGTGGTGGAACCCGTGACGCCACCGCTCCCTGCGCCGCTGGAAGGCTTTGCCGAGCTGCCGCCCGCCGGGAGTTCGGCGCCCTCGGTCACGGCCACCGACACATCGAGCGGGTCGAGTGCGGTGCCCGCCTTGTAGTAGCCGCTGAACGCCTTCGCGCCGGCCTCGGTGAGGGTGGCGGTGACGTCGTTCAGGGTGATGACGTCGTTCTTCGCCGTGAGGTCGGACGAGGAGGCCGACAGGTCGGCCAGGACCACGTCGTCGGACTTCTTGCCGAGGCTCGTGACGTCTGCGGTCAGGGTGCCGGTTCCGCCGTCGATCGTCGCCCGGATGTCGCCGAGGGTGAGATCGAGGCCGTAACTGCCGTTGCTCTCATGGCCCTTGAAGTTCACCGCACCCTCGAAGGCGGCCGTGAGGGTGTCGGCGTCGGTGTCGTAGGTTCCGGTGGCGTCGGGGAAGGTGAACGCGCCGTTGCCGGAGGCCTGGGTCGCCCCGCCCGACGTGGTGATCCTCCCCTGGGCGGCGCCGTCCACGACGTACGTGCGGAAGGAGTCCTTGACGCCCCAGCCGAGCGTACCGTCGGCTATGTCGCCCTTGCTCGTGGCCGGATGCCCGGTGGCGGAGGCCGACCTGGACGGGGACGCCGAAGCGGACCTGGTCGGGGTGGGCGACTTCGAGGGCGTCGGGGGCTTGGAGGGCGTCGTCGGGGGCTTGGGGGGCTTCGGGGTCGTCTTCTGTGCGACCGTCAGCGGATCGCCCGCCGCGCCCTCGTAGCTCGCGCTGCCGAACGTGTCCGCCGCCTCCTTGGTCAGGGTGGTCGCCATGGCCTTCATCTCGCGGGTCACGGTGACCTTCGCGAGCGGCACGTCGTCCTTCGTCGTGCCGTTCCTGGTCACGTCGGCGGTGATCTCGGCGTCCTTGCTGTCGAACTTCAGGTCGGCCAGGGTGAGGGCGAAGCCGTGCAGCTTGGACTCGATCTTCAGGCTGCCCTTGAAGGCGAGGGACACGGTGTGGGTGGCGGAGTCGTAGGCACCTGCGCCCTGGACGAAGGTGAAGGGGCCGTTGCCCGCCGCCTGCGAGGCGCCGTCCGCCGGGGTGAAGGTACCGGCCGCCATGCCGGTCACGTACGAGCGGTACGACTGCTTGATGCCCCAGGTCAACTCGTAACCGGTGAGCGGGACTTCGGCGGCCGAGGCGGTCGCGGCCGTGGTCGCGGTGAGGGCGCCGGCCCCCAGGGTGACCGCGACGGCGGCGGCGAGGGCGAGGTGTCTGCGGGTCGGGGCAGGCATGGTGGCGTTCCGTCTCCTTGATCGGGGGTGGGTCCGTGATCGGGGGTGGCTCGGTGAGGCGGGTCAGGCGTCGGACGGCTGACGGGTACGGCGCCTGCGGACGGTCGCCGCGACGACCGCGCCGGCCAGCAGTACGGAGGCTGCCGCGAGGGCGACGGGCAGGACGGGGGTGCCGTCGTCGGCGCCCGTGCTGCTCGCGACCGGTTCGGTCGATGCGGTCCGGGCGGCGGGGGTCGGTGTGGGTGTCCCGGTCGCGTCCCCCGCACTGCCCAGGTCCGGCAGGGCGGGGAGCGTGGCGCCGTCGGTGAGGGTGACGGCCAGGGACACCGGGTCCATCTCCGTGCCCGCCGGGTACATCCCGCCGAAGGCCTTCGCGCCCTGGATGGTGAGCCGGGCGGGGGCCTCGGTGAGCCGGGCGAGGCCGTCGTGCGCGGTGAAGGTGCGCGCGGCGAAGGTCACCAGCGGGACTTTCCGGCCCGTGAAGGCGTCGCTCGCGACATCGGCGTAGAGCGTGCCCCTGCCGTCGTGGACGGCGGTGCGCACGCCGCTCAGTCTCAGGTCGAGGCCGTGGTCGCCGGTGAAGCGGACCGCGCCCCGGAAGGCGGCCGTCAACTCGCCCTTGCGGTAGGTGCCTTCGCCCTTCGGGAAGCGGAAGAGGGCCCCGCCGTCCCGGGCGCCGTCGGTCAGCGTCCACCGTCCGCGGGCGAGGTCACCGGTGACGTACTCCCGGAAGGTCCGGCGGACGCCCCAGTCGACGGCGCCGTCCTCGATCGCTCCGTCGCTCGAAGTCCCCTTCCTCTCCGGGGACTTCGTGGGCGTGCGGGACGCAGCGGTGGCGGACTTGACGTCCACCGCCAGGCTCACCGGGTCGAGGGCGGTGCCTGCGGTGTAGTACCCGGCGAAGGACTGGGCGCCCTGTGCGGTCAGCGTGGCGGGCACGTTCCGCAGGACGACCGACGCGCCGCCGCCCCTCATGTCGATGCCGCCCAGGGAGAGGGAGGCGAAGGGCACCTGCGCGGACGTCGTGACCGTCCCGGTGCCCTTCGCCCTGCTGGTGACGTCCACGGAGAGCGTGCCGGTGGCGCCGGTGATGCGGACGGTCGGGCGGCCGAGGGTGAGGTCGAGCTGGTGCGTGCCGTCGGCCTTCCTGTGGCCGACGAAGTGCACTCCGCCCGCGAAGGACGCGGCGAACGCGCCGGTGTCGGCGTCGTACGTGCCCGTCGCCGAGGGAAAGCGGAATTGGCTGCTTCCCACCGTCGCGGCGCCACCGGTGAGGGAGTAACTTCCCTTTGCGATCGGCCCGGTGACATAGCTCTGGAACGACGACTTCACCCCCCAGTCGAGACGTCCTCCCTGCACGGTGCGGCTCACGGCGTGCGCGGCGCCGGCCGGGAGCAGCAGGGCTCCCAGGAGGGCCGTGCACACCACGGTGACCAGGGCACGTAGGCGCGCGGGCATGGGGATCCTCCGGAAACGATGACCCGTAGCGGAATTAGGTAAGGCTAACCTAAACTCCATTCGGCAGATCCGGAAGCAGCTCCGGAAGACGACCGAAGGGAACGGGACACGCGCGTGGGACGGTTGCGTACACGACTGGCAGGAGCACTTGTCTGCGTGCTAGCCCTCACCGCGGCCGCGACGGGCTGCGGCGGAAAGGCCGGACCCGCCGCCGCGGCCAGGGCGGCCCCCGCCACCGCCGACCGCGTCGAACCCCTGACGGACTCCCCCGCGCCGCGCCTTCCCGTCACCGTCTCCTCGGCCGACGGCAAGAAAGTGACGGTGCGCACGGCGCGGAGGATCGTCCCGCTCTCGGGCGGCCTCAGCGAGATCGTGTTCACGCTCGGGCTGGGCGACCGGGTCGTCGCCCGGGACATCACCGCCACCTTCCGGCAGGCGGCGAAGCTGCCGGTCGTCACCCGCAACCACGACGTCTCCGCCGAGAGCGTGCTGTCGCTGAATCCCGACCTGGTCCTCGCCGAGACGACGACCGGCCCGCAGGAGGCCATGGCCCAGATCCGCGCGGCCGGGGTCCCGGTCCTGGTCGTCGACGCGGCCCACGGCCTGGCCGACGTGGGCCCGCGCATCCGGGCCGTGGCCGACGCGCTCGGCGTCCCGTCCGCCGGGACCGAGCTGACCCGGCGCACCGAGCGGCGGATCGCCGCCGTACGGAAGACGGTTCCGCGGCACGGAGACCGGCCCCGGGTCGCTTTCCTCTATCTGCGCGGCTCGGCGTCCGTCTATCTCATCGGCGGGCGGAGCTCGGGGGCGACCTCCCTGCTCGAAGCCGCCGGCGCCGTCGACGCCGGGGCCGAGTCGGGCTTGACGAAGGACTTCACCGCCCTCACCACCGAGGCCCTCGCCAAGGCCGCGCCCGACGCGATCCTGGTGATGACCAAGGGACTGGAGTCGGTCGGCGGGATCGACGGTCTGGTGCGCATCCCGGGCGTCGCGCAGACGCCGGCCGGGATGCACCGCCGGGTCGTGTCGGTGGAGGACGGCGTGCTGCTCGCCTACGGGCCGCGCACCGACCAGGTGCTGAAGTCGGTGGTGGAGCAGCTGTACCGGGGCGGGACCAAGTGACCGTAATCGACAAGCCTGTTGAAAGGGCTCTTAAGCGGCCGGCCCGCCGGAGACACACCACCGCCTGGCTGCTGGCCGCCGGTCTCGCCCTCGCCCTCCTGGTCCTGGTCCCGGTCGCCGCGGGGCTCGGCGCCTATCCGATCCCCACGGCCGACGTGCTCGGCTCGGTGCTGCACCGGGCCCGCCTGGGCGGTTCGGCGCTCGACCGGGTGCCCGAGTCCGTCCTGTGGAACGTGCGCTTCCCGCGGATCGTGCTGGCGCTGCTCGTCGGTGCCTCGCTGGGCTGCGCGGGGGCGCTGATGCAGGGCGTGTTCGGCAATCCGCTCGCCGAGCCGGGCGTCATCGGCGTCTCCTCCGGGGCCGCGGTGGGTGCGGTCGGTGCGATCGCGTTCGGGCTGGACTTCCTGGGCACCTGGACGGTGCCCGCCCTCGCCTTCGCGGCCGGTCTCGCCACGGTGCTGCTGGTCTACGCGATGTCCCGCTCGGGCGGCCGTACCGAGGTGGTGACGCTGATCCTCACCGGGATCGCGGTGAACGCCTTCGCGGGGGCGCTGATCGGGCTGTTCCTCTTCTTCGCGGACACCGCCGCGGTCAACCAGATCACCTTCTGGCAGCTCGGCTCCCTCTCCCAGGCGACCTGGCCGAAGGTGCTGGCGGTCCTGCCGTGTGCGCTGCTCGGACTGGGCCTTGCGCCCCTCCACGCCCGCCGTCTCGACCTGCTGGCGCTCGGCGAACGGCCCGCGCGGCACCTGGGCGTGGACGTGGAGCGGCTGCGGCTGGCCCTGGTGCTCGTCATCGCGCTGCTGACCGCGGCGGCCGTGAGCGTCTCCGGGATCATCGGTTTCGTCGGCCTCGTCGTCCCGCACCTGCTGCGGATGGCGGCGGGGCCGGGTCACCGCTTCCTGGTCCCCGGCAGCGCCCTGCTCGGCGCCCTGGTCCTCCTGGCCGCCGACCTCGCGTCCCGCACCTTGGCCGCCCCGGCCGAACTGCCCCTGGGCGTCCTGACCGCCCTCCTGGGCAGCCCGTTCTTCTTCTGGCTGCTGCGCAGAACGCGGCGGAGGCAGGGGGGTTGGGCGTGATGCGCCGCAACCGCGCTCCCCGGCCGCCGCAATGAGCGGACGCCGCGCAGGGCCGCCCGATGCCGCGCCGAGGCGCGAGCGAGGCGCGGCCGCCCGCGCGCACCGCGGCCGGCAGCTGCCGCCGCCCAGCCGCGCGCAACCGCGCCCAGCCCCCACGGCGCCCGGTGCCGAAGCATCCCCGCCCCCATGACCGGAAGAGCCCTCCCATGAAACTCCTCCGCCCCCGCCCGGCCCCGCCGTCTCCGGCGGCCCCCGGTGACGTCCTCGCCACCGCCGAGGGCCTCCACGTCCGCCTCGGCAACCGCCCCGTGCTCAACGGCGTCGACGCCACCGTCCGCGCCGGTGAACTCCTCGCTCTCGTGGGTCCCAACGGCGCCGGAAAGTCCACCCTGTTGGGAGCCCTCGCCGCGGACCTCCCGGCCGCCGCCGGGGTCGTACGCATCCACGGCCGCCCCGCCGCGCAGTGGTCCGCAGCCGAACTCGCCCTGCGCCGGGCGGTCCTCCCCCAGTCGGCGGCCCTCGCCTTCCCCTTCACGGTGGAGGAGGTCGTGCGGATGGGCCGTGCGCCGCACGCGGCGTCACCCGAGGAGGACAACCGGGCCGTGGCCGAGGCCATGGCCGCGACCGAGGTGACCGCCTTCGCCGCGCGGCCGTTCTCCGCGCTCAGCGGCGGCGAGCGGGCCCGGGTCGCGTTCGCCCGGGTGCTCGCCCAACGTGCGCCCCTGCTCCTGCTGGACGAGCCGACGGCCGCACTGGACCTGAAGCACCAGGAGTCGGTGCTGCGGGGGTGCCGGGAAAGGGCGCACGCCGGTGACGCGGTGGTCGTGGTGTTGCACGACCTCGCGCTCGCGGCCGCCTACGCGCACCGGGTCGCGATTCTGTGCGCCGGTCGTGTCGCGGCCGAAGGCCCGCCGGCCGAGGTTTTCACCGCACGACTGCTGTCGGACGTCTACGACCAGCCGGTCGAGGTGTTCCCGCACCCCCGCACGGGCGCGGTCCTGGTGACCCCACACCGCACCCCTTGACCTCTCCTTTGCCATTCCTTGGGGTCTGTTTTGAGACGGCGAGATCAAGCCGTGTCTGTGAGATTTCCATGAGAGCTGAATCACTACCCGGCCGGGTATGGGTGAGGTAAGCCTCATGTAAGTTAGGCCAGCCTCACCACACCATCCCCGCTTGGAGCCTGCATGCGAGCCGCCCGACTCACCGTCACCGCCGCCGTCGCCACGGCGGCCCTGACCGCCCTCACGGCCTGCACGGCGAAAAGCGACGCCAAGGGCGGGGACCGCGTGATCAACGTGGCCGCCTCCGACGACAAGTGCGAGATCGACAAGAAGGAGCTGTCCGCCGGGCACCTCGAACTCGCCATCGAGAACAAGGGATCCAAGACCACCGAGGTCTACGTCCTCTTCCCGGACGACCGGGTCGTCACCGAGCGCGAGAACATCGGCCCCGGCACCAAGCAGCGGGTCACCGCCGAGGTGAAGGCGGGCGAGTACCAGATCGCCTGCAAGCCGGGCATGAAGGGCGACGGCATCCGCCAGACCCTCAAGGTCACCGGCGGCAGCGCCGCCAAGCGCGACCCGCGCCTGGACAAGGCCGTGGCCGAGTACCGCGCCTACGCGCAGGCGCAGGCCGACGAGACGCTGCCGCTGGCCGAGGCCTTCGCCAAGGCCGTCAAGGAAGGCGACATGGAAGCGGCCAAGAAGGCCTACGCCACGTCCCGCATCGGCTGGGAGCGCACCGAGCCGGTCGCCGAGTCCTTCGGCGACATCGACCCGAAGGTGGACGTCCGCGAGGACGGGCTCGTGGACGGCCAGGACCCGGAGAAGGACTGGACCGGCTGGCACCGTCTGGAGCGCTCGCTCTGGAAGGACAAGAAGCTCACCGACCGCGACAAGCAGCTCGCCGACCAGCTGGTCACCGACCTGAAGGACTGGCAGAACCGGGTCGGCAAGGCCGTGATCGATCCGACCACCATGGCCAACGGCGCCAAGGAGCTGCTCGACGAGGTCGCCACCGGCAAGGTCACCGGCGAGGAGGAGCGCTACTCGCACACCGACCTGGTCGACTTCAAGGCCAACGTCGAGGGCGCCCAGAAGTCGTACGAGCTGCTCAAGCCGGTCGCGCAGGAGAACGACAAGGCGCTGACCACCGAGCTCGACAAGCAGTTCGCCGCGCTGAACACCCTGCTCGACAAGTACCGCACGGACAAGAAGACGTACGACTTCACCTCGTACGACAAGGTCGGCAAGGACGACCGCAAGGAGCTCTCGGACGCGGTGAACGCGCTCGCCGAGCCGCTGTCCAAGCTCGCCGCCGCGGTCGTGAAGTAAAGGGGGGCGACGGCCATGACCGAGACTCAGAGCAGCAGCACCTCTTCCTCTCCCTCCCGCCGCTCGCTGATCGGCTGGGGCGGGGCCGGGCTCGCGCTCGGTGCCGCCGCTGCCGGCGGTGCCGTGGCGATGGCGAAGACCGGCAACGACGTGGACCCGGTGGCGGCGGAGGTGGGCGCCGCCGTGGCGTTCCACGGCGCCCACCAGGCCGGCATCGCCACGCCGGTGCAGGACCGGCTGCACTTCGCCGCGTTCGACGTGAAGACCGAGGACCGCGCCGAGTTCGTCCAGATGCTGAAGGACTGGACCGAGGCCGCGCGCCGGATGACCGCCGGCAGGGCGGTCGGCGAGGGCGCGTTCGGCGGGCTGGCCGAGGCGCCGCCGGAGGACACCGGCGAGGCGGTGGGGCTCAAGCCGTCCCGGCTGACGCTGACGATCGGCTTCGGGCCCGGCCTGTTCGAGAAGTTCGGCCTGAAGGGCCGGCGTCCCGAGGCGCTGGTCGACCTGCCGCAGTTCCCCGGTGACAACCTGGACAAGAACCGCAGCGGCGGCGACCTGTGCATCCAGGCCTGCGCCGACGACCCGCAGGTCGCCGTGCACGCCATCCGCAACCTCGCCCGCATCGGCTTCGGCAAGGTCGTCATCCGCTGGTCGCAGCTCGGCTTCGGCAAGACGTCGTCCACGACCCCGGAGGCGCAGACCCCGCGCAACCTCATGGGCTTCAAGGACGGCACCCGCAACATCGCCGGCACGGAGACGGACCGGCTGAAGAAGTTCGTGTGGGTGGACGAGAAGGACGGTGCCGACTGGATGACCGGCGGCTCGTACCTGGTCGCCCGTCGCATCCGGATGCACATCGAGACCTGGGACCGCACCTCCCTGCAGGAGCAGGAGGACGTCATCGGCCGCGACAAGGGCGAGGGCGCCCCGGTCGGCAAGGCCAAGGAGCGCGACGAACCGTTCCTGAAGGCGATGAAGCCCGACGCGCACGTGCGCCTCGCGCACCCGCACGCCAACCACGGTGCGACGATCCTGCGCCGCGGCTACTCCTTCACCGACGGCACCGACGGCCTGGGCCGCCTGGAGGCGGGCCTGTTCTTCCTCGCCTACCAGCGGGACGTGCGCAAGGGCTTCATCCAGATCCAGCGCAACCTGGCCACCGACGCGCTCAACGAGTACATCCAGCACGTGGGTTCGGCGGTCTTCGCCGTGCCGCCCGGCGTCCGGGACAAGCACGACTGGTGGGGCCGCACGCTGTTCTCCGAGGAGGCGTAGTCCGTGTTCTCCAACTACCTGATCGGCCTGCGCGAGGGCCTGGAGGCGTCGCTCGTCGTCTGCATCCTCATCGCCTACCTGGTGAAGACCGAGCGCAAGGACGCCTTGAAGCCGGTCTGGATCGGCATCGGCGTCGCGGTCGCCCTCGCCCTCGGCTTCGGCTGCGCCCTCGAATTCGGCTCCCAGGAGCTGACGTTCGAGGCGTCGGAGGCGCTCGGCGGCTCCCTGTCGATCATCGCGGTCGGCCTGGTGACGTGGATGGTGTTCTGGATGCGGCGCACCGCCCGGCACCTCAAGGCCGAACTGCACGGCAAGCTCGACGCCGCGCTGCGGATGGGCACGGGCGCGCTGGTCGCCACGGCCTTCCTCGCGGTCGGCCGGGAGGGCCTGGAGACGTCGCTGTTCGTGTGGACGTCCGTGCACGCGGCAGGCGACGGCACCCCGCGCCCGCTCATCGGCGCGGGGCTGGGCCTGGCCACCGCGGTGCTCCTCGGCTGGCTGTTCTACCGCGGTGCCCTGCGCATCAACCTGGCGAAGTTCTTCACCTGGACCGGCGGCATGCTGGTCGTCGTCGCGGCGGGTGTGCTGGCGTACGGCTTCCACGACCTGCAGGAGGCCGACTGGCTGCCGGGCCTGTCGGACAGGGCGTTCGACATCTCCGGCACGATCCCGCCGGACAGCTGGTACGGCACGCTGCTGAAGGGCGTGTTCAACTTCCAGCCCGATCCGACGGTCCTCCAGGTCACGGTGTGGGCTCTGTACCTGATCCCGACACTCGCGATCTTCCTCGCCCCGGTAGGGTTCGCCTCCGGGAAGGGGAAGGTGAAGGCACCTCATGACCAGGGAACGCAGCCGTCGAAGGCTCCGCAGGCGTGACCGGAACGCGCTCATGGCGGTCTCACTGACCGCCATGGCACTGACGGCGAGCGGATGCGTGGTGGTGCACGGGGAGCGCGAGGTGCTCCCCGCCGCCACCCGCGCCGAGGCCGCCAAGGCGCTCACGCAGTTCACGGACGCGTACAACAAGGCCGACCAGGCCTACGACAGATCCCTGGACGAGGACCACGTCACCGGCGCCCTCGCCGACATCGACGGCGCCCGGCTCAAGGCCGGGCACGCCAACAGCCCGTCGGGCAACCCGAACCACACGCCGCTGAAGCTGACGGACGCCAGGATCACGATCCCGAAGAAGGCCGGCTGGCCCCGCTGGTTCGTCGCGGACGCCAAGGGCAACAAGGGCGGCACCTTCCGCTGGCTGCTGGTGTTCACCCGGGGCGACCTCGGCGAGCCCTGGCAGGTGGCGTATCTGACCCTGCTCGCGCCCGGTGACGTACCGGAGTTCAAGAAGGACGCGGACGGCTGGGGCGAGGCCGTGCCCGCCGATTCCACGCAACTGGCCGTGCCGCCCGCCGACCTGAGCAAGGACTACGTGGACTACCTCCAGAACGGCGGCACGACCTTCGCGGACGGGCGCAACACCAGCGGCGCGCGCACGGACCGCCAGAAGCGGGCGAAGAAGCCGGGTCTGGTCCGGCAGTACATCGACGAGCCGCTGACCCACGGCGACTACGCACCGCTCGCGCTGCGCACGGCCGACGGCAGGGCGCTGGTGTTCTTCACCACGCGCCACTACGAGAAGCAGACCGCCGCCCCGGGCACCTCCGTGCCGACTCCGAACAAGGACGTGCAGGCCCTGACCAAGGGCGAGATCAAGCAGTCGCTCACCCTGGAGTTCATCTCCAACGAGGCCGCCCTCGACCCGGTGGGCAGCGGCCGGGTGTCGGTCCTGGGGCGCGTCCAGGGACTGACGGCCGCACAGGGCGAGTAGAAGGCCCCGCCCATAGGCCTCAGTGCCGCAGGGGCCAGGTGGCGTCCGCGTGGCCCTCCGTGTCGGCGTGGCGGGCGCAGGCGTCCGTGAGCGCCTCCAGCAGGCTCAGCGGGTCGGGCAGCGGATGCTCGGGGCCGCGGACCCAGCGCACCTCCTGGTCGTCGCCGGGCAGCCGGGCGGGCGGTACGAGGACGTACGAGCCGCGGCAGTGCCAGCGCAGCCCCGGGTGTTCGTCCATGGTCTCGGGGCGGCAGTCCAGCTCGCAGGGCCACCACTCGTCCTCGTCCTCGGGGGTGCCCCGGGTGAGGGTGAAGAACAGCATGCGGCCGTCGTCGCTCTCGGCGACCGGACCGACCTCCACACCGGTACCGAGCAGCCGGTCCAGTGCCTCCCGGCCCGCCTCCAGGGGGACGTCCAGGACGTCGTGCACCATGCCGGTGGCGGTGATGAAGTTGGCCTGCGGCTGGTGCCGGGCCCAGCGCTCGATCTGCGCGCGGTCCGTCGTGGACTGGGTCTGCCAGGCGAACGACACCGGGTGCCGGGCCGGGGTGGGACAGCCGACGCGGTCGCAGGAACAGCGGTAGCCGGGGGCGGGGTACGCGGCGGGTGCGAGGGGCAGCCCCGCTTCGGCGACGGCGAGCAGCAGGGCCTCACGGCCGCCGTCGTCGGCGGCTGTCTCCTTCGGGCGGCGTCCGAGCAGCCACTGGGAGAGTTTGCCCTGTCGGCCCGTCCGGCCGCCGAACGTCGCGCTCATCTGGCCCCTCAGACTCGTGGTCGCCTCGCTGGTGTGCGGACAGCATGCCTTATCGTCCCATCTTCCGATGCTTCGGGGGGTCGGAGCGGGGATCCGGAGGAACGGGAGGAGATGTGCCTCACAGCGCGTCAGCGGGGAGCGAGGCCGTGCAGGGCGTAGTCGACCAGGGTGTCCGTGTAGTCGTGGGAGATCGGGCCGGTGCGCTGCAGCCAGCGCTGGGCCAGGGGTGAGACGAAGAGTTCCAGGGCGATACGGGGATCGATGTCCTCACGTACGTCACCGGCGTCCTGTGCGGCGCGCAGCCGCTGGACGTAGAGCTGGAGCGAGGGTTCGAGGAGCTTGGTCACGAACTCCCGGCCGAGCGGCTCGTTGACCACGCCCTCGGCGGCCAGGGCGCGGGCGGGGACCTCGAAGCGGGGGTCGAGCAGTTCGTCGACGGTGGCGCGCAGGACGAGCTTGAGGTCGGCGGCGAGGTCCCCCGTGTCCGGGACGGCGTACTCGCCGCCGGCGGCACCGGCCTGTTCGGAGGCCTGCTCGCCGAGGTCGAGGAAGGCCTCCATCAGGACGTCGGCCTTCGACGGCCACCAGCGGTAGATCGTCTGCTTGCCGACGCCGGCGCGGGCGGCGATGCCCTCGATGGTGGTCTTGGCGTAGCCGATCTCGCCGACGAGGTCCAGGGCGGCGGCGTAGATCGCGCGGCGGGACTTCTCGCTGCGGCGGGTGGCGTCGGGGGTGGGCTTCGTGGCAGCCATGGCTCGAACTTATCAGGTTGACAAGACGGATCGTCTCGCGAACGCTGGGGGAAGTAACAGACGAGACGAAACGTCTCGTCTATGACGTGGGTGATACGCCCCCGACGGAAGGAGCCCCCATGAGCCGTGGCGGAAACGGGAACATGCTCGGAGTCGGCGGCACGCGCCGGAACCTCGGCCGCAAGGCGCTGCGCGGCGGCAACGCCGGCGGCCGGATCGGCGGCGGCGCCAACGCGCAGGCGCAGAAACGGGAGCTGCTGCGCAAGCTGCAGACGAAACGGCAAGAGGGAGAGGCCGGCGGGGCATAGCGCGCGCCTCGCCTCGTCCGCCCCCGCGGGGGAGCCCGCGCCTCGCCTCGTCCGCCCCCGGGGGAGCTACGCCCCGTCCGTCGCCGGTGGCCAGGCGTCGCCCCAAGCCGCGTCCCGGGCCGCCTTGTACAGCTCGCCGTGGCGCTTGGTGACCGTCGTGCGGCGCAGCTGCTCGTCGGCCTCGCACAGGTCGAGCAGGACCTGGCCCTTGCGGATCTGCGGGCGCCGGACCACCCGGGCGGGGGCCGGCTCGGCGGGCAGCCGGGTGGCGGCGACGTAGCTGAACTTCTCGTCCTCGTAGGCCAGGGAGCCGCCCTTGACCTGGCGGTGCAGGGAGGAGCGGCTGACCCGGGCGGAGAAGTGGCACCAGTCCGTGCCCGGGACGATGGGGCAGGCGGCGCTGTGCGGGCAGGGTGCGGCGATGCGGAATCCGGCGCGGATCAGGCGGTCGCGGGCCTCGATGACCCGGGCGTAGCCGGCGGGGGTGCCGGCCTCCACGATCACGACGGACTGCGCGGCGGCCGCGGCCGCGTCGACGAGGGCCGTGCGGTCGGCCTCGGCGAGTTCGTTGAGGACGTACGACACCGTGACGAGGTCGGCACTGTCGAGGGTGAGCGCGCTGCCGATCCGGGCCCGCTGCCAGCGGGCGCCCCGCAGTGCCGGGTTGGCGGCGGCGATCTCCCGGCCGAGAGCGAGCGCGGGCTCGGCCCAGTCGAGCACGGTGACATTGCGCTCGCCGGGCCAGGTTGCGGTGACGGCCCAGGTGGCGGCGCCGGTACCGCCACCGACGTCGACGTGGCTGCCGGGGGTCCAGTCGGGTACGGCCGCTGCGAACGCCTCCAGGGCCGAGTGGACGGCCTCGAAGGTGGCCGGCATCCGGTAGGCGGCGTAGGCGGCGACGTCGGCGCGGTCGCGGAGGATCGGGGCGTCGGTGGGGGTGGCCCCGCGGTAGTTGGCGATCAGCCGTTCCACGGCTCCGGCGGCCTGTTTGGGCGGAAGTCCGTCCAGGAGGGCGGCCAGGGAGGCGCGGAGGGTGTCGGCTGGGTCAGCAGGGGCGTTCACCATGTGATTCTCTCAGGTGCCCGACAGGGCCGGAGCCACCCGCGGCTCAGGCTCCCCGCACCGCTCTCGCCAGACGCGTGGCCGCAGCCGCCCTCGGTCTGCTGTCCGGCGGCCGTCTCCGCGGATGCACGGTGTTGGCCAGCAGGACGAGGAACGTGTCCGTCGCCGGGTCCAGGACCAGCGACGTGCCCGTGAAGCCCGTGTGGCCCGCCGCTCCCCTGCCCGCCAGCTCGCCCATGAACCACGGCTGGTCCACGGCGAAGCCCAGGCCCGGCGGGGTCAGCAGGAGCTCCACGAAGTCGGGGCCGAGGATGCGCGCGGGGCCGTACGCGCCGCCCGCGAGCAGGGCGCGGCAGAAGACCGCGAGGTCGTGCGCGGTGGAGAAGAGGCCCGCGTGGCCCGCGACGCCGCCGAGCCCCCACGCGTTCTCGTCGTGGACCGCGCCCCGCAGCATACCCCGGTCCGCCTTGGCCCAGGGCCGCCGCTGGTCCTCGGTGGCGGCCGCGCCGGGGCAGGGTCCGAAGGCGGTCGCCGTCATCCCGAGCGGGCGGGTGATGCCGTCCTCGATCAGGACGTCGAGGGGGCGGCCGGTGATCCGCTCCAGGACGAACTGGAGCAGGAGCAGGTTCAGGTCCGAGTAGAGGTACCGGCCGGGCTCGGACGAGGGGGCCTCGGCGCGGAGCAGGGCGAGGCGGGCGGTGCCGTCGGGGCAGTCGTACAGCGGGAGTTCGGGGCGCAGCCCGGAGGTGTGGGTGAGCAGCTGCCGCACGGTGATGCCGTGTGCGGCGGCCGCGGTGAACTCGGGCAGGTAGGCGCCGACCCGGGCGTCCATGCCGAGGGTGCCGCGCTCGATCTGCTGCACGGCGGCGACGGAGGTGAACAGCTTGGTGAGGGAGGCCAGGTCGAAGGGGGTGTCGACGGTCATCGGGACCCGCTCGGCGGGCGGCAGTTCGACGCCGGTGTCGGTCTCGGGGTCGTAGGAGGCATGGCGGACGGCCCAGCCGGCGGCCTCGGCGACGGCGATCACGGGGCCGCGTCCGGCCAGGACGACGGCACCGGCGGCCCAGGGACGGGCTCCGGTGGTGAGGGCGTGTACCTCGGCGGCCAGGTGCTCGAGCTCCGTGGGGTCGAGCCCGGCCCGCTCGGGTGTGCCGGTGCGCAGTCTCGGTGCGCTCAGTTGTCGTCTCCCTCCGACCCCGCACGTGTGTTCCAGGGACGGCACATTCCCATGAAGCAGGCCGCCGCCACCAGTGCTCCCGCCAGTTGGACGATCGCCATGGGGACGGCGGTGTGCTCCCCGGCGACGCCGACGAGCGGGGAGGCGACCGCCCCGACGAGGAAGGAGGTGGTGCCGAGCAGGGCGGAGGCGGAGCCGGCGGCGTGCCGGGTGCGCAGCAGGGCGAGGGTCTGGGCGTTGGGCAGGGTGAGGCCCATCGCGGACATGAGGACGAACAGGGCGGCGGCGATCGGGGCCAGGCCGACTTCGCCGAGGGCGCCCGTGGTCATCAGCAGCAGGGCGGCCGCGGCGAGCACGATCACCGCGAGGCCGGCGGCGAGCACCTTGTCCAGGCTGACCCGGCCCACCAGCAGCTTGCCGTTGACCTGCCCGGCGATCATCAGTCCGACGGAGTTGAGGCCGAAGAGCAGGCTGAAGGTCTGCGGGGAGGCGCCGTAGATCTCCTGGACGACGAACGGCGAGGCGCTGATGTAGGCGAACAGCGCGGCGAAGGCGAAGCCGCCGACGAGCATGTAGCCGGTGAAGGGCAGGTCGGCGAGCAGGCCGCGCATCGCGCGCAGGGCCTGACCCGCTCCCCCGCCGCTGCGGTCGGCGGGCGGCAGCGTCTCGGGCAGCCGCAGCCAGACGAGCGCGGCGAGCGCGGCCCCGACCGCGGTGAGGACGACGAACACGCCCCGCCAGTCCGTCACCCTGAGGACCTGCCCGCCGATCAGCGGCGCCACGATCGGCGCGAGCCCGGAGATCAGCATCAGATTGGAGAAGAAGCGGGCCATGGCGTCGCCGTCGTAGAGGTCGCGTACGACGGCCCGTGCGATGACGATGCCGGCCGCGCCCGCGAGGCCCTGCGCCAGCCGGAAGGCGACGAGGGTCTCGACGTTCAGCGCCACCGCGCACAGGGCGGTGGCGAGAAGGTAGACGGCGAGGCCGGCCAGCAGCGGTCGGCGGCGGCCCCAGCGGTCGCTCATCGGGCCGACGACCAGCTGCCCGAGCGCCATGCCGGCCAGGCACGCGGTGAGGGTGAGCTGGACGGTGGCGGCGGGGGCGTGCAGGGAGCGGGTGACCTCCGGCAGGGACGGGAGGTACATGTCCATCGCGAGCGGGGGTGTGGCGGTGAGGCCGCCGAGGACGAGGACGACGAGCAGGCCGGTGCGGCGGGTGGCGGCCGAAGGCGATGCGGCTATGGACTGGTGCTCCGTCTCCGGTGTCGCCGCGTGCTCGGGCATGCGTCCGTCCCTCCCTTGGTGAAACAACCGCCACCCATGCTCTCAGCTCGTACACACTGCCGAGGTACGCACGAGCGAGGACGGGGCGGCCGGGACGGAGACCGGGGCGCCAGCTAACCGTATGGCGGACACCGGATTCCGCATCGCGGAGTTCCCGCCTACGCTGCGGAACCATGACTGACACGCAATCGAAGATCGCGGTGGTGACCGGCGCCGGTTCCGGCATCGGGCGGGCCGTCGCCCTGGAGCTGCTGCGCGGCGGCTGGTCGGTGGCGCTGGCCGGCCGGCGCACCGAGACGCTGGAGGCGACGGCGGCACTGGCGCCCGGGGCGCCCTGGCTCGCCGTGCGCACCGACGTGTCGCGACCGGAGGACGTCGAGGCGCTGTTCACGGCGACCGTGGAGCGGTTCGGGCGCATCGACCTGCTGTTCAACAACGCGGGGACGTTCGGCCCGGGCGGGGTGCCATTCGAGGAGCTGCCCTACGACGCCTGGCGGCACGTGGTGGACACCAACCTCAACGGGGCGTTCCTGTGCGCACAGGCGGCGTACCGGCGGATGAAGGAACAGGCCCCGCAGGGCGGCCGGATCATCAACAACGGCTCCATCTCCGCCCACACACCCCGCCCGCACTCGGCCGCCTACACCGCGACCAAGCACGCGTTGACCGGTCTCACCAAGTCGCTGTCCCTCGACGGGCGGCCGTACCGGATCGCGGTCGGACAGATCGACATCGGCAACGCGGCCACCGACATGACGGCCCGGATGCAGACCGGGGCGCTGCAGGCGAACGGGGAGATCGCCCCGGAACCGGTGATGGACGTGGCCGACGTGGCGCGCACGGTGCGGCACATGGCCGAGCTGCCGCTGGAGGCGAATGTGCAGTTCGTGACGGTACTGGCGACGGCTATGCCCTATATCGGGCGGGGCTGAGGCGAGAGAGGGAGCGGCCGGGCGCGGGACGGAACGCGGGGCGGAACGCGGGACGGAACGCAGGGCGGAACGCAGGGCCCCGACTTACACAAACGGAGTTTCAACGTCCGCACTATTGCGGCCGGTCGGCCGCATATGCTCAAATTTCCTCCACGAGAGCTTCACAGTTGGAGCACGGAGGTTCCGTAGCCACACCGAGGGGGGAGTCGGCAGCCGTTCCACCGGACCGGAAGTTGGGGGTGGACCTCGCGAGGGACCGCGAGGTGCGCACCGGTCGGTGGAACGGCTGCCGCGGCATTTCCGCGGCTCGGTGACTCAGCGCCGGTGCCGTCCGGACCCGCTCTCCGGTTCCGGTGCCGCCGCGGCCGTCCTCGTCCGGGTGAGGCGCCGCCGCAGCGCCCACGCCCCCGCTCCCAGCAGTGCCACCGTGCCGGCGGCGCCCTCCGCCAGCCGCCAGGTCGAGGGGTGCCCGGACGCCGAGCCGGGAGCCCCGGCCGCGGCCCGGGCCGTCTTCCGCGTGGGCGCCTGGCTCGCGGCCGCCCCGCCCTCGCTGACCGGTTCGACGAGCGTGCCCACCGCCTGCGCCGAACGCCCGCGCCCGAAGCCCCAGTCGAGCAGCGCGGCGGTCTGCTCGTAGACGGCGTTGCTGCCCTCGGCGGGATGCATCACGGTGACCAGCAGGGTCCGGCCGCCGCGGGTGGCCGCACCGGTGAAGGTGTTGCCGGCGTGGCTGGTGTAACCGTTCTTCACGCCGATCAGACCCTCGTACGTGTCCAGCCCCCACGCCCCGGTGAGCAGGCGGTCGGTGTTCTGGATCTGGAAGGTCTTCTTGCCGCCCGCCGGGAAGTCGGCGGTCCTCGTGCCGCAGTAGCCGCGGAAGTCGTCATCCTTGAGGCCGTGCCGGGCGAACAGCGTGAGGTCGTACGCCGAGGAGAGCTGCCCCTTGTGGTCGAAGCCGTCGGGGCTGACCACATGGGTGTCCAGGGCCTGCAGGTCCGTCGCCTTGGCCTGCATCTCGGCGACGGTCTTGGCGACGCCGCCGTTCATGTGCGCGAGCACGTGCACCGCGTCGTTGCCGGAGCGCAGGAACACGCCCTGCCACAGCTGCTCGACGGTGTAGGTGATGCCGGGCTTGATGCCGACGAGGCTGGAGCCGGCCGGGATGTCGGCAAGGTCCGCGTCGGTGACCTTGTACCGCTCGGTCCGCCCGAACCTCTTCAGCACGGTGTCCGCGAACAGCATCTTCAGCGTGGACGCGGGTGCCAGGCGCCGGTGCGCGTTGAACGCGGCGAGCACCTCGCCGCTCTCGCAGTCGGCGATCAGCCACGAGCGGGCGGACAGCTTCTCGGGCAGACCGCCGGCGCCGCGCACCTGGACTCCGGTACGGGCCAGCTGCTCACCGCCCACGACGGTCGGGGCGGAGGCGGAGGCGGGGGTGGCCGCGGACAGGGGGAGGGCGGCGGCCGTCAACCCGAGGACGGCACGCCGGCTGAGCCGGGAACATTCACGCACCCCGGGACCGTACACCGCATCCAACAGGCGTTTCCTCGCAGGAGGCCCTCTGCGGCGGAGGAATTTGCTGTCTTATGAAAATTTGATCACTTACCCCGCTTTCTCAGCTCTGACACATCCTTTACCCAGTACCTCATCCCGACGCTCACCGCCCAGGAAAACGTCGAGACGGCCCTGGTCCCACTCGGCGTCAAGCCCGCCGAGCGTCGCGAGCGAGCGGCGCAGGCTCTGCGCTCGGTAGGCCTGGGCGAGCGCCTGACACACGTCCCCTCCGAGATGTCCGGCGGCCAGCAACAGCGGGTCGCCATCACCCGCGCGCTGGTCAAGCGACCGAAGGTGCTGCTGGCCGACGAGCCCACCGGCAACCTCGACGAGGGCACCCGCGACGACATCATGGCCCTGCTGGAGGGCCTGTGGCGGGAGCACGGGCTGACCTTCGTCATGGTCACCCATGACTCCTCCATCGCCCGCCGCGCCCCGCGCCTGGCCACCATCGAGGCGGGCCGGATCACGCTCACCGAGCAGAGTGTGCGCGCCTGGTGACACCGCTTCCCCGAGCGGGGCCGCTCACCGTCCGAGAATCCGGTCGACCTCGGTCAACTGCTCGGCGGTGAGCGGCCCTTTCGCGATCGCGCCCGCGTTCTGCTCGGCCTGGGCGACCGAACGGAACCCCGGGATCGGTACGGTGCGCGGGCTGCGCGCCCACAGCCAGGCGAGGGCGCCCTGGGCGAGCGTACGGCCGTTGCCGGTGAGGACGGACCGCAGCGCGTCGACGCGGGCGATCCACTCCGGGTCCGCACCGGACCCTCGGTCGAAGCCCTGCAGCCAGGCGGGCGGCCTGCTGCGGATGTCTCCGGCCTCCAGTTCCCCCCGCTGCTTTCCGGTGAGCAGACCCATCGCCAGGGGGCTGCGGTTGATGCTGGCGAGGTTCAACTCCTCGCAGAGGGAGATGAGTTGCGGCGCTTCCTGCAACACGTTGAGCGCATGCTGTACGGCAGCACAGTGCTCCCCCTGAGCGAACACGGCGGCACGGGCGGGGTCGTCGGTGCTCCAGGCGTAGGCGCGTATAAGACCTTCCTCGACGAACTCCTCGCAGACATCCCGCAGTTCGGCCGCCCGAGCCGGGTCCGCGTCGGACAGGTGCAGCTGGTAGAGGTCGACGTGATCGGTGCCCAGACGCCTGAGCGACGCGGTCAGCGCGCGGCGGGCGTACTCCGGGGTGTCGTCGGTGCCGGTGAGGGTGCGGGTGTCCGGGTCGAAGAGGTTGCCCCACTTGGTGGCGAGGACGACCTGGTCCCGGCGCTTGCCCAGCGCACGCCCCAGGACCTCTTCACTGTGCCCGGTGCCGTAGACATCGGCGGTGTCGAAGAAGGTGACACCGAGGTCGAGCGCGCGCCGAACGGCCCGCACGGACTCCTCGTCGTCAACCTTCCCCCACCCGAGCGGCTGCCCATCGGCGGCCTGCCATTCACCGCCGATGGCCCAGCACCCGAACCCGAGGGCACTCACTTCGATACCGCTGCGTCCCAGTGTCCTGCTGGTGCTCTCCATGCGGCAGAACGCTAGAAGTTGAAGCGCACACGAAGACAAGCCCTCGTACGGCTCGCTATGCCTGCCCGGTCTCGAACCGGGAGATCCGTCCGTCGTCCTCGACTTCGAAGTGCCACTTGGTGCGCATCTCGCCCCAGGTGTCGTTGCGGTAGCTCGCCACGAGGTCGCGGCCGCCCCGGGACTCCTTCTCGACGTCCATGTGGCCGTGGGAGGAGAAGATCTCCCGGTCGATCCACTCGGTGAGGTCGCGGTCGGAGCCGTCGTCGGACATCGTCGCGCCCGGTGCAAGGAGGTTCAGGAAGCCCTCGCGGTCATGCGCATTGACGGCGCTGACGAAGGCCCGGACGGCAGGATCGCTGAGCTTGGCTGGCTGAATCGTCATGGCGCCAGGCTCACACCGCTCCCTGGGACCCGCCACCCGAACGCCTGCCAGGACGGGCCCGCGGGTGTGAGGGATGCGACGGTGGCACGGACTCGCAACGGGACTCGCAATGGGATTTGCAATGGACTTTGGGACTTGCAATGGACTTCTTGGGCGCTGACGGGAGTGACCGTGACCTGCTACGACCGACGTGATCTGGGCCTGCTGCTGCTCCGGCTGGGGACCGGCGGGCTACTCGCCGCCCACGGCACGCAGAAGCTGTTCGGCTGGTTCGGCGGGCACGGTCTGGAGGGCACCGGCCAGTTCATGGAGTCCGTCGGCTACGCGCCCGGCAGAGCGAGCGCAACCGCCGCGGGCCTGGCCGAGGCGGGCGGCGGCACACTGCTGGCACTGGGCCTCGCGACCCCGGCAGCGGGCGCGGCAGCGGCCGGCGCGATGACCGGGGCCTCGGCGGTGCACAAGCCCAACGGCTTCTTCGCCCAGGAGGGTGGCTACGAACACGCAGCGACCCTGGGCCTGGCCGCGGCCGGCCTGGCCATCGCGGGCCCCGGCCGCCTGTCCCTCGACCACGCGTCCGGGCATGTTTTCGACCGGGGGTGGATGGTGCCGTTGGCGCTGGGAGTGACGGCGGCGGTCACGGCGGTGGTGGTGGGGGCGCGGAATCGGCGGGTGCTGGAGCAGCGGGAGGGGCAGCAGGAGGTGTTGTTCGAGGATTAGCCCGTCCGGGGGATCCGGGGCATGCCAGGCTGAGGGGCATGAGCGATCCGGACACCTCCGCCGACCTCTGGCCGACGATCGACGAACTCTGGGACCGCCTGGAGGCAACCCGCCGGCACGCCGGCCCGGAGGGCGTACTGCTCCGCATCCTGAAGTTGTCGGAGGAGGTCGGGGAGGTGGCCGAGGCGGTGATCGGGGCCACGGGCCAGAACCCGCGCAAGGGGGTCACCCACAGCTGGGAGGACGTCCAGGGCGAGCTGTGTGACGTGGCGATCACGGCACTGGTGGCGTTGCGGACGTTGACGCCGGAGGCACGGGAGGTCTTCGAAGCGCATCTGAAGGGGGTACGGGAACGCCCACTGGCCCCGCCGGCCTGAGCACAGCCCCCCCGGCGCTCAGCCGACGAGACGCCCCCGCAGCCGAGCCAGAGTGGACACGTCGAGACCGAGACCGCTGGTCAGGAACGCTCCGAAGCTGCCGTAGTCGTGCACGGCCTGGTCCCGGAACGCGGCGAGATAGTCGCTGCGCACCTCCTGAAGCGGTATGAGCAGGTCGGGATTCTGCAGGTAACCGGCTGCCTTGAGCTGGTCCCGCAGCGCCTGATCGGAGGCGGCGCGCAGTTGGTTGGAGAGCAGATAGTCGCTCTCGGCGGTAGCCGCGGGAACCCCCACGGCACGCAGGATCGTGTCGGCGAGAACTCCGGTACGGTCCTTGCCCGCCGAACAGTGGAACAGGACGGGCTCCGTCGAATTCGCGACGGTACGGATGGCGGCGCCGAGGGCTGCCCGGTTGGCGGAGTTGGTGACGAAGCCCCGGTAGAGGGCGCGCATCCGCTCCTCGGCCTTGCCATCGCCGAGCATCGCGTTTTGGTACACCGGGTCCTTGCTGCGGACGACCTGCCCGATGAAGGCGAAGAGGCTGGTGTCGTCGACCGGTTGAGGGACGGAGGTGACGCCTGCCGGGAGCCGGTCGGTTCCGTCGGCCTGCACCTCGGTGGGGGTGCGCAGGTCGATGACGCTGCCGAGCTGCAGGTCACCCAGGGCGGTGACACCCTCCGGTGGGATCTTGGCCAGACTCTCGGAGCGGTAGAGCGTGCCCCACCGGGTGGTCTTGCCGTCGTAGGTGCGGTAGCCGCCGGTGTCGCGGGCGTTGACGGTGCCGGGGATGGTGAGGACGCGCTGGGTGGAGAGGGACTGGGGACCGTGGGCCGTCCGTGCGTGGGCCGTTGGCAATGCCTGCGCGGTGACGGGGGCGAGGGGGCCGGCGAGGGCCAGTGTGAGGGCGATTGCGCCGGCGGTGCGTGCTGTGGGTCTCATGTGAGCGCCCCTTCCTGGGAGGAGGGGCGAAGCTAGCGCTGGGATCTTGAGAGCGGAATACGGGTGCGCGGGGAGCGGCATACCGAGCTTCGATGGCCGGACGCCCCAGCCTGCATCCTTGGGCCGGAGCGCGGTTCCCTCACGTACGGAGCTGGGCGTCATCCCTCTTAACAGAACGCCGTGAAGTCCAGGGTTCTTGCGGACGCCGAACCTCCCCTCCTAGCAGGGAAGGCCCCGATCTCTGCTACAACTAGCGCGTGGATCTGTCCCTTTCTGCCTCAGAATGCCGCCTGTTGCGCCATCTCGCCTTGGCGGACATGCCGTACACCGACCAGGAGGTGACCCCGGTATCCGTGCGAGGCCTGGACGAAGCGGATGTACAGGATGACGTGCGGTCGCTCACCTGGAGAGGGATGGTGGCAGCCGACGAAGGCCGCCTCTCGATCACCCCACTCGGCGCAGCAGCGCACTACGCGTCCGAGGCCGAGCAGCTGGCCGCCCGCCTGACCGATGTGTGCACCTTGGCTGACGAACTTGAGCGTCACGCGCCGGCCCTTGCCCGCGAAACACATGCCGTACGCCAAGTCGCCCAAGGGGCATGGTCGCTAGAGCAGGCCGTGCACTTCGCCTCGAACGATCCGCCTGGGCAGCCGGATTGACGACGTCCGTACGTCTCGGCTGGCTCACCATGAGTCACATGAGTTTGTCGGACTCGTCTCCCACACCGAAGCTGGGGTTGGGCATACGGCGGCGCGGCTTTCGCGCCTTGGGACCAACGGGCAGGATTCCAGCCTTCACCAGGTCGGATTCGGTGATCAGGGGACCGGCCACGATGCGCTCCAAAAGATCCCGTTGAACCGGTTCCAGCTCCACCAGCCGACGCAGCACCGAAAGAAGTTCCATGAGCTCCGTCGACCACTCTGCAAGCCAGGCCTCGGCATGGACATCGTCCAGGGGGCTGGTCTTCCTGCTGTTGGGCTTGGCCTTGCGGTAGCCGAACCACTTCTTGACGATCTGCATATCGCCCACGTCATACGCCCAGACCTCGGGCGGCACGGGACCAAACTGCCCGGAGCCCAAGTGAAGGGTCTCCGTCATCTCGGCGTACTTGATCTCCGCGGGGAGCACCTGCCCCACGGCCTCTTGGTAGCGAACGCGGCGCGGATCGCCCTGGGGGTAGCACACGTCCCCTGCGGGCCTGCCGAGTTCGGGTGCGGCGTAGCGCTCTCCGTACGTCGAGGCCCAGAGCGATTCAGAGCCCACACGGACAGCCTCGTTCCACAGGTGCGGATCACGAGTGAGTGGTAGACGCACGCCCGGTGTGAGCAGTTCACCGGTGAATTGCTCGGTGAACCCGGGATGCCCAGTGACCGCCATAGCGTACGCGGCCAGCTCGTGCACGGTGACCTGCGGGACTCCCAGCTCGGTGGCGAGGTGGATGAGGAAGCCGGGCGGTACGTTGGGAGTCCCGTCGGGGTGCAGGATGGGCATGGCCTTGCCGCCCCGCCCATTGAAGTGATGCGTGTCCGGCAGGAGAGCCGTGGCGACGACCGCCGGTCCCGAGTCGATTTCGTGTGAGGACTGCTGGTTGAGGAACAGCTGGCCCGGCTGGAGCGACTCCCACAGATCTGGGCGCGGAAAGTCGATGACGCGACTGTCGGCGATGAGCCATTGGCGGTCGAAGCTGCGCATTCCGATTCTGATCAGCGCGGGCTCCACCGCTGCTTCTTCGCCTATCACCACCGTATGTTCGGCGCAGCCAGGCAGAGGCTGGGTCCTCTTGTCCAAAGTGCGGTCGCGGGTCTCCTTGAGTAGCTCGGCTTTCTTGGACGGGTTCCGCTCCGAGATCAGGTGAGCCCAGCGCCGCTGGAGGATGTCCCGATCCGGGCCGTTCACCCACGAACGGTTGGCCGTGATGCCCAGACTTCCCCAAGGGAAGAGGTCGCTCAGTTCTGGATACTCCGCCCAGCCGGTGCCCGTATCCGGACGGAAGGGCTGGGCAGCCTCAGAATGCGCATCCTGCCAACCGCCATCGTCCAGGCGGATGTCTTTGAGCTGACGGTACTTGGCGGCTCGCTTGCCCTCGACCGAGCGGTAGTGAATACGTGCAGGTTTATGCGGATCGTGGTCAGTGCGCCGGACGAAGATGCAGATCGCCAGCGGCTGGGCAACGCCCGGGAAGATCCGGGTGGAGACATCCGGGCGGTGGCCCTCCGGGGAAACGTCGATGATCCAGCCCTCGTCGCACGTACGTCGCAGGTAGTCCCGCATACCACGTCCGCCGGGGCCGCTGGCGAATCCGGAGGGCGTGATGAAGCAGATCACGCCGTGCTGGTCCTCGTCGTGTGCGTCGAAGACCTTCCACGTCGCCCAGCGCCAGAAATAGATGTACAGGTTCTTCAGGATGTGCTCGTAGCGCCCGTTGCCCGGCCACTTGAAATCATCGATCGGCGGCGCACCACGCCCTACGGCTCCGCTCTCGATCCATCCGCCGCGCCCCTTGGCCTTGTCGTCGTACGGCGGGTTCCCGATCACCACGGTCACCGGAGTGGTGGCCTTCACCTTGTTCGCGCGCTTCCGCGACTCTGATATCACCCCGTACGTGGAGGCCAGAGACTCCTCTGCCAGGTAGGGGTTGTCCAGCGTGTCCGTGACGTAGAGCTGCAAGCCCTCCCTAGGCTGCTCTGCACGGTGGCGCTTCAACAGGTCGGAAGTGCGCAGCTCGGCCACCGCAAAGGGGCCCATCTGAAGTTCGAAACCGACCAGGCGGCGCGCGAGACCGCTGATAGCGTCCGGGACGGCACCGAGACCCGTATGCTGCCCGGTCCACTCGGCCACATGCTCAATGATTGCGTGGAGGTAGGTGCCCGTCCCCATGGCCGGATCGACGATGCGCACGTCCTGGCTGGCATAGCCCTGCGGCCGCTCCAAACGCGAACGCAGCACGTCCTCGGTCAGGCGCACCATCTCTTCCACGACCTCGCGCGGGGTGTAGTACGAGCCGCTCTTCTGCCGCAGCTTCTCGTCGTACACCTCGAGGAACGACTCGTAGAGATGCAGATAGGCATCGCGTCGACCCTTGCGGATGGAGTCCCAGCGCACCGCGTCAATCACGCGAACGAGCAGGTCCAGTGTGACGTCGAAGCTCTCGGTGACGTTGTCGGTCAGCAGTTGAAGGGCCTTGCCCATCAAGGCGTGCCCTGCATCGAGCTTGCGGCCGATCTCGTGCAACCCGGTGTCCGTCAGGCGCAGATCCTCCGTACGGGCGAGCAGCAGCGCGAACGTAACGGCCTGGGCGTAGCCGTCAGCGAATGTGGCATCGTCGGCCGTCGGGAAGAGGAGCTTGCGCCAGTCACCCATTAGGCCCGTGAACCGGAGATCCTGCGGGCGCGCCCCATCGGCTGCCGCGCGCCGCTCAGTCTCCAGTTGCTCCAGCACCGCGGCACGCAGCAGCCGACATAGTGGAGCAATACGCCGCACCAGCACGGAGACTTGGCGAATCTCCTCGGGATACCAATGCAGGAAAGTCTGCAACAGGGCGTGGAACGCGTCCGCGGAAACGACCTTCAAGTCTGCGCCGGCTCGATCCAGATCGCCTTCGAAGATGACGGGGTCGCCAACTGCCGCACCATGCCGGAACAGCCGCCATTCGGTGCCGTTCGTATAGAGAAGGTTCGGCAGGTCACGCAGGCGGTCCCACTGCTCCTTGTTACGGCCGGTGAACTTGCCCGGGTCAACGCTCTGGCCTGGCCTCTTGATCTCGACGTAGCCGATGATCGCGCCGTGTACCTCGACCGCGTAGTCGGGGCGCACTCCAAGGTCGGGCAGCGGCGTCTCCGCGTGCCACAGAACGTCCTGCAATTTGTACTGGGCGCCTGCGGTCTGCAGCAGCTTCTCAAGCGGCGCGCGGATAGCGAACTCGGGCCACCCAGGACCGTCGAGCAGCGCCTTGCTCGATGCGCCGAAGACCGACACGGCCTTCGCTAACCACTTCCGCTGGCTCTCCACCACGTCGCGCGCCCCCGCAACATCGCACTCATGATCCTGCTGGAAGTATGACAGGGTGGCCACGATCATGAAAGGCGCAGCGCGATCAACCGGGCTTCCCTCAAAGCGAGATGAGACCCCACTCAGGACTCACCCAACGAGACCGTGCCCATCCCAAAGGCGCTTCTGTGGCTACCTCGATGGCTACGTAAGGCGACGCTCCCGCCCGGCACGGTCCGGACGGGGGCTTCGTCGTTCTCATGGTTCAGACAGTCTGCTCGATGCGCTCGAAGATGTCCGAGTCTGTCTCCCGCTGCCAGGCCGGGAGGTCGGCCCAGTCGGCGACGTATCCGGGCTTCGGCTCCTCGAAGTGCTTGAACATCTGGGCGGTCCAGCAGATCGCGACGAAGCGGCCCTTCTGCTCGCGGGTGAGCCGTGTGGCGTGCCCTTCGCTGACCTTGATGAAGTCCCGAACCTGTCCGCACACGGCGGCGGCAGCCTCACGCTCCCACTCGGGCGTCTCGTCCCACGGCGTGACATAGCTGGGCTTCGGCTCACCGGGGTAGTGCTTGGTCACACCGGCGATCCACGCCTCGCGGAAGATCCGACCGTCACTCATGCACGTGTTCCTCTCGCCATGCGGTACGCGAAAGCGCCGCGATTCGGTGATCCAGACTCGAGACTCGGCCATCGGACATGAGTGAGGCAAGACGCCCTCGAAGTACGTCCAGCTTCTTGCCGATGAATCCCGAGTTCGACCGGTCGGCCAGGCCGAGCACTGCCTCCGCGTACTGCACGACCTGATCGACGTCGCCCCGGTGGGCACCGAGGACGGCAAGGTCGCTGAGTACTGCGGCTCGGCGGCGCAGGGACAGTGGTTGAGCGAGGGCTGCGGTGAGGGCATCTTCCGCGAAGTCGGGACGGCCGAGCTGGAGGTAGCAGGCCCCTCGTTCCTCTGGTAGGCGGGAACCGTCGAAGCGAAGCCAGCCGCCGTTGTGGGAGTGGCCGTCGAGGGAGTGCACCTTCTCGGCTTCGTCGAGGGCCCGGGCGCAGCCATCGATGTCCCCCATGGCCGCGCACACCTGGGCCTGGACAGCGGCGACCCAGTGGCGGGTGGACAGTGCGCTGTTGCCCCGCCGGGCGATCCGGGAGGCCACCGCGAGCAGGGGCTGGGCAGCGGGCGCGCGGCGCGCGTACAGCTCGACGTAGGCGTGGCGAGTCATGGCACAGGCCCAGAGGTCGTGGTCACCACCAGCATGGGCGGCGTTAGCAGCCAGCGTGTAGCACTGGGCGGCGTCGGTGTACCGGTTGGCGTCGAAGAAAAGTTCGCCGACAAGCTGGTAGAGGTCGGCCGTCATCGAGCACAGCCGGGCCCGGTCCGCTGTGGTACGCGCCTCGACCAGGCCCTTCGCCAGGACATGGAGCTGCTTGCGGACCGCCGGGAAGACCGTCGACTTGGAGTCCGAGAGGGTGAAGACCTGCCACAGGCTGCGATGCAGCTCCTCCCCTGTCTCCAGGAGCGCCGCCACTGTGTGTCCTCGGGGGGCCTCGTCCGAACCGGGCAGGGTGACCAGCGCGCCCGTGACGGCGAGCAAGCCCAGGACATCGCGGCGCTTCATATCGTCATCATCACCGTGGAGGAGGGGTGGGGTGCCAGAAAGCACGGCGGTTTCGGCCGGCTGTTCGTCGAAGAGAAGCCCTTCCAGCTCGGAGAGGGTGACTCCCAACAGTCTGGCAATCTTGGGCCGTTGGTGCGGCTGTGGGGTGACACGGCCAGTTTCCCAACGAACCACGGTGGACGGGGCCACCGTAAGCGCTTCTGCGAATTCCTCCTGAGAGTAACCCTTTGCCACCCGCCGCTCGGCAAAGCACCTACGCCTTATAGCCATTGGTCTCCCCTCACGAAGAGCACCTTCCTCACTCGCACCACCCGATGCCCGAAAAACGCCTGGGCAACGCGCGGGGTCCGCTCTGGGAGACGGTAACGGATCGTCGTTCACTGGTCACACGCTGCTCGGAGTTTGAAGGGCTCTCCGGGCGGCTCCCCCGAGGCAGCGGGCCGCGCCCCGTCCCGTCCAGGCTGCGGCCAGCTGCTGCCCCATCAGAGAGGAGCGACCGCGTGACAACCTTCGAACTGCCCCGCAGGAACCCTGGTGCCAGCCGCCGTACGTACACGCCGCCGAAGCCCCAACCGGGTTCACCGAGCCGGGCTCTGCGGGTATGGGCGGCCAGCGGCTGGGAGAAGTTCATGCGCCGTGTCGAGGCCCGGCAGGAGACGGAGACGTGAACCCGGTCGGGCTCGACGGCTACGAGCAGCACCCGCTCCTGAACACGAACGTGCGCGACATCGCCTCACGCGGGGAGGGTTTGCTCGTCGCTGTCACGCACGAGCTCCACAGCCACGGCACTGTCCGGGTCGCGCACATCCGGCCCGCGTCCGGGGTCGAGTGGACGACCGCGGCCGACAACATCCAGGCTGCTCACTTCTGAAGCGGTGCCCGCAGATCGCCGTCCGCATCCTGCCGACGCGGGCGGTATCCCGCACCATGCCCCTTCAACCCAAGGAGTCTCATGACCACCTCTGTCGTACTCCCCACCCTCACCCGGCCGTGGGGTGCGGGCCGACTCGCGCCCTACCCGACGACCATCCGCCGGCCCCACGCCACGGTCACCATCGACCCCACGACGCAGCTCGGGGTGTTCCGTGACCACACCGGTCAGGTGGTCGAGATGGGCAAGCACGGCACCAGCTCCGGCACCGAGACCTCCACGACGACGAACTCGGACTCCCGGAACGACCAGGGTCACGACCAGGACAGCAGCCAGGACTGATGACCGTGACCGAGAAGAGGCCGGTTCTGGTGGCCACAGAGGCGGACGACATCACCGCCGACATGGTGATCAGCGAACTCAACCGGCGCGATGTGCCGGTGGTCCGGTTCAACCCCGCCGACGTCGGCGGGGACCTCACGGTCTCGGCTCGGTTCGGCACCTGCCCGGCCCCTGTGGTCGGGCAAGTGCGCACCCCGTCGAGAACCGCCGACCTGACCCGCGTCCGATCGGTTTACTGGCGCCGCCCGGACTGGCCGTCATTCGCCAACCTGTCCCCGGACGACTCCCGTTTCGCGGCGGCGCAGGTCCGCTACGGGCTTGGGGGCACGCTCTACGCCTTGGACGGCCCGCTCTGGGTCAACCACCCGTTACGCATCGCAGCGGCCGACTACAAACCCGTCCAACTCGCTCTCGCCCAGCAGCTCGGCTTCACCATCCCGCCCACCCTCGTCACCAACAACCCGACCGAGGCACGCGAGTTCATCCGCAGGCAAGGAGGCGCGATCTTCAAGACGCTGCGGTGGACCCCTTATACGCGTGACGGCGTACCGGTGACCGGATGGGCTGCCCCCGTCACCCCCGACGAGATCGACGACAGCGTTCGCGTCACGCCCCACCTGTTCCAGGCCCGCGTGGACAAGGCCGCCGATCTCCGCGTCCTGATCGTAGGGCGGCACACGTTCTCCGTGCGCATCGACTCCGAACTGCTGGACTGGCGCAAGGACTACAGCGCTCTGACATACACCGTGGAGCACCTTCCCGACCGGGTGGACAAGGCACTGCACGCCTACCTGGACCGGCTGGAGCTGGTATCAGGGAGCTTCGACCTCGCGGTGGACCGGGCGGGGGACTACTGGTGGCTGGAGCTGAATCCCAATGGGCAGTGGGGGTGGCTGGAGACCGAGACCGGCCTCCCGATGTCCGCCGCCTTCGCCGACCTACTCATGCAAGGAGACCGCCGATGACCGACCCGGTACCCGAGCGGCGCCGCATGGCGGCCGTGCTCGCGAACAAGGGCATCCTGAAGTCCCCCTGGCTGCGCGGGGCCGTCGAGACGGTCCCCCGCGAGCAGTTCCTCCATCCCGGAGTCTTCCTCGGCAAGGGTCGAACCTGGCGGCCCGTCACCGCTGTCGGTACGGACCCGGACGAGTGGCTGAAGATCGCGTATAGCGTCGACACCCTCACCACCCAGCTTGACGGCCACCTCACTGCCGACCAGACCGGCGAACCCGTCGCGGGCGTGCCCACGTCGTCCTCGACCGACCCGACCACCGTCGTCAGCATGATCGAGGCCCTCGACCTCACGACGGAACACCGCGTCCTGGAGATCGGCACGGGCACCGGATACTCCACGGCCCTGATGTGCCACTACCTCGGCGAGGACAACGTCACCACGATCGAGCTCGACCCGCAGGTGGCGACACGCGCCGATGCCGCCCTGGAAACCGTCGGCTTTTCGACGTGGACGGTGACGGGCGACGGGCTCCTCGGCCATCCACACCGGGCGCCGTACGACCGGGTCATCGCCACTTGCGCGGTCCGACGCATCCCGTATACGTGGATCAGGCAGACGAAGCCAGATGGCATCGTCCTCGGCACGGTCGGCTCCTGGCCTTGGGGTACCGGCCTCGCGAAGGTCACCGTCGGCGAGGACGGTACCGCCGAGGGCGCGATCATAGGGCGCTCCTCCTTCATGCAGGCACGAGCCCAGGCGGTGACTCCCGTGGCGGGCGACCTCTCCGCCCGGACCGCCTACGCAGACAGCGAGCGGACCGTGCTGGTGTCCCCTCTCGCCTTGGAAGAGTGGATGCCCGCCTTCCTCGCGCAGCTCGCGGCGCCCGGTGCGCAGTTCGTCCGCGCCACCCGCAGCGACGGCTCTCCCTTGCGGTACCTGTTCGATCCGGAGCGGGAATCGTTCGCCGAGTTCATCGCCGACGGCGAGAGCTGGACCGTCCGGCAGGGCGGCCCCGTGGCTCTGTGGGACGACATCGAACGCTCCCTTGTCGCCTGGCAGGACGCCGGAACGCCGGACATCGAGGCCATTCGACTCCGCGTGACGACCAACTCCCACCTGTACTGGATCGACCGAAGTCCCTCGCTGCGCTGGGAACACCGGCTCGCCTGAGCCGCTTCCCTCCTGGGAATGGACGATGAGTCGCTGTCCCAGTGGGCCGAGCGCCGTGACGCGAGGATCGGACAGCCCGCGCCATACCTCTCGTGAGCGGCGACGGCCCGCGTGGGTCGCACCTGAACCCTGACGCGCTCCGGGCAATCCAGCGGTGGAACTGCCACCTGTGGGAGCCCCACGGCTTCGCGGCGAATCTCGCGGAGGCGAGGCGTGTTCTGTTCCCCGCCACCGAGGTCGCCCCTTCCTCGGAGCCAGCGCCGAAGCTCGGCCCTGGGACCGGCAAACACCGGAAGCCCCGGGCGCCGCGATAATCCCGGCAACGAGGTTCATCCGCACCCCAGAAAGATCCCCTGGCCAGGAGAAACACATGACCAGGGGTCTTTCCCACCTCACCGACGGCCGACCCGAGCCAAACTGAAACTCGCTTCCGCCCAGTGGCAGAAGAACGCCACAATGACGCCCGTGGGCGACGACATATCTCAGGACCCTTGGGCACAGAGGGTCTACCTGACCTTGCTGGCACGCGATGCCCGCTATGCGCTGGCAGCACTGGAAGCCCTGGTCGATCTCGCCCGAAGTGCTCTGGTACCGCCGGCCGCTTGGATCTGCTTCGAGGACCTCCTCGGCTTCACCGGCAAGGTTTCCAGGATGGTGTGGCCCGTTGAGAAGAAGGGCAAGGGGCAGACCGACGAAGGCTTGCGGTGGCGGAAGGCCAGGGGCGCCTATCTGCGAGATGCACTCGCCGTGCAGGACGAGTCTCCTTTGGCGGCTCGGGCGGTTCGAAACGGTAGCGAGCACTTTGATGAACGGCTGGACGAATGGATTGTCCACCTTCCCCGCCCAACGCTTGAGGATCTACAGGATGGCGCCATAACGGAGTTCCCTGCGCCTCCCATGCGTCTTGTCGATGTGCAGGCGGAGACGATTGCGGTGGACGGCGCCACGCTGGACCTGAAGCTCATGGCTGAGGAGCTTCACCGCATTCTGGCCAGAATCGAGGCGCTTGAGCCTTCTGTCGCCGCGTTGCCGAATTCCGAGCTGGCGGCAACATTGGCCAGCCTTCCGCCTGTCCCAGTCATCCCGTTCGACGCTTCCGGCCCAAATGCCTGGCGGTATCGAAGCGTGGCTGGACGAGCAGAAGCGGACCGATTCGCCACCGCCGGATCGCCACCCAGACCCGGAGAGACACAGGCGTAGCTGCAAAGAGTGAGCACGCCGCTCACTCCGCCAGGAGGCGCCCCGGCCAGACAAGCACCTGCCGGGGCTCACCGGCTCGCCGTCGCCGCGAGGCATGGCTACTTTCGTGGCTACGTTAGTAGCCACGCGGTCCCGTTCGAACCGGTGTGAACCGGGGTCCAGCGAGACCTGCCTATACACGGAGAAGGACCTCTGACCGGTGTTTCTACTGGTCAGAAGCCCTGAGAGGCAGACGAGTCGGGCTATACGCCGGGTTCTGTTCCGAGGGGTCCTCGCGGACCCCCCGGCGACGGCCATCCATCTAGGGCCGGTGTTGCCACCGGCCTCGTGCGGTCTACCCGCGGACTCGGGCGGGCAGCCCTCGGACGTCCGCGCAGAGCGCGCCTTGCGGCGGCTCCTTTTGACCTTGCTCCGGGTGGGGTTTACCTAGCTGCCCAGGTCACCCTGGGCACTGGTGGTCTCTTACACCGCCGTTTCACCCTTACCCAGCGCCTGAGCGCTGGGCGGTTTGTTTTCTGTGGCACTGTCCCGCGGGTCACCCCGGGTGGCCGTTAGCCACCACCCTGCCCTGTGGAGCCCGGACGTTCCTCGGGAAGCCCCCCTAAGGGGACTCCACGCGGCCGTCCGCCCGGCTCGTCTGCCGTGTCGACCATGGTACCGGGCGGGAGCCGCGGCGCGGACCGGTGGCGGCCGTCGCCAGCACCGAGCCCGTCAGGATCAGGGCGAAGGCGGCCAGTACGGAGAGGGTCAGCGGTTCGTTCAGGAAGAGGGCGCCTGCGGCCACCGCCACCGCCGGGTTGACGTACGTGATCACCGTCGCCCGGGTCGGGCCCGCCTCCTTGATCAGTTCCAGGAACGCCACGAAGGCCAGTGCCGTGCAGAGCACACCCAAGCCCGCCAGGGCCGCCAGGGCCGGCAAGGAGGGGACGGAGGACGGGTGGGTGAGGGCCGCCGCGGGTGCGTAGGCCAGCGCGGCCAGGGTCAGGCAGGCCGACGTCAGGTGCAGGGACGGGACGTCCTTGAGGCGGCGCGCGGCCACCAGGGGCGCCGTGGCGTAGCCCAGGACAGTGAGGAGGACCTCGGCCAGGGAGCGGGTGTCGCCGCCGGTGAGGTGCGGGAGCGCCAGGACGGTGACCCCCGCCAAGCCCAGGGCCAGGCCGGCCGTGCGGCGTGCTCCCAGGTATTCGGTCGAACCGAAGAAGCGGGCCAGTAGCACGCCGACGATCGGGACGCCCGCGATCAGCAGGCCCGCCGTCGAGCTGGACAGGTGCCGTTCCGCGTCGGTCAGCGCCACCCAGGGGACCATGATTTCCAGACCTGCGAAGGCCAGCATGGGGCGCCAGTGGGTGCGTATCGTCCCGAGAAAGCCGCCTTGTCGCCACGCGAACGGGAGCAGGAGGGCCGCGCCGAGTGCGCAGCGCGTGAAGACCAGCATCGGCGGGGACACCTCGGCCACCGCCACCTTGATCAGCAGATAAGGGATGCCCCAGATCACTCCCAGGAGGGAGAAGAGGAACCAGCCACGTGCAGTCATAGGGGCGAGTTTCGGCCACCTCCCCCTTAGTCGTCTTGAACGCTGTTGCGGTACGCCGCCGGCGTCACGCCCAGCACCCGGCGGAACCAGCGGGTCAGGTGCGCCTGGTCGGCGAAGCCCACCAGGCCCGCCACCTCGGCCGGGCGCAGGCCGGTCTCCAGCAGCACCCGCGCCCGGCTCACCCGGTACTGGGCGAGCCAGGCGTACGGGGGTATGCCCATCGTCGTACGGAAGGCCCGCAGGAGCTGGTAGCGGGACAGGCCGAGGTCGGCGGCGAGCAGGGCCAGCGAGGGCGGGGTCGTGAGCTCGTCGGCCAGGCGGTCGCGGACCGTCAGGGCGATCGTGGCCGCGCCGGGGATCCGGTCGGAGACCGGTCGCGCCGTGGAGTGGCGGCACGCCAGGGCCGTCAGCAGCCAGGGCAGGCGGGACTCGGCCTCCAGGGGGTCCGGGCACGCGCTGAGGTCCGTGTGGGCGAGGCGGAGGGCCGTGGCCAGTTCGGGATCGTGCAGGAGCGGTTCGCGGAAGTGCGGGAGGCCGCCGAGGGTGCCGTCGGCCAGCAGGGACGGCTCGGCGTACAGGGCGCGGTAGGCGTAGCCGTCGGTGGGGTTTCCGGGACCGCCGGTGTGCATCTCGCCGGGGTCGAGGACGACGATCGTGCCGGGGCCGGTGCGGATGTGCCCGCCCCGGTAGTCGATCACCTCGGTGCCGCCGATGCAGACGCCGATCGTGTACTCGTCGTGGGCGTGGGGGGCGTAGGTGTGGCGGCGGAAGCTCGCCGTCAGGAGGTCGAGCGGCGGGCCGCACCGGCCCAGTCGTGCCCTGGTCCACAGCGCCTGTTCCGCCATGCCGCATCACCCCTTCCGCTACGGGTGCAACGTCTTTCGACCCCGCTTCCATGCCGCGTCCAGGTCGGCGTCTGCGGGGAACCGGCCGTGGATCTCCAGGATGACCAGGCCGTGCGCGAAGGCCCAGGTGGCGATGGCGAGATCCATGTCACCGGCGCGGGCCCGCGGCAGGGGCAGGGCGGTCCGGTCCGCCAAGCCGGCGGGGAATGCGGAAACGGACGCAAGAGCGAGCTGTACCACGACGCAGGCGGCCATGAGTGGAAGATCGTCGTCGACCGGGCCGTCGGCAACGCACAGGACACCGGCGCCGACCGCCTCTTCGACGGCGCCCTGGCGACCTTCAGCACGGCCGGAACCGGGTAGCACGGATACCGTGTGCCCTTGGTGCAACGGACAGCGGTGACGCTGGGTGCATTGCGGTGCGGGTGTTCGGCCGCCGCCGCGAGGTGCGCGTGGTCCGCCTGCGCTCCGAGGACCCCGACGGCCTCGTAGGGGCCCTCACGCGGGCGCGAACAGGACCTTCTGCGTCCCCGGATCCGCTCGGGTGAGCCGGACCCGGAGCCGTTCCCCGAGCGGCAGGTGCTCGCCCTCGATCCGGCCGATCACGGCCGGCGACTCCAACTGCACGGTGCCTACGGCCGGTTCGCGCTCCGAGAGGTCGACCACGCAGCCGTCGAAGACCTCACCGACCCGGTCCTTGAGGAGGGCGGCCTCGACGATGTCGAGGCACTCCCGCTCGACCGTGGCCGCGCGGCGCGTGCCCTCGGTCATCTGCTGCGGCAGGGCGTCGAGCGCGGCGAGGACCCAGGCGGGCGGGCTCTGGCCGGCGGCGGCCGCGAGGCAGAGTTCGGCGGCGTAGCGGTCGGCGAGCCGGCGCAGCGGGGCGGTGCAGTGGGCGTAGGGGGCGGCGACGGCGGCATGCGTGGTGATCGCGGGCAGGTCGGCGTCCCGGAAGACCGTGTAGCCCGCGCCGCGCAGCAGGGTCGTGCACTCCTGGAGGAAGGCCGCGTGACGGGGGTCGTGCGGGTCGAGGGTGCGGATCAGCGCCGCGTACGACACGTGGTGCGGCCAGTCGATGTGCAGGGCGACCGCGGTGCGGCGCAGGCGGGCAACGGCGCCGTCGGGCGCGGCCGGGAGGGTGCGCAGGATTCCGGTGCCGGCGGCCAGCATCAGGTCGGCCGCGGCCATGCCGGTGAGCAGGGAGATCTGGGCGTTCCAGCCGTCGGCGGGCAGCGGGGCGCGGAAAGCGAGTTCGTACGAGTGGTTCCTCTGCACGATCTCCTGCTCGGGCACGGTGAGGGAGATGCCCCCGCGCTCGACCTCCAGCCGCTCCCTCGCCTCGCCGATCTCCTTGAGCAGCGCGACGGGTTCTTCGGCCGTTCCGGCGTCGATCGCCCTCTGCACGCCCGCATAGTCGAGTTTGGCCCGGCTGCGGACCAGGGCGCGGCGCACGTCGACGGCGAGGGTACGGCCCTCGGCGTCCAGGTCCGCCGTCCACAGCACGGCCGGCCGGGCCTGGTCCGGGAGCAGGCTCGCGGCGCCCTCGCTGAGCACGGTGGGGTGCAGCGGGACCTTCTCGTCCGGGAAGTAGAGGGTGTTCACCCGCCGGTGCGTCTCCGCGTCCAGGTCGCCGCCGGGTGCGACGAAGGCGGCGACGTCGGCGATGGCGTACCGGACCCGGTATCCGGTGCCCTGCCGGGACAGGTGGATCGCCTGGTCGAGGTCGGTGGCGGTGGGCGGGTCGACGGTGAAGAAGGGGAGGTCCGTGGCGTCGTACGACGGCAGGGCGGGTGCCTTCGCCGAGCGCTCGGCCTCCTGCTGGACCTCGGGCGGGAAGGCCTCCGGGATGCCGAGTTCGGCGCGGAGCGCGGCGAGGGCGGCCCGGAGGGGGGCCTCGGGGGCGCCGGTCACGCGGATCTTGCGGCGGGGCATGTGTCGAGCGTAGGTCGAAGGTGCTGGGGCAGCACCCCGTACCCTGGCGCAGAACCGGAGAGAAGGAGTACCCGTGCTTGTCCTGCTGCCGCCCTCGGAAGGCAAGGCGTCCTCGGGCCGTGGCGCCCCGCTGAAGCTGGAGTCCCTGTCGCTGCCGGGGCTGACCGGCGCGCGGGAGGCCGTGCTCGGGGAGCTGGTCGAGCTGTGTGCCGGGGACCCCGAGCAGAACGAGAAGGCGCGTGAGGTGCTCGGGCTGAGCGAGGGGCTGCGCGGCGAGGTCGCGAAGAACGCCGGACTGCGCACGGCCGGGGCCCGTCCCGCCGGGGAGATCTACACCGGTGTCCTGTACGACGCCCTGGGCCTGGCCTCGCTGGACGCGGCCGCGAAGAAGCGGGCGGCGCGCTCGCTGCTGGTCTTCTCGGGGCTGTGGGGAGCAGTGCGGGTGACGGACCGGATTCCCTCCTACCGCTGTTCGATGGGCGTGAAGCTGCCGGGGCTCGGGGCGCTGGGCGCCCACTGGCGGACGCCGATGGCGTCGGTGCTGCCCGAGGCCGCCGGGGACGGGCTGGTCCTGGATCTTCGGTCCGCCGCGTACGCGGCCGCGTGGAAGCCGAAGGGCGAGGTGGCCGAGCGGACCGCAACCGTGCGGGTGCTGCACGCGCCGACGCGGAAGGTCGTCAGCCACTTCAACAAGGCGACGAAGGGGCGGATCGTACGGAGCCTGCTGGCGGAGGGGGCCGCGCCGAAGGGCCCCGCCGAGCTGGTGGAGGCGCTGCGGGATCTCGGGTACGTCGTGGAGGCGGAGGCGCCGGGGAAGGCCGGGAAGCCGTGGTCGCTGGATGTGCTGGTGGAGGAGATCCACTAGCCCCCTGAAAGGCGTTGCAGCATATGCAACGCCTTTTGCGTAACCTGCAGCGCATCGGCAGGATGAGCGGCATGCCCTCGTCTGTGCTGGACCTCGCGCCCGTCCTGCCCGTCGTCGTCATCGAGGACGCCGCCTACGCCGTATCGCTCGCCCGTGCGTTGGTGGCCGGCGGGCTGCCCGCGATCGAGGTGACGTTGCGGACGCCGGCCGCACTCGACGCGATCCGCGCGATCGCCGACCAGGTGCCGGACGCGGTGGTCGGGGCGGGCACGGTCCTCACGCCGGAGCAGGTGAGCGCGTGCGTGGCGGCCGGGGCGGGGTTCCTGGTCAGTCCGGGGTGGACGGACGCGCTGCTGACGGCGCTGCGGGCGTCCGGGGTGCCGTTCCTGCCGGGGGTGTCGACCACCTCGGAGGTCGTGACCCTGCTGGAGCGCGGGGTGCGGGAGATGAAGTTCTTCCCGGCTCAGTCCGCCGGTGGCACGGCCTATCTGAAGTCCCTGGCCGGGCCGCTGCCGCAGGCCCGCTTCTGCCCGACCGGCGGAATCGGACCGGCGACCGCGCCGGAGTATCTCGCGCTGCCCAACGTCGGCTGTGTGGGCGGGAGTTGGATGGTCCCGGCGGACGCGGTGGCCGCCGGGGACTGGGCCCGGATCGAGGACCTGGCGCGGGCCGCCGCCGGGCTCAGGGACGAAGGTGGGACGTGTCGTTGAAGAGCCGCACGCTCGCGTTGCCGTCCGCGTAGTACGCGACCGCCGACAGGGAGGCGGCGGAGAGTTCCATGCGGAACAGCGACTCGGGCGGGGCGCCGAGGGCGAGCCGGACGAGGGTCTTGATCGGGGTGACGTGGGTGACCAGCAGGACCGTGCGGCCCGCGTAGGCCGCGACCAGCTTCTCCCGGGTCGCCTCCATGCGGGTGGCGGTCTCCGCGAAGCTCTCGCCGCCGCCGGTGGGGTGGGCCTCCGGGTCGGCGAGCCAGGCGTTCAGGTCGTCCGGGTGACGTTCGCGGACCTCGGCGAAGGTGAGGCCCTCCCAGGCGCCGAAGTCCGTCTCCCGCAGGCCCTCCTCGACCGCCACGTCCAGACCGAGGCGGGCGGCGACGATGCCGGCGGTCTCGCGGGTGCGGGCGAGCGGGGAGGCGACGATCGCCTGGATCGTGCCCCGCTTGGCGAGTGCCTCTGCCACTCGCCGGGCCTGCTCCCGCCCTGCGTCCGAGAGGGAGGGGTTGGTGCCGCCGCTGCCGGAGAAGCGCTTCTGGGGGGTGAGGGGGGTTTCACCGTGACGCAGGAGGACGAACGTGGCGGGGGCGCCCATATCGGGGGCGGCGCTCCACCCCGGCGTCGCGCGGTGCTCCTCGTCGGGGGTGGCAGGGCGCTGCTCGCCGGGAGGTGCCGCCATCTGTGGGACGGGCGCCGCCCCGGCGGCACGACTGCCCGCGGCCACGGCGGATACAGCAGCATCCGCGGCCGGGGTTTCCAGGGCGGCCCGGGACTCCGACAGGGACCACTGGCCCCCCTTGGCTCCCGCGTCCATCGCCTCGTTGGCCAGGCGGTCGGCGTGTTTGTTCTGTTCGCGGGGGATCCACTCGTAGGTGATCCGGTCCGCAGGGAAGACCTGGTTGGCCTCCGCCGCCAAGGGCTTCATGGAGGGGTGCTTGATCTTCCAGCGGCCCGACATCTGTTCGATCACGAGCTTGGAGTCCATGCGGACGTGGATCCGGGCCGAGGGGTCGAGGGCGTGCGCGGTGCGCAGTCCGGCGAGCAGGCCGCGGTACTCGGCCACGTTGTTCGTGGCGAAGCCGATGTACTCCGCGGCCTCCGCGAGGGTCTCGCCCGTCGCCGCGTCGATCACCACGGTCCCGTAGCCCGCGGGCCCCGGGTTGCCCCGCGACCCGCCGTCGGCCTCGACGATGAACTCCCTCACCCCTGAAGCCCCTTACAGACCGGACTCGGCCGTGCGCACCAGGATGCGGCGGCAGTTCTCGCAGCGGACCACCGTGTCCGGCGCCGCCGCGCGGATCTCGTTCAGCTCGGTGATGGCCAGCTCCTGACGGCAGCCCTGGCAGGTGCGGGCGTACAGCTTGGCCGCGCCGATGCCGCCCTGCTGCTCGCGCAGCTTGTCGTACAGCTTGAGCAGGTCCGCGGGGACGGAGCCGGCGATGACCTCGCGCTCCTTGGTCACCGTGGCGGCCTCGCCGTCGATCTCCTCGAAGGCCGAGTCCCGGCGGGCGACGGCGTCGTCGATCTTCGACTGCACGGAGGCGACCCGCTCGGTCAGCTCGCCGACCCGCTCCTGCGCGGCCTCGCGGCGCTCCATGACCTCGAGGACGACGTCCTCCAGGTCGCCCTGGCGCTTGGCGAGGGAGGCGATCTCGTGCTGGAGGTTGGACAGGTCCTTCGGCGAGGTGACGGCGCCGGAGTCCAGGCGCTGCTGGTCGCGGGCGGCGCGCTGGCGCACCTGGTCCACGTCCTGCTCGGCCTTGGTCTGCTCGCGGGCGGTGTCGCTCTCCTCGGTCTGCGCGGCCACCAGCAGGTCGCGCAGCTGCGTGAGGTCCTTGGTCAGCGACTGGATCTCGGCATGCTCGGGCAGCGACCTCCGCTTGTGCGCCAGCTGCTGCAGGCGGACGTCGAGGGCCTGGACGTCGAGGAGTCGGATCTGGTCGGCGGGCGCGGCGTTCAGTTGGGGGCTCCCATTTAGCTAGTGGTGACGGAGGACGCCGCGTGGGCGGTCCAGGGGTCGGTGACCGTCTTGGACACGTGGACGCGCAGGTCCCAGCCGTGGCGGTCGGAGATCTCGTCGAGCTGGGCTGCGGCCAGCTCGCACCAGGGCCACTCGGTGGCCCAGTGCGCCGCGTCGAGCAGCGCGAGGGGACTGTGGGACACCGCCTCGGAGGCCGGGTGGTGGCGCAGGTCGGAGGTGAGGAAGGCGTCGACGCCGGCCGCGCGGACCTGGTCGAAGAGGCTGTCGCCGGAGCCGCCGCTGACGGCGACCGTGCGGACGACGGCCTCGGGGTCGCCGGCCACCCGGATGCCCTGCGCGGTGGCGGGCAGCCGCTCGGCGGCCCGGGCGGCCAGCTCGCGCACGGTCAGCGGGTGGTCGAGTTCGCACACGCGGCCGAGGCCCCGGCGGCCCTCGGGGTCGGTCGGGTCCGGCACGAGGGGTCGTACGACCCGCAGGTCCAGCGCGCCGGCGAGCGCGTCGGAGACGCCCGGGTCGGCCGTGTCGGCGTTGGTGTGGGCGACGTGCAGCGCGATGTCGTTCTTGATGAGCGTGTGCACGACGCGGCCCTTGAAGTGCGTGGCCGCGACCGTCGTCGTACCGCGCAGATAGAGCGGGTGGTGGGTGACCAGCAGGTCGGCGCCGAGCTTCACCGCCTCGTCGACGATGTCCTGGACGGGGTCGACGGCGAACAGGACCCGGGTGATCTCCTGGTCGGGATCGCCCACGACCGTGCCGACCGCGTCCCAGGACTCGGCCCGCTCGGCGGGCCACAGGGTCTCCAGCGCGGCGATGACTTCAGACAGACGGGGCACGGGAAAAGGCTACCTGCCTGTTCTGCGGGGTTGTACCGCATCCGCTTCCCCGGTCCCGCTGAGCACACGGCCCTCCGTTCCCTCAGGTGAATCGCTTCTGCGCCACCCGTATGTGTGAAGCACGGTTCGGCCGGTCCCACGCCTGTGCGTGCGAAAACTAGCTTCGTCGCCGGAGGTGACCGAACGATGACGGCCTGTGCGATCGAACCCCCCTCCACCGGCGAGGACGGCGGTGTGCCGGGGACGGGGTGCGCCATCACGACGGACGGCGCGTACGCCGCCCGGCTGGCGCTGGACGGTGACTCCTGGTTCCCCGAGCGCTGGAGGCTGGACGGCCCGGAGCCGTACGCCGTGCCCCTGCCGGGGAACCAGCCGGAGGAGCCGGGCACCGGGGTGCAGCCGATGGGAGACGGGCGGGTGCTGATCCACCGACTGGTGGAGCTGCGGCACACCTTCTCGCTGCTGTACCCGACCGGCCCCGGCACCGGCGAGCTGCCGCTGGGCGCCGTGGAGTGCCCGGAACCCGGCACCCGGCTCACGCTGCTGCCGCCCGCGCCGGGCGGTGTGCACGCCTACGCCCTGGCCGTCGGTGCGCGCTCCACGGCGGTGTGGCGGGTGGCGGGCGCCGTCGGGCCCGAGCGGCTGGCCGAGGTGCCGGGGCGCTGCTCGGGCGGGGCCTGGCTGGACCACGACGGGCGGATGCTGGCGCTGGACCGGGAACTCGGCGGGCGCACCAAGACGGTCGTGGTCGACCTGGCGCGCGGCGGCGAGATCTCGCCGCTGCTGCAGATCGCGGACGGCAGCGACGACCGTTTGCTGCTCGCCGACCCGGACAGCGGGCTGCTGTTGATCTCCTCGGACGCGCCCTCCCCGGGGCAGGAACGATTGGGCTGGGGGGTCATGGGCAGCACGCTGCCGGTGCGCTTCCCGGAGTGCCTGCGGGTGACGGACTGCACGGTGACGCCGTTCGCGATCCAGCCGGGGCAGGTGCTGATGCCGGAGAACTGCGCGGTGGCGCTGCGCATCGACGGGCCCTTCGGCAGCTGGGTCGGCCTCTGGCGGCCGGCCGAGCGGAAGGTGTGTCATCTGCCCGCGCCCGAGGGGTGGTTGACCGGGTCCGGGCTGTGGACACGGGACGGGGTGCTGCGGCTGCCGTACGCCACGGGGGAGGTCCCGTGCGGCGTGGCGGAGCTGACGGCGCCCTGGGGGGAGACGGGGGGACCGGGGGAGGCGGGTCTGGAGGATCCGGTCCGGGACGGCACGCCTGGCGGGGCGCCCGAGGCACCCCGCCAGGCGACGGAACCGGATCCTCCGGAGCCTGTGACGGTCCGTCCGGTGCCCTTGCAGCAAGCACCGCTGGGAGGTCTTGTAACGAAGTAGCACCGGTCGGCGTGTGCGCCTGGATTCGGCCCGTGGTGCGCCGGTTACACTCGCCCGGCTGTACGAAAGATCATATTGACGGGGTGAATTCTTCCGATGAGCGACACCAGCACGATGGAGCAGCTGTCTGCCGACTCTCACGAGACGGTCGGCCACGGCCGGCACCGGGGCCCGATCGCGGTCCAGGACACTGAGACGACTCCGCACGGCCGGCACCGCAAGCCGGTCCAGGAGACGGCCGAGGCTGCTGCCTGACGGTACAGGGGAGAGGGGCCTTCCGTCACCGGACCACCGGACGGGAAGCCCCTCTTCTCGTGTTCAGCCGCGCTTGAATCCTGTTCAGCCGCGCTTGAGGCCCAGCACCTCCGCCGCCGCGAACGTCTCCCCCGGCGGCCGGTCCGCGTAGTGCGGGGTGAGCAGCGCGTCGAGTTCGTCGTATGTGAACGTCTCCTGCTTGCTGTCGAACTTCGCCTGCACCCGAGGCCGTTCGACGATCGCGACCATGCCGCCGTGGACCACGAGCAGCTGCCCGTTGACCCCGGCGGCGGCGGGCGAGGCCAGATAGCCGACGAGCGGGGCGACATGCTCGGGGGACAGCGGGTCCAGACCCTCGTCCGGTTCCTGGAAGCCCGCGAAGACGTCCTGTGTCATCCGGGTACGGGCGCGCGGGCAGATCGCATTGGCCGTGACGCCGTACTTGGCGAGGGCGAGCGCGGTGGAGGTGGTCAGGCCGACGATTCCGCCCTTCGCCGCCGCATAGTTGGGCTGTCCTGCGGAGCCGGCCAGGAACGCCTCCGAGGAGGTGTTCACGATCCTCCCGTACACCGGTCCCCCGGCCGCCTTGGACCGCTCCCGCCAGTGCACGGCGGCGAAGTGGGTGGTGTTGAAGTGTCCCTTGAGGTGGACGTGGATCACCGAGTCCCACTCGTCCTCGGTCATGGAGAAGACCATGCGGTCGCGCAGGATCCCCGCGTTGTTGACGAGGATGTCCAGCCGGCCGAACTCGGAGACGGCCAGGCCGACGAGTTCGCGCGCCTGCGGGAAGTCGGCGACGTCCCCGGTGTGCGCGACCGCCCGGCCGCCCTGCTCGCGGATCTCGGCGGCGACCTCCTCGGCGGGGCCCGCGGAGGCCTCGCCGGAGCCGTCGCGGCCGGGCTGTCCGTAGTCGTTGACGACGACGGCCGCGCCGAGCCGGGCGAGTTCGAGGGCCTCGGCCCGGCCGAGACCGCGGCCCGCGCCGGTGACGACGGCGGACAGGCCTTCAAGTGGCAGTGACATCTACGGAGTCCGTCCTCAGATCTCGATGCACGTACGCAGGGCCGTCCCGGTACGCATCTGGTCCAGTGCCTCGTTGATCTCCGCCAGCGGCACCCGGTGGGTGATCAGGCCGGCCAGATCGACGCGGCCCGCCCGCCACAGGGCGATGGTGCGCTCGTAGGAGTGCAGGACGTCGCCGCCGCCGTACATGGACGGCAGGATCCGCTTCTCGTCGAAGAACAGCTCGAACATGTTGAGCTGGAGGAAGTCGTCCATGGCGCCCGCGCCGACCACGACGAGGGTGCCGCCGCGCCGGGTGTTCTCGTACGCGGTGCGGGCGGTGGCGGACCGGCCGACGACCTCGAAGACGTAGTCGAAGCCCTCGCCGCCGGTGACCTGCTGCTTGGCGTCGGCCAGTTCCTCCGGCGACACGGCCTTCGTGGCGCCGAACCTGAGCGCGGACTCGCGGCGGGAGGCGACCGGGTCGACGGCGACGATCTCGGCGGCACCCTTCAGCCGCGCCCCCTGTACAGCGGCGATGCCGACGCCTCCGCAGCCGATGACGGCGACCGACGAACCGGCCTGTACGTCGGCGGTGTTGAGGGCGGCACCGAGTCCGGTGGTCACCCCGCAGCCGATGAGGGCGGCGATGTCGTAGGGCACGTCGTCCGGGATGGGTACGGCGCAGCCCGCGTCCACGACGACCTCCTCGGCGAAGGTGCCGGTGCCCGCGAAGCCGAAGACGTCACCGCCGGGGCGCTTGAAGTTGGGGATTCCCGCGTTCACGAACCCGGCCAGGCACAGCTGGGTCTGGCCGCGCCTGCAGGCGGGACAGGCGCCGCAGGCGGGCAGCCAGCACAGGACGACGCGGTCGCCGGGCTTCACGTTCGTGACGTTCTCGCCGACTTCGAGGATCTCGCCCGCGCCCTCGTGGCCGGGCACGAACGGGGCCGGCTGCGGCAGCACCCCGTTCATCGCGGACAGGTCCGAGTGGCACAGCCCGGTGGCGCGCACCCGGACCCTCACCTTGCCGGGGCCAAAGCCCACCGCCTCGATGTCGTCGAGGACCTCCAGCTTTTCCTGGCCGATCTCGTGCAGTACGGCTGCGCGCATGGTGCGGCTCCCCTCGGAGTGCTGACTCAGGAGTGCTGAACGATGGTGTCGGCGAGGACCGGCGCGTCGTCACGCTCGACGGCGCTCACGGCGGCCCTGACCTCGCCGTCGCGCCGCCACATCCGGATGCGCAGGGTCTCCCCCGGGTACACCACGCCGGCGAACCGGGTGGTGTAGGAGCGGACGCGGGTCACATCGCCGCCGAGGAGTGTGTCCACGACCGCCTTGAGCGTGATGCCGTAGGTGCACAGGCCATGCAGGATGGGCCGGTCGAACCCGGCGAGCTTGGCGAACTCGGGGTCGGCGTGCAGCGGGTTGTAGTCGCCGGAGAGGCGGTAGAGCAGGGCCTGGTCGGGGCGGATCGGCCGCTCGACGGTGCGATCGGGTGCGCCCGTGGGTGGTTCCAGGCGGGCGGAGGGGCCGCGGCCGCCACCCCAGCCGCCCTCGCCGCGCAGGAAGATCTGGGAGTCGCTGGTCCACAACGGGCCCTCGCCGTCGCCGACTTCGGTGCGCAGGACGAGGACGGCGGCCTTGCCCTTGTCATGGACGGCGGCGACACGGCCGGTCGCGGTCGCGGTGCCCTCGGCCGGCAGGGGCCGGTGGATGTGCAGGGTCTGGCCGCCGTGCAGGACCTTGGCGAGGTCGACCTCGATGCCGGGCAGGGACAGGCCGCTGATCACCGCGGGCGCGCCGGAGCCGGCGACGGTGGCGAAGCTCGGCAGGACGTGCAGCCGGGACTCCAGGGTGTAGCGCAGCTCGTCGGGGTGGGTGGCGGGGCTGTCCTGGTCCGGGTTGGCGCCGGCGCCGATGCCGAGGTGGTAGAGCTGGACGTCCTTGGCGGTCCAGGTGATCCCACCGGTCCGGGGCTCGGCGGCGAGGGCCTTGGCTGCGTCGATGGGCATGGGGCTCCTGACGGGTCTCAAGACCTCGGTGCGGACGTCCGCACCGTCGGCCGCACCGAGGTCGTCCACGGGCGGATCTAGAACGCGTTCCAGTCCGGCGCCCCCTGTATAGCCCAGCGCTCCGCAGTTGTGAAGGCTCCTGACGCCGCGTCAAGTGCCGTGGCAGTGACATTTGTACTGCCCGAGTGCGGACATCCGCATCTGCCGGGGACCGGCTCGGATCCCTACCGTCGTAGGCATGACACGCACATGGCGGCCGGCGTTCGGTTCGTACGCTGTGCTTTCGTACCGCCGCCGGGCGGGGACCAGCTGATCGGGGGACACGGAGATGTCGTGGTGGGCGCAGGCACAAGGCCGCATCGAGACCGCGCGGGCGGCGCGGGCGCGATGGCAGACGGACATGGAGCGCTTCAAGACCGAACGGAGGGCCGCGCGGAAGAACGGGGGTGTTGCGGCCGTCGACCACCCCGGCCCGCCGCCCACCGGCTTCGCCCTGCTGCCCTGGCTGCTGATGGGCCTCGGGTCCTTCTCCAACCTGCTCCAGGGCGAGACCCCGAACCCGTTGATCGGCGGCCTGGGCCTGCTCACCTTCAACTCGCTGTACATCTACGTCACCTTCCGCGCCTTCGACCGCGAGAAGCGCGAGTCGGTCTCCACCCGGGTGGCGCTGGGGCTCATGGGCCTGCTGACCACCGGCCTGGCCCTCGGGTACGGCGGCAACTGGCTGATGTTCTTCCCGCTGCTGGGCCTCGCGACCGGCGCCACCCTGCGCGGCCCCTGGCTGGGCCGTATCGGTGTGCTGCTCTCGGTGTACGCGGGTGTCGTCTCGGGCGTCCGCGACGGCTGGGGCGACGCGTCGAACATCGGTTACGCCACCTTCCTGTCGAGCATGGTGACCGCCGCGATCCTCAGCCTGTCCGAGGCGGTGCGGGAGCTGCGTGCCGCCCGGGAGGAGCTGGCCCGGCGGGCGGTGGAGAAGGAGAGGCTGCGCTTCTCCCGCGATCTGCACGACCTGCTCGGCCACACCCTGTCGGTGATCGTGGTGAAGTCGGAGGCGGCCCGGCGGCTCGCCCCGCGCGACCTGGACGCCGCGCTCACACAGATCGGTGACATCGAGTCGGTGGGCCGGCAGGCGCTCACCGAGATCCGCGAGGCGGTGACCGGCTACCGCGAGGGCAGCCTGGCCACCGAGCTGACCCGGGCCCGCTCGGCGCTGTCCGCGACGAGCATCGAGCCGGTGGTGCGCCAGTCCGGGACGCCGCTGGCCCCGCAGACCGAGGCGCTGCTCGGCTGGGTGGTGCGCGAGGCGGTCACCAACGTCGTCCGGCACAGCGACGCCACCCGCTGCGAGATCACCATCGAGAGCTCCACCGAGCAGACCCGGCTCACCGTCATCGACAACGGGACCGGCAAGGCGGTCACCCGCCCGCGCGAGGGCATCGGCGGCACCGGTCTGAAGGGGCTGACCGAGCGCCTCGCGGCGGCGGGCGGCTCGCTCACGGCCGGCCCGTCGCCCCGCGGCGGTTTCACGGTCACCGCCGAACTCCCGGAGGAGCCGGCGGAACTGACCGCTTCGGGAGCGGCGACTACGGCGCCCAGGGCGAGCTGACCGCCCAGCTCACGTCGTCGCTCCACGAGGTGCTGCTGTCCCAGGCGTTGGAGCCGCCGTTGCTCGCTATGTAGACGGCGTGGTTGTAATGGCGCAGGTATCGCGTCGGGTAGTTGTACGAGGCGAACGAGGTGCCGGTGCCGCTCTTGCCGGTCTGCGGGCAGAAGGTGGCGTCGGCCCGGAACCGGCTGGTGCCGTCCATGGGCTGCCGGTAGAGCCGGAAGTTGTAGTGGCGCAGGAAGTCACCGGGATAGTTCCGCGACTCGAAGGAGACACAGGAGCCGTCGGCGAGTCCCCGGCGCACGATCCAGGTCGCGTCGTTCCTGTCGAGGGAGGAACTGCTCGACGTCACCGAGGAGATGACGGCCGCATTGTTCTGGTGGCGGAGGTATTCGGTGGTGCAGCAGGCGGTCGTCGCGCGCAGCGAGATCTCCGAGCCGGCGCCCAGCGTGCCGGTGCTGCCGGTGGGGCCGCCGTAGCCGACGGAGACGATGTCGGCCTGGACGGCGTCGTCGGCCGCGTCCGTCGGGATACCGGAGGTCATCACGCCCTCGAAGAAGGAGCCGATGGAGCCGTTGCTGTTGTCACCGCCGGTGCCGAGCACGATCGCACCCTCCTGGTGCATCGGCGAGTAGCCACTGGTGGTCGGCTCGCCCCCGGAATAGGTCGTCGTCAGCCCGCCGGATTGCGCATTTCCGTATTTCAGCGCGAAATGGTTCTGCCCGTTGTTCTTCAGCAGCGCGGTCACGAACGGCATCGGTCCGGTTCCGGTGTTGGAGGTGTTCTTGCTGTACCCGGCGTCGGACTGGAACAGGCCGTTCTCCAGGTCGGCCTGCACCCACGGCCCCTGCCCGTAGCAGGGCGAGAACCAGCACTCGGTGCCGAAGTTGATGGCGTCCATGTGGCCGTTGCCGGTATCCAGGTTGTTGGTCTCGGCGTTGCCGTAGTCGAAGCAGCAGCGGCCGTTGACATGGGTGCCGGAGGTCACCATGTACATCCCCTCGGCCTGCCCGTTCACGGCCACGCCCGAGGTGGAGTTGTCCCGGTAGCCCATGCCGGCGGAGATCTCCAGGCCGTAGACCTGATGGCCGCCGACGGTCACCGGCAGCGCGTCCGCGGGCGCCCCGACATCGGCCGCTCCGGCCCCGCCCGCGCCCTCGATCGTGAGGTCGTTGTGGCGCGGGGACTGGTCGTAGATCTCGGTGATGATGCAGGTCGTGCCGGAGCAGAAGGAGTCCTGGGCGGCCGCGTTGGCGTACCCGCCGGTCGTCAACAGCCGGATGTTCGCGGTGGCGCCGTCGGAGGCCCGCTGCACCTGGTACAGCGGGCCGTTGTACGACGCGTAGAGCGCCCGGGCGAGACTGTGCGCGGCGACGCAGGGCGTGCCCGCGGCGGCGTAGACGTCACAGGGCAGCGAACTCGCGGCGGCGGCCTGCGGGGCGCCGACGACGAGCGCGGCGACGGTCGCGAGGGCCGCGAGCACGGACAGGGCGGCGCTTCTGAGCCGCCGTGGACAGGAGCGCAGGAGGGGTGGGAGCACGATGTACCTCTTCGGTTCCTCGTAGGGCGGTGCGGGGCGGTCGGCCGAGCGGTCGATATACCGAACGTCGTTCGATCGAAATGCCGAACCTATGCGACGTCGAAATACCGAACAATTACCGGAAATGCAGAGGCGATTGTTTGCGCGTCACCGGAAGCCGTCAACCCCCGCGGACGCGAACAATGACGAGTCTTTAATGGACACAGCTCTTGGCTACGCTTGGGTCGTGAAGAACATCCGGGTCCTGCTCGCCGAGGACCAGGGCATGATGCGCGGCGCCCTGGCCCTGCTGCTCGGCATGGAGGACGACATCGAGGTGGTCGCCCAGGTCTCGGCCGGCGACGCGATCGTGGACGCCGCGCAGCTGCACCGGCCGGACGTGGCCCTGCTGGACATCGAACTCCCGGGCATGAGCGGCCTGGACGCGGCGGCCGAGCTGCGCGAGCAGGCCCCCGACTGCCGGGTGCTGATCCTGACCACCTTCGGCCGGCCCGGCTATCTGCGCCGGGCCATGGAGGCCGGGGCGGCCGGCTTCCTCGTCAAGGACGGGCCGGTGGAGGAGCTGGCCCAGGCGATCCGGCGCGTGCTCACCGGGGAGACCGTGGTCGATCCGGCGCTGGCCGCGGCCGCCCTCAGCGCCGGGCCGAACCCGCTGACGGCCCGGGAGTGCGAGGTGCTGAAGGCGTCGGCGGACGGGGCGACGGTCGCGGACGTCGCCGCCAGGCTCCACCTGTCCGAGTCGACGGTCCGCAACTACCTGTCGTCCGCGATCGGCAAGACGGGGACCCGGAACCGGGCGGAGGCGGTGCGGGAGGCCCGGCAGCAGGGGTGGTTGTGACCTCCCGGCGGTGTTACTTCGTCACCTCCGCCGTCCCGTAAGACGTCCCCTCCGGTGCCGTGCACACGAACCAGTTGGCTCCCTGGAAGCCGTCGACCGAGCGAATCGCCAATCCCATGGTGGGGACGGACATGCCGTCGATCCGCTCGGCCACGGCCGTCGTGCCGTCCTTCCAGTGGCAGGTGACCTGCCGGGCGGTCTTGGCGACCATGCCGATCACCAGCCGGCCGGAGCTCTCGCCGCCGTAACCCAGACGGGTCGCCATGGACACCATGTCCTTGCCCGAGAACTTCTCGAACTTCTTGACCGTGTCGAACATCACCGGCTGCGGCCCCCCGTCGCCCCAGCCCCGGGTCGCGAAGTACGAGATCTTGCCGATCAGGTCGGCGGGCTTGCGTGCATCAGCCGGCTGCAGGCCCTGCCCGTGCATGGCCTCGAACTGCCGCTCCGCCTCGGCCTCGTTGCGCGGCGCTCCCCACACCTGGACGGTGACGTGCCAGTCCTTGCCCCGGTAGGTGCCCCGTCCCAGCTCGGTCCGCTGCGGCTCGTACACATGCCGGGCCTCCGCCGAGGCCGGCGGCTTCGCCACGTGCGCCTGCCGGTCCGCAGGTCCGCCGCCCGGCAGCCCCGTCACCGCCAGCGCTCCCGTCGACCCGGCCACCACCAGCGCCGTGACCGTCGCCACCGCCCAGCGCCGCGCTCTGCGCCGCCGGCCGCCGCGCATGACCGCCTGCACCGGGGCTATACCGATCTCGACCTCGTCCGCGGCGTCCGCGAGGAGGAAGGCGATGTCCGTCTGGCTCATGTCGTGGTTCCTGTTCTGGTCCGCGCTCATCACTTCCGCCCTCCCTGCGTCACCGTCTCCGCCAGTCCCGGTATGGCGCGCAGCTTCGCGATCCCCTTGGCCGTGTTGCTCTTGACCGTGCCGACCGAGCAGCCCATCGCCTCCGCCGCCTGGGTCTCCGTCAGGTCCTCCCAGTAGCGCAGCACCACCGCCTCCCGCTGCCGCACGGGCAGCTGGGCGAGCGCCTTGAGCAGAGCGCTGCGGTCGTCGGCCTGCGCGATGCGATCGCCCGTGTCGGGCACCTCGTGCACCAGGCCCGAGTCGTCCCTCGGCGCCAGGAACTCCTTCAGCCTTCTTCTGTGCTTGCGCGCATGCAGGTTGATCATCACGCGCCGTACGTACGCCTCCGGATCGTCGGCCGAGCCGACCCTGCGCCAGGCCACGAAGGCCCGCTCGAGCGTCGACTGGACCAGGTCCTCCGCGGCGTGCTGCTCCCCCGTGAGGAGAAATGCCGTACGCATCAGCCGCGGCCAGCGGCCGACCATGAAGCTCTGGAACTCCTCGTCCCGAGCCTGCTTCCGATCCCCCATGGGCACCTCCTAGATGTCAAAAGGAGTCCACGGGCCGCCCGGACCGTTGCCTCAGTTCGCGGAACTCGCGGAAATCTTCCTCGGCAGCCACAGCAGCATGAGCACCACCCCGCCCAGCAGCACCCCGGTCCCGGCACGGAACGCCAGCGCGTACCCCTCGGTCAGCGCCTCGGCCCCGACGCCGTTCCCGGTGCGGGCGGTGCGCGCCGCGGCGATCGTCGACAGGACCGCGAGCCCGAGCGAACCGCCCATCGTGCGCGAGGTGTTGACCAGACCGGACACCAGCCCGGCGTCCGAGGGCGCCGCCCCGGAGGTGGCCAGCGCGGCCAGCGGCGTCGCCGACAGCCCGGCGCCGAGCATCATGAGGATCCCCGGGAACATGATCGAGGTCAGGTAGCCGCCGTCCGCGGTCATCGCCGACTGCCAGGCGAACCCGGCGACCGCCACCAGCGCCCCCAGCACGGCCACGGTGCGCGCGCCCAGCCTCGGCAGATAGCGGGGCGCCAGCTTGGAGCCGAGCACCACCGCCAGGGAGCTGGGCACCAGCGCCAGTCCGGCGCCCAGCGGCGAGTAGCCGAGCACGTTCTGGGCGTACAGCGTCATGAAGTACCACATGCAGAACATCGCCGAACCGCTCAGGAACATCGCCGTGTTCGCCGACGCCACCGAGCGCAGCCGGAAGAGTCCGAGCGGCATCAGCGGGGCCGCCGTACGGGCCTCGACGGCGAGGAACGCTCCGACCAGCGCGAGCCCGGCGGCCAGAGGCACCAGCGTGGCCGCAGCCAGCCACCCCTCGGCCTCGGTCTGCGAGATGCCGTAGGCCAGCGTCGCCAGACCCGCCGTCACCAGCACCGCGCCCGACAGGTCGAGCCGCCGGCCGTCCCCGGCGCGGCTCTCCGTGAGCCGCTTCAGCGAGGCGGCGAGCACCACCGCGCCCACGGGCACGTTGATCAGCAGCACCCACCGCCAGGAGAGCACGTCCACCAGCGCCCCACCGACCAGTCCGCCCGCGGCACCGCCACCGGCGCCCACCGCGGTCCAGGTCGCGATCGCGCGGGCCCGGGCCGGCCCTTCGGGCACCGCGTCCGTCAGCAGCGTCAGCGTCGAGGGAGCCAGCACCGCGGCGCCCAGCCCCTGCACGGCCCGCGCCAGCAGCAGCTGCCAGCCCTCCTGCGCCAGGCCGCCGCCCAGCGAGGCCAGCGTGAACAGGCCGAGCCCGATGAGGAACATCCGCTTGCGGCCGTAGAGGTCGCCGGCCCGTCCGCCGAGCAGCATGAAGCCGGCGAAGGCGATGGCGTACGCGTTGACCACCCACTGCAGGCCCGACTCGCTCAGCCCGAGGTCCGCGCGCATCGACGGCAGGGCGACGTTCACCACCGACACGTCGAGCACGACCAGGAACTGTCCGGCGCAGGCCAGCGCCACGACCAGCCAGGTGGCGGAGGTGGCGCGGCGGGATATGAGGGGCGAGTCGGCGGCTTCCAGCATGGGTGTCATGCTCTCAACCGTTCCTAGGATAGTTGGCCAGTGTTGGCCAACTCACCGTGAACCGGATGTGTGGTCCGGTGGCCCTCCGAACGGTCTTGAGGGCCTGGGAACAGCGCGAGTTGATCACCTCGGCACGGTCGGGTCTTGTCGCCCTGGGTGGGCGTGCCCGCTGTCCTGGGTGGGCTCGCGGTCCCGCACACCCTCGGCAGGGACACAGCCTGGCCGGTAGCTCTCCGCGCCACCATCCTCCGGTGGTGGCCGGTCACACCTGGCCGACGCCGAATCCCATGGCCGAGGGCGCGCCTGCCGATGGCCACCGAGGCACCGTGGTGCCGGGTGACCGTGGTCTTCTTCGCCTGCTGCTGGAGAGGCTTCGTCCAGTGCTGCCCGCCCCAGCGGCTGGTGTAGGCCGGGTCGACCGCGACGACCACCAGGCCCCGGTGACAGGCCATGCCGCGGAGCCGTTCGCGGAAACGGGCGGTGGGGATACCTGCCACCGTACGGCGGAAGCGTTTGCCACGCCTGCCCCGGCCCATGGTCTCCCGGCCTGTGGCGCGAGCCTCGGCGAAGCCCAGATCCTCGATCGCGATTCCCGCACAGCCGTGTCCGTCGGCGAGGGCGATCAGGGCGCTGATTGCGGCGTGCAGACGGCCGTCCCGGGTTGCCGTGGGACCGGTCAGGTCCAACGGGACCGTGATGGGTTCGCCGATCGGATTGCCGTGCACATCGATGACGTGGGCGGCGAGGTGGTCGGCGTTCAGATCGACCCCTAGCAGCCGCGCGCCGGAGGCCTTGAGCTCGTCCGGGGTGGGCGGCACGATCTTGTCGGTGGTCCAGGAGGCGTCGAGGTACCAGCGGTTGCGAGCCGGGGCGTAGGCGATGTCGTAGCGCACCGCCCGGTGGGCGGCAGCGCGGTCGAGCCACTCGCCGTGGCGGTGCGGGAAAGCCACGGTGCAGGCCAGCCGGTAGCGGCCCCGGGGTGCGTTGGCCAGGTGCCGCAACGGCTCAGGCAGCACGAGGGTCACCGAGCCGTCGGACGGATTGACGGTGATCGTGTAGTTCCCGTACAGAGCACCGGACTCGCCGTCCGCGGTGAGGAACAGCCGCCCGGCCTCCCACCGCTCGCGCCACTCGGCCTCGGTTAGATGGGCATCCAGATGGTGCCGCAGTCTGACCAGGCCACGGCCGCCAACTGTGATGGACGGCTTCCCGGCGGCGATCCGTGCCTCCACCACAGCGAGCCGCGCCTGCAGTACGTGTAGGCGCCCCTGCTTCTGGGCCCGCTCGTTCTGGTCAGCGTAGCCGCGCACGCCATCCTTGGCGCGCTTGCCACACGGGGCGGCCAAGCGACGCTCGATGGCACGGATCGCTCGGCGCAGGCTCGTCCGCTCGTCGTGCAGGCAGCGCATCGACAACTGGTACTGATCCTCGCTGGCGCGAGTCATCGCCCCGGCCCAGCGGGAGGAGGACACGGCGGTGAGCTTCTTCTTCCGCTCCGCACGCCTGGTGTCCTTCGCCAAGGCCTGGCCGATCCTGACCCGTTCGGCCAGGTCGGCCCGCTGATGATGCCCGAGGTGCTCGCCCACCCGTCGCAGGACCTTCTCATCCGCCGGGGCCAGGCGCAGCCGGTCCCGGATCCGCGCCCCGGAAGGTGCCGCAACAGTGAACGGCTCAGCCAGCACACGCAGTTCCCGCTTCTTCCCCCGCCTGCGTGCCACTGGCCCTCCCCCCTTCCCTGGTCACCTGGAACTCATTTGCCACCACCGATCATGCGTTCCAAGCGCCTGCACGATCACAGAAATCGGCCCCGTTCACCCGCACGAGGGACAGCACGGCCGACATGACAGACAGTCCATCGACAGGTCCGACTCAATTACGGTCCATGATCGGATTTGCGGTCCACACAGGCCTCGGTCACCTACACCGCCCGCAGCAGTGTCACCACCGCAGCCCCACCGAGCCCGATGTTGTGGGCAAGGCCCACCCGGGCCCCGGGCACCTGCCGCTCCCCCGCCTCGCCGCGCAGCTGCCAGACCAGTTCGGCGGCCTGGGCGAGGCCGGTCGCGCCCAGCGGATGGCCCTTGGAGATCAGCCCGCCGGACGGGTTCACCACCCAGCGGCCGCCGTACGTCGTCGCCCCGGACTCCACGAGCTTGCCGGACTCGCCGGCCGGGCACATGCCGAGCGCCTCGTAGGTCAGCAGTTCGTTGACGGAGAAGCAGTCGTGCAGCTCCACGACGTCCACGTCCTCGATGCCGAGCCCGGCGCGCTCGTACGCCCGCCGTGCCGCCTCGCGGGACATCGGCTGTCCGACCACGTCGATGCACGAGCCGGACGCGAAGGACTCCTCGGTGTCCGTGGCCATGGCCTGCCCGGCGATCTCGACCAGTCCGGTCAGGGCTCGCTCCTCGGCGAACCGCTGCGACACCACCACGGCCGCCGCCGCGCCGTCCGAGGTCGGCGAGCACTGGAGCTTGGTCAGCGGCCGGTGCACCATGCGCGCGGCGAGGATGTCGTCCACGTCGTACACGTCGCGGAACTGGGCGTAGGGGTTGTGTGCCGAGTGGCGGTGGTTCTTGGCGGCGACCGCGGCGAGCTGCGCCTCGGTGGTGCCGTACTTCTCCATGTGCTCGCGGGCGGCGTCCCCGAAGATCTGCGCGGTCGGCGGGCTCATCTCGAAGCCGTGCCGGGCGGCCATGACGGCGTAGTGCCGGGCGACCGGGGACGCCGAGAAGTCGCCTCCGTCGGCGCCTCCCCCGAGCGCGCCCTTCTTCATCTTCTCGAAGCCCAGCGCCAGCACACAGTCGCAGACGCCGCCCTCGACCAGCTGACGGGCCAGCATGAGCGCGGTCGCGCCGGTCGCGCAGTTGTTGTTGACGTTGTAGACGGGGATGCCGGTCAGGCCGAGTTCGTAGGCGGCGCGCTGGCCGGCGGTCGAGGGCTGGAAGCAGTAGCCGACGGGAACCTGTTCCACCTCGGTGTACGTGATCCCGGCATCGGCGAGCGCCGCGCCCCCCGCCTCCCGCACCATGTCCCAGTACTGCCATTCCCGGGTCTCGGGCTTCTCGAAGCGGGTCATGCCGACCCCGGCGACATAGGCCTTCATGGGGCGTCAGATTAGAACGTGTTTCATCAACGCACCAGAGTCTGACGGCAGATCAGAAACCCATGGATGGGTCAAGGATTCATTAGAGGCCCGAAGCAACGGAATAGTTGCCTGTGCATACGAGGTTTACCCGGCACTCATCTCGCGCGGAAGGCCTTACTCCATGACCCACACGACGACCGACCAGCCCGGCCGGAGGGCCGGCGCGGCAGTGGTCCCGGTGCTCGCCTTCGCGGGCATCGTCGTCGCGGTGATGCAGACGCTGCTCGTGCCGGTCATCAAGGACCTGCCGCAGCTGCTGGACACCGCCCCCAGCAACGCCACCTGGGTCCTCACCTCGACCCTTCTCTCCGGCGCCGTGGCCACCCCGATCATGGGCCGGCTCGGCGACCTCTACGGCAAGCGGCGCATGCTGATCCTCAGCCTCGCCGTGATGGTGGCCGGCGCCCTGGTCAGCGCGCTCACCAGCCAGCTGCTCACGATGATCGTGGGCCGTACCCTCCAGGGCTTCGCCATGGGCGCGATCCCGCTCGGCATCGGCCTGATGCGCGACATGCTGCCCCGCGAGAAGCTCGGCTCGGCCATGGCCCTGATGAGCTCCTCCATAGGCGTGGGCGGCGGTCTCGCGCTGCCCGCCGCCGCCCTGGTCGCGCAGCACACGAACTGGCACGCCCTCTTCTACGGCGCCGCCGGCCTCGGCGCCCTCTCCATCGCCCTGACGCTCCTCGTCGTACCGGAGTCCCCGATGCGTGCCGAGGGCTCCTTCGACCTGCTGGGCGCGACAGGCCTGTCGACCGGCCTGGTACTGCTCCTGCTGCCCATCACCAAGGGCAGCGACTGGGGCTGGTCCTCCGGCACGACGCTCGGCCTGTTCGCCGCGTCCGTCGTCGTCCTCCTCCTGTGGGGCCTGTACGAGCTGCGCGTGAAGGCGCCGCTGGTCGACCTGCGCACCACCGCCCGCCGCGAGGTGCTGCTCACCAACCTGGCCTCGATCATGGTCGGCGTCAGCTTCTACGTCGTCTCGCTCGTCCTGCCCCAGCTGCTCCAGCTGCCGAAGGCGACCGGCTACGGCCTCGGCCAGTCCATGGTCGTCGCGGGCCTGTGCGTGGCCCCGCTGGGCCTGACGATGATGTTCACGGCACCGGTCTACGCCCGCCTGTCCGCCCGCTACGGCCCCAAGGTCACCCTCATCATCGGCCTGCTGATCATCGCGATCGGCTACGGCGGCGGCCTCGGCCTGATGGACGCGGCCTGGCAGACGATCGTCACGTCCGTGGTCCTGGGCGCGGGCATCGGCCTGGCCTACTCCTCGCTGCCCGCGCTGATCGTCGGCGCGGTCCCGGCCTCGGAGACCGGCGCGGCCAACGGCCTGAACACGCTGATGCGTTCCATCGGTACGTCGGTGTCGAGCGCCGTCATCGGCATGGTGCTGGCCAACACGGCGAACACCGTGGGCGGGATCGAGATCCCGACCATGCACGGCTTCCGCGTCTCCTTCCTGATCGCCACGGCCGCGGTGGCGGTGGGCCTGCTGCTGGCGGTGTTCCTGCCGAAGGCCGGCCGCCCGGCTCAGCAGCACACACAGCTGCGGGCCAGCAGTGAGGAGGACGCCAACCTGGAACGTGCCGAAGAGGTGCTGCGGGGCTTCCGCGGGCGGGTTCTGGACGCTGCCGGCGTCCCGGTCGCCCGGGCCAAGGTCACCCTGATCGACCGGCGGGGGCGGCAGGCGGGTGCAACCGTCTCCGCGGAGGACGGCAGCTATGCGGTCGCCGTGCCGTCCGAGGGCGCGTACGTCCTCGCCGCGCGGGCGGCGGGCCACGGTCCGCTGGCCTCGGCGGCGACGCACGGGGGCGAGGAGCGGGCGGTGGAGCTTGATCTGTCGCTGCCCGGCGAGACGGTCTCCGCCTGAGACGTCGCGAGACACCCGGGGTGAGGGACGGGCGGTCGGCCGAGGCTGTCGCTGCCGGGGGAGGCAGCCACAGCCTGAGACCGACGCCACCCATACCCTCTGTCGTTACGGCAACGGGGGTACGACAGGATGGGCGTCCGGACAGTCGTACGACCGGAAGGAACTACCTCATGCCCGCGGCACCCAAGCCCGAGATCCTGGCCGCGTTCGAGGCGGCCAAGGGGTTCATGCCCGTGGACGAGGGGCTGGCTCTGTATGAGGCCGCGGCCGAGGCGGGACGGCTGGGGCTGCCGCTGCTGGAGGTCGGGACGTACTGCGGACGCTCGACGGTCCTGCTCGCCGACGCGGCCCGCGAGACCGGTGTCACCGCGCTCACCGTGGACCACCACCGGGGCAGCGAGGAGCAGCAGCCGGGCTGGGAGTACCACGACCCGGAGACCGTCGACCCCGAGATCGGCCTGATGGACACGCTGCCGACGTTGCGCCGGACGCTGCACAGGGCGGGCCTGGAGGAGCACGTGATCGCACTGGTCGGCCGCTCCCCGCAGGTCGCCGCGATCTGGAACTCCCCGCTCGGGCTGGTGTTCATCGACGGCGGCCACACCGACGAGCACGCGAACGCCGACTACGAGGGCTGGGCCACCCATGTGGCCGAGGGCGGCCTGCTCGTCATCCACGACGTCTTCCCGGACCCCGAGGACGAGTTCACGGGCCAGGCGCCGTACCGGGTCTACCTGCGGGCCCTGGAATCGGGCGCGTTCACGGAGGTCTCCGTGACCGGATCGCTGCGCGTGCTGCGGCGGACCGGCGCGGGGATCTGATCGGGTGGCTGATCGTCGGCAGCCGAAGCCCGGCCACCCGCCTGGCCCTCTCCGCCATGTGAAGGTCCTGTGCGGCCCGCTAGGGTGGCAGGCGTGTCGTACGTAGGCCCGGATTTCGATCCCCCGCAGCCCCGCCGACCCCGGCGCGGGCCGCTGACCGTCGCGCTCGCCGCGCTCGTGCCCGGTGCGCTGCTGGGCTGGCTGGTGTACGAGGCGGTGGGCGGGTCCGGGGGTTCCGGCGGCTCGGACCCGGCAGGCGCGCAGACCTCCGCGGCCTCGCCGAGCACGGCGAAGCCCTGGTCGGCGCCGGCCACCGACGACGCCAAGCAGGCGAGCCCCTCTCCTTCGTCCCCGTCGCCCGACGGCCCCCTCAAGGGCAAGGTCGTCGTCATCGACCCGGGCCACAACCCCGGCAACTTCCAGCACCCGGACGAGATCAGCCGTCAGGTGGACATCGGCACGAACAAGAAGGAGTGCGACACCACCGGCACGTCCACCAACTCGGGCTACACGGAGGCCCGGTTCTCGCTGGACGTGGCCCACCGGCTGCGCACGCTCCTGGAGCAGCAGGGCGCCACGGTGAAGCTCACGCACGACGGCGACTCCCCGCCCTGGGGCCCGTGCGTGGACGAGCGGGCCCGGTTCGGCAACGCGGCGCACGCGGACGCCGCCATCTCCATCCACGCCGACGGCTCGGCCGAGGGCGACCGCGGCTTCCACGTCATCCTTCCGGCGTCCGTGCACGCCGGCGCCGCCGACACCCGCCCCATCGTCGGGCCCTCCCGCGACCTCGGCGAGCGCGTCGCGGGGAACTTCCTCCGCGTCACGGGCGAGCCCCCCTCCAACTACGTGGGCGACGGTACCGGTCTCGTCACACGTCAGGACCTGGGTGGTCTCAATCTGTCAACAGTTCCCAAGGTCTTCATCGAGTGCGGCAACATGCGGGATAGCAAGGACGCGGCACTGCTGACCAGCGGCGCCTGGCGGCAGAAGGCCGCGCAGGGGATCTCTGAGGGAATCGTGAGTTTCCTGCGCGAGTCGTGACCGGCGGGTGGAACCGGCCGGACAGCCGGATCTTGCGGACGATAGTGTCTACCGACGACGAGACGACCTACGAAGGACCTGAAGTGAATATCCGCTCCCTCACTCGAGGCGACGGCGTGGTGATCGGAGCAGCGGTGGTGCTGTTCATCGCGTCGTTCCTCACCTTCCAGAGCTACTCCGCCTTCGGCTCCTCTGCCAGCTCGAGCGCGTGGGACAGCCTAGGCATGGGCCTGGGCATCTACATGGGTGCGGTGATCGGTGCCGTCCTCATCGTCGTCAACCGCTGCCTGCCGCAGCCGCGCAAGGTGCTCGGGCTCGACCTCGCCCAGGTCGGCACCGCGTTCCCGGTCCTGTCTGCCTGGACGCTGCTGTGGACGCTGATCGACGTGCCCGACGGCTGGGACGCCGGCGCCGGTCTCGTCCTCGGTCTCATCGCCGCCCTCGTCCTCGCGGGCGCCGCCATCGCCTCCCCGCAGGTCCCGGCCCTCCAGGCCGCCCTGCTCCAGGCCCCCAAGCCGGCCGCCCCGCAGCCCTACGGCGCCCAGCCGCCCGGCGGTTACGGCTACCCGGGCGCCCAGCCGCAGCAGCCGTACGGTGCGCAGCCGCAGCCGGGGCAGCCGTTCGGGCAGCAGCCGGCCCCGCAGGGTGCCGCCGCCCCGGCGCCCCAGCCGGCCGCCGCGGACTTCTCGCCGTTCTGGTTCGCGGTGCCGGTGACGCGGCCGCTGTTCGCCGAGGACGGCTCGCCGACGCCGATCGCCGAACTGGCGCCGGGCACCTGGTACTTGGCGGTCGAGCAGCGCGGTGCCGCGCTGGTCGCGCAGACGCAGGACGGCCGCCGTGGCGTGCTGCAGGACACCTCCGGGATCCAGCGCGGCTAGCCGCACCCGTACCGTCGCGCACGGCCCCTCGCCCTTCCGGGCGGGGGGCCGTTGCCGTACAGTCGCCTCCCGGCTTACGGAACTGACGATCCGTCAGGAGGCAGGCATGCGGCTCGGTCTCGCACTCGGTTACTGGGGACGCGGCCCGGACGCCCGTCATGTGCCGCTGGCCCGCGAGGCGGAGCGGCTCGGCTACCACTCCGTGTGGACGGCCGAGTCCTGGGGCTCGGACTGCTTCACCCCGCTGACCTGGATCGCCGCGCAGACGTCAACGATCAGGCTGGGTACGGGCGTTGCCCAGATGGCGGCCCGCACTCCGACCGCCACCGCGATGCACGCACTCACCCTGGACCACCTCTCCGGCGGGCGGATGATGCTGGGGCTGGGTCTGTCGGGTCCGCAGGTGGTGGAGGGCTGGTACGGCCGCCCGTTCCCGAAGTCGCCGCTGACCGCGACGCGGGAGTACGTGGACGTCGTACGGCAGGTGCTGCGGCGGGAGGCGCCGGTGGCGGTGGACGGGCGGTTCCATCCCCTCCCCTACCGGGGGCCGGACGGCACGGGGCTCGGCAAGCCGCTGAAGTCCATCACGCATCCACTGCGAGGCGATGTCCCCGTCCTGCTCGGCGCCGAGGGGCCGAAGAACGTGGCGCAGACCGCCCGGATCGCCGACGGCTGGCTGCCGTTGTACTGGGCGCCGAGCCGGCCGGAGGTGTACGGGGACGCGGTGCGGGAGCTGCCCGAGGGGTTCCTGGTGGCCCCTTTGACCCGGGTGAAGGTGTGTGACGACGTCGCCGAGGGGCTGCTGCCCGTGAAGGCCATGCTCGGCTTCTACATCGGCGGGATGGGCCACGCGGCCCGCAACTTCCACGCCGACCTCATGGCGCGCATGGGCTACGAGGAGGAGGCGCGGCGGATCCAGGAGCTGTTCCTGGCCGGACGCCGCGAGGAGGCCGTGCTGGCCGTGCCGGACGCCTTCGCCGACGAGATCTCCCTGGTCGGCCCGCGCGAACACATCGCGGAACGCCTGGAGTTGTGGCGCAAGGGCCCGGTGACGGACCTGCTGGCCCTGTCACCGGACCCGCGCACCCTCAGGGTGCTGGCAGAGCTGAACTCCTAGCCGTGGCTCAACTGCGAGGCGGACGGCACCTGGTCCTTGACCGGGGCTCCGGCGTCCTGGCCCGCGTCCTTGACCTTGCCGATGATGTCGTCGAAGGAACCGGCCGCGTTCTCGTCACCCTTGCGCAGCTTGGACGGCAGGCTCTTCAGGCCCTCGATGCCGGCCGTGAGCGGTGCGAGGGCCTTGGAGAGCGTCGGGTCGCCCTGGGCGTTCTTCTGGGCGGCCTTGAGCCGGTTGTAGGCGAAGGCGCCGGCGAGGCCGGCCTTCAGCAGGGCCGTCTTGCGCCCTTTGGCACCCTTCTTGAACTTGCCCGCCTTCCAGGGCTTCACGATCCACTGGTAGGTCGCACCGGCGGCGAGGCCCGCGTTCGCCACGAACCGGGTCTTGGCGAACTTCTGGCGCTCGGCCGAGGTGCTCGGACTGGGCGTGGCCGCCTCGAGGGCGGCTTGCTGCGCCGTGGTCTTCGTACTGCTCTGGTCACTGCTGCTGCCGCAGGCCGTGGAGCCGGCCAGCAGGGCGCAGCAGAGGGTGAGCGCCACGCAGAGGCGCCGTATCGGTACGGGCACGGGGGTCCTCCCGACGTGTCTCCCCGAGCGGGTGCTTCCTGCGGCAGTCTCACCCGGTCGACCGGTGTGCACCACCTGGCCGCCGCCGTCCGGGTCTCGGGCCGGGTTTCACCGCGCCACAAGCGGAAACCCGGGAGACATGCTCCGATATCGCCCCGGTGGGAATCCGGCCGGGCGGGTCATCGCTCTCGTCGCCGACGTCATGGCCCTCATCCTCGGCCTGTGGATCGTGCTGTACCTGCTGGACGCGAACCGGGCCAACAGCGTGGTCCGGTTCGTGCACGACGCCGCCACCTGGCTGGCCGGCTGGTCCCTCCACCTGTTCACCCTGGACCAGGCCTGGGCCCAGGTGATCGTCGGTTACGGCCTCGCCGCCGTGGTCTACCTGTTCGTGGGCCACGCCGTCGCCAACCGGATGCACCGGCACTGATCCCTCAGGCGCAGCAGTCGGGGTCCAGGCCGGCCGGCAGCTGTTCGCCGCCGAAGACCGCGCACGTGGCGTCGTGGCCGCCCAGGGCGGCGACGGCGAGCAGGAGGGAGCCCGCGGTCCAGGTGGTCAGTTCGCGGGGCCAGATCGCGTCGTCGTCGAAGACGTAGCCCGTCCAGTACAGGCCGCTCTCCGGGTCGCGCAGGTGCTGGATGGACTGGAGGATCTCCAGGGAGCGGTCGGACTCGCCCATCACCCACAGGGCCAGGGCCAGCTCGCTGGACTCGCCGCCGGTCACCCACGGGTTGGGGACCACGCAGCGGACCCCGAACGCGGGGACGACGAAGCGGTCCCAGTCCGCCTCGATGCGGGACTTCGCCTCCGCTCCGGTCAGCGCGCCGCCGAGGACGGGGTAGTACCAGTCCATCGAGTAGCGGTCCTTGTCGAGGAAGCGCTCGGGGTGCTTGCGGATCGCGTGGCGCAGCGCGCCCACCGCCAACTCCCAGTCCGGCTGCGGCTCTTCGCGCTGCTCGGCGATGGCGAGCGCACAGCGCAGGGCGTGGTGGATCGAGGAGCTGCCGGTGAGCAGCGCGTCCGCGGTGGGCGTGCCGTCGTCCTCGCGCCGCCAGCCGATCTGGCCGCCGGGCTGCTGCAGCCGCAGCACCCACTCCACGGCCGCGTACACGGTGGGCCACATGCGGTCCAGGAACGTGTCGTCGCCGGTGGACAGGTAGTGGTGCCAGACGCCGACGGCGATGTAGGCGACGAAGTTCGACTCGCGGGCGCGGTCGGTGACGTCGTCGTGGGCGCCGTCGGCGTAGGCGGCGTACCAGGAGCCGTCCTGGTGCTGGTGGGTGGCGAGCCAGGTGTACGCCCGCTCGGCGGCCTCGTGCTCGCCGGCCGCGTCCAGGGCCATGGCGGCTTCGGTGTGGTCCCACGGGTCGAGGTGGTGCCCGCGGAACCACGGGATCGCCCCGTCCTCCCGCTGTACCGCGAGGATGCCGCGTACGGTCGCGGCAGCCTGCTCGGCGGTGAGGACCCCGGGCAGGACGAGGTGTTCTGTCCGGGGTGTCGTCACTGGGCGGCCGCCCCGTCGGTCTCGGCGAGCCGGGGCAGGTGGGGCTTGGTCGCGTAGAGGACGAAGCTCTTGCCGATGACCGGGTTCAGCGCCTGCTCGGCGATCCGGGTGGCGAGCGGCTTCTTCATGATGTCCCAGACGAGCAGCTTGTGGTACGCCCGCACCGGCAGCGCCTTGTCGTTGTCGACGCCGAAGGCGCACTTGAGCCACCAGTACGGCGAGTGCAGGGCGTGCGCGTGGTGGGTGCCGTACGGCTTCAGGCCCGCTTCGCGGACCTTGGCGAGCAGTTCGTCGGCCTTGTAGATGCGGATGTGGCCGCCCTCGACCTCGTGGTAGGCGTCGGACAGCGCCCAGCAGACCTTCTCGGGCCCGTAGCGCGGCACGGTGACGGCGATCCGCCCGCCCGGCTTCAGCACCCGCACCATCTCCGCCAGCACCCCCTTGTCGTCGGGGATGTGCTCCATCACCTCGGAGATGATGACGACGTCGAAGGACTCGTCCGGGAAGGGCAGCGCGAGGGCGTCGCCCTCCATCGCGGTCGCGGTCGCGCCCTCGGGTGCCTCGCCGGCCTCCTTCATCGCCGCGAACCACTTGGCGACCTCGCGGATCTCCTCGCCGTTCTGGTCGAGGGCCACGACCTGCGCGCCGCGCCGGTAGCACTCGAAGGCGTGCCGGCCGGCCCCGCAGCCGAGGTCCAGGACACGGTCGCCCGGGGCGAGCGGGAACCGGGAGAAGTCGACGGTCAGCACGTGGCCCTGCTTTCGGAGTAGACACCAGTTGCGGCGGTGGCCGGGCCGCTGTTCTCGCGCGGCTCGGAGCGGGCGATCGCCTCGCGGTAACGGGCGACGGTTCCCTCGGCGGCGCGGGCCCAGGTGAAGTGCCGCAGGACCCGCTCACGGCCCGCGCGGCCGAGCCGGGTGCGCAACTCCGGGTCGCCGAGCAGCCGGCCGAGCCCGGCGGCCAGCGCCCCCGCGTCACCGGGCGGTACGGCCAGACAGGTCTCGCCGTCGCGTCCGGCGACCTCGGGGATCGCGCCGCCGGTGGTGGCGACCAGCGGGGTGCCGGTGGCCATGGCCTCGGCGGCGGGCAGCGAGAAGCCCTCGTAGAGCGAGGGCACGCAGGCCACCTCGGCCGAGCGGATCAGGTCGACCAGTTCGGCGTCGGAGATGCCCTTGACGAACTCGACCGCGCCGTCGAGGCCGTAGCGCTCGACGGCCTGGGCGACCGGGCCCTCCGTGGGGCGCTTGCCGACGACGACGAGGTGGGCGGCCGGGTGCTCGGTGCGCACCTTGGCGAGCGCCTCGACGAGGAAGACCAGGCCCTTGAGCGGCACGTCCGCGCTGGAGGTGGTGACGATCCGGCCGGGCACTTCGCGCACGGCCGGATTCGGCGAGAACAGGTCGGTGTCGGCGCCGATGTGGACCACGTGGATACGGTCGTCACGGACGCCGAGGTGGTCCACGATCTCCTGGCGGGAGGTGCCGGAGACGGTGAGCACGGAGGGCAGGCGGCGGGCGACGCGCTTCTGCATCCGGGTGAAGGCGTACCAGCGGCGCACCGAGTAACGGCGCTGCCAGCCCTCGGCCGCGTCCAGCTCCAGCTGCCGGTCGACGGTGATGGGGTGGTGGATGGTGGTGACCAGGGGGGCGCCGATGTCCCCCAGCAGCCCGAACCCGAGCGTCTGGTTGTCGTGGACGACGTCGAACTCGCCGCGGCGGGCGCGCAGATGGCGGCGGGCGCGCAGGGAGAACGTCAGCGGTTCGGGAAAGCCGCCGGTCCACATGGTGGCGACCTCCAGGGCGTCGACCCAGTCCCGGTACTCGTCCCGCCCCGGGGTGCGGAAGGGGTCGGGCTGGCGGTAGAGGTCGAGGCTGGGCAGCTCGGTCAGGCTCAGGCCGTCGTAGCCCTCGTCGAGGACGGGATACGGCTGCGAGCCGATGACCTCCACCCGGTGGCCGAGGCGGGCCAGCTCGCGGGAGAGGTGCCGTACGTAGACGCCCTGGCCGCCGCAGAACGGGTTCCCTTTATAGGTGAGAAGCGCGATGTCGAGCGGTCGCTCGCCGTCGGCGGCAAGGTCCTTCGGGGACCCGGCCTCCCTGGCCTCAGCGGTCACTCCGGACCCCCTTCTCCCTGCGCTGTCCCGCGAGACTACGACGGGACGCTAATCTAGAACAAGTTTCAGACTTGATCGTTCAAGAGGCTCTGAATCTACCGGCAGGTAGGGGCGCTGTGAGCAGTGGATCAGGTGATTCACGCCACGACTCGGGCCCCCGCCGTGCAGGATGATCACGTGCCCTAACAGATGTCCTCACCGACTGTCACGGAACGGGACCCATGCCTGCGGAAGCGAGTAGTTCGAGGCCTGCCTCGCCGCCTCTCACGGAGCGGCAGGAGGCCCGCCGCCGCCGGATCCTGCACGCGAGCGCGCAGCTGGCCAGCCGGGGCGGTTTCGACGCCGTACAGATGCGCGAGGTGGCGGAGTCCTCCCAGGTCGCCCTGGGCACCCTCTACCGCTACTTCCCCTCCAAGGTGCATCTGCTGGTCGCCACCATGCAGGACCAGCTGGAGCACATGCACGGGACACTGCGCAAGAAGCCCCCGGCGGGCGACACGGCGGCCGAGCGGGTCGCGGAGACCCTGATGCGGGCCTTCCGCGCCCTCCAGCGCGAGCCGCACCTGGCCGACGCCATGGTCCGCGCCCTCACCTTCGCCGACCGCAGCGTCTCCCCCGAGGTCGACCAGGTCTCCCGGCAGACCACGGCGATCATCCTGGACGCGGTGGGCCTGGAACACCCGACCCCCGAGCAGCTCTCCGCGGTCCGCGTCATCGAACACACCTGGCACTCGGCCCTCATCACCTGGCTCTCGGGCCGCGCCTCCATCGCCCAGGTGAAGATCGACATCGAGACGGTGTGCCGACTGATCGACCTGACGGAGCCGGGGGCGTCGCGCTGAGCGGAGGACGGCGAGGCCCGATGCACGCACCACCGCCCCACCTGGATGCGGTACTCGGCCAGGACGGCACCTTCACCCCGTCCTGGCTGCAGGGCAAGGCGGTGGCTCCGGTCCCGGCGGGTGTCCACGTGGATGCGGCGCTCGCCCGCCGCACAGCGGCCGGATGCCGCGCCCTGGGCACCACACCCATCCTCTGCGCGGACGCCGAGATCCGGCTCCCCTCTCTGCTCACCACGCCCGATCGGCAAGGAGCCGTCCTCTTTCCGGAAGCGGGCTACGCCCTGCTCGCGGGAACCGCAGCCTTCATGGCCGCGGCCGTTGCCGAGGGAGTCGACACGGCACGCGCACGCTTCGCCCGCTACGCCCGCACCCTCGCCGAACGCCACCCCGCTCTGCCGACCGTGGCAGCCGCCTACCCACCCCTGCACCTGGCCTGGTCCCACCCCTCCGACGTCGCTCCTGCCAGTGCGGCGGCGCGGCAGCTGGCCCTGCTGGACGCGTTCACGCACGGCACCCTGGGCGCCCCGGACCTCGCACACGGCTGGTGGGAGGCCCGACGCGCTTCCCAGGGGTACGGGGAACGGATCCAGGGGCCGCTCGGCGACCTCTTCGACCGGGTGTTCATGATCCTGGAGGACTACTCGGCCGGTCCTGACCTCAGAGAGCCCGGAGACCTCTCCGACGCAGAACTCCGGGCCGCTGTGAGCGAGACCTGGGAGGGCGGCCTGCCTCTTGAGTGACATCCTCCGCGCGCGCCCTGGGCATGCAGAAACCTACGAGACGGGTTCCCTTCGCCGGCATGGTCCGGATCAGGTATTGGGGGTCGCCGTCCAGCCTGACTGCTGCCTTCCGGCCTCTCAGCCCTACCGTCGCTGTCGGCCCCGGCGGATGCCTGTGCGTCACGCCAAAGTCGGCTACTCCGGTGGGACTCCCTCACTCGCCCCGTAGGCACTTATCAGGATAGTCCCGATAGCGGCACATAGCCAGCCGAAGGGGAACATTTCGACCATAGTGGCACCCTGTGCCATGGCGGCAGCTGCGCATGCCTAGGCGACCGGCTCCAGCCCGCTCCAGCTGCGCCCCAGCAGCACTTCACCGGCCCACTGGTCCAGCAGGCGGCGGGCCTCCGGCTCGGGGGCGGCCAGGGACACGCTCTGTGCTCCTGCGTGGGTCGTGCGCTCCTGTTCGTGGGTGCCCTCGCTGCAGCAGGCGCACAGGACGTTGACACTGCTCGCCGGCTCGGCGCCGTAGCCCTGCTCCACGAACAGGCGCATCAGGGCGTCCAGGTCGGCGGACTCGCCCGCGTTCACCGTCACCGTCAGCGTCGGCAGGTCGGAGGCCTCGAAGAGGAGGAGCTCGTCGAAGACGGGGAACTCGTGGCCGTCGACCACCCGGTGCCCCTTGGGTTCGCCGTCGTGGACGACGATCTCGCCGAAGCGGCGCCCGCCGGTCACCGGCACGTTCACCACGCGGCCACGGGTCGGGCAGAGGCGGTCGATCCAGACGACCTCCCGTTCACCACCCGTGTCCAGGCGCACACAGGCTGCGCCGAGGCGGGCGTCGATCTCGCCCTCGCCGTCCGGGAGGTCGATACCGAAGCCCGTCCAGGCCTCCCGGGCGGTGGTCCAGTCGCGCTGAATGGTCGCGGCGATGCCGAGGTTCCAGTACGCCGGGTCGCCCTCGCCGCGCGGGGCGCGGGCGGCGGCCTCGCGCCCCAACTCGTACGCCTTCGCCCAGTTGCGCAGGAACTTGTGGGCCAGCGCCGCGTCGTACCACCACACCGCGCTGCGCTTCTCGTCCGGGAAGTGCGCGAGCACCTGCTCCAGCAGGCCTGCCGCGGTCAGCCACTCCTCGGCCTCCCACGCCTCATAGGCCTCGTCGATCAGCCGCTTGGCCTCGGACTTGCGCACGCTTTCCCACCCCGGTCGGTACGAGCAACGTCGGAACCGCAGGAGAGTACCCCGCGGCTCCGACACCCCATAGTCCTCAGTCCTCGGGTGGAAACACCGGCTCCCCGCTGCCCAGTACCGTGATCATGATCGCTTCCACCGGGCAGCCCTCGGCCGCCTCCAGGACCTGTTCGCTCGCGTCGGTGTCCGGTTCGACGGGGTGGGACTGGCGGGCGGTGTCGAGGCGGAAGCCGTCCGGGGCGTGGTGGAGGCACTGGGCCGAGCCGATGCACACCGACCGGTCGACCTCGACGTGCCAGCGGTCGCCCATCCCTAGGACCCCGCCGGCAGGTGGATCATCTTGTGTTCGAGGTACTCGCCGTAGCCCTCGGGGCCGAACTCCCGCCCCAGCCCCGAATTCTTGTAGCCGCCGAACGGGCCGAGCATGTCCAGGCTGAACGTGTTGACGGAGTAGGTGCCGGTACGCACCTGGCGGGCGACCTCGATGCCGCGCTCGACGTCGGCCGTCCACACGCTGCCGGACAGGCCGTAGTCCGAGTCGTTGGCGATCTTCACGGCGTCCTGCTCGTCGCCGTAGGGGAGGAGGCAGATCACGGGGCCGAAGATCTCCTCGCGGGCGATGCGCATGGAGTTGTCCACGTCGCCGAAGAGGGTGGGCTCCACGTACCAGCCGCGCTCCAGGCCGGCCGGGCGGCCGCCGCCGGTGAGGATCTTGGCACCCTCCTCCTGGCCGATGCGGATGTAGTCGAGGTTGCGCTGCTGCTGGCGCCGGGCGACCAGGGGGCCGACCTGGGTGGCCGCATCCAGTGGGTCACCGACCTTCAGGGCGCCCGCCGCCTGGGCGAAGGCGTCCGCGAACTCGTCGTAGCGGGCGCGCGGGACGAGGATGCGGGTCTGGGCGACACAGGCCTGCCCGTTGTTCATCCAGGCCGCCGGGACGATGCCCGACACGGCGGCCTGGACGTCCGCGTCCGGAAGCACGACCGCCGCCGACTTGCCGCCCAGCTCCAGCGTGACCCGGGTGAGATTGCGGGCGGCCACCCCCATGACCCGCTTGCCGGCCGCGACCGAGCCGGTGAAGGAGACCTTGTCGATGCCGGGGTGCCCCACCAGGTACTCGCTGACCTCGCGGTCGGCGGGGAGGATCGACAGGACACCCTCGGGCAGTCCGGCCTCGCGCGCGATCTCGCCGAGGAGATACGCGTCCAGCGGCGACTCCGGGGACGGCTTGAGTACGACCGTGCAGCCGGTGAGCAGCGCGGGGGCGAGCTTGGCTGCGGCGACGAACTGCGGGACGTTCCACGGGACGACGGCCGCGACCACGCCGACCGGCTCGCGCCGCACGAGGATCGGGCCGAGGACCCCGTCCCGCCGCTCCTCGTAGGTGAAGTCCCGCGCGACCTTGATCGCCGCGTCCCACACCATCATCGCGCCGAGCGCCTGGGCGAGGACGCTCCAGGAGTACGGGGAGCCGTTCTCGGCGGAGATCACCCGGGCGATCTCCTCGTGCCGGGCGAGGATGCCGTCCTTGATCCGGGTGACGACCTCGATCCGCTCCTCCAGCGTCGCGCGCGGCCAGGGACCTTCGTCGAAGGCCCGGCGCGCGACCGCCACCGCCCGGTCGACGTCCTCCCGTGAGGCGTGCGGCACCCGGCCGATGACCTCCTCGGTGTGCGGGGAGATCACCTCGATGACGTCCTTGCCCAGCGGGTCGGTCAACTCCCCGCCGATGAACAGCTGTCCGTGTTCCACGAGCTCGGTCATGGCCGACTGCCTCCCGCCGCACCGCCTGTTTCTGACGCTGTTTCAGAACTGATATCAGTTCTAGTTAAAGTAGTCCACGGACAGGACCAGAATGCCCCTGACCAGCGGTTTCCCGGTGATCAGGGGCGGGTGCGGAAGGGCGTGGGCCGTCAGGGGGCTGTTGGGCCGTGCGGTACATCGCGTCGACGGCGTTCCTCGTACGCGTCTCGCTGCTCGGCATGAGGTGGGTGTAGGTGCGGAGCGTGAACCCGGCGTCGGAATGGCCGAGGTAGGCGCTCAGGGCCTTGATGCTCTCCCCTGCGTCGAGGAGCACCGAAGCATAGAAGTGCCGTAGCGCGTGCATGCCGTCTTCGCGGGCTTCCTTGTACCGCTCCCCCGGGCCGGGCTTGGGGATCACTCCCGCTGCGGCGAGCGCGGCCTTCCAGGCATGCGCGTTGAAGGCATTGCGCCAGACCGCTCCGCCCTCAGCACCCGTGAAGTACAACAGCCTGGTCACCGGCTCTCCGTCGGGGTGCATCCAGGGCAGCGTGACTTCGGCCGGCGGGAAGGCCGTCATGTGCTCGGCGAGCGCGAAGGCGACCGAGTCCGGCAGCGGCACATCACGGAGCTTGCCGTTCTTCGGCGGAGCGAAGACCAGCTTCCGTTCCACGATCTTGACCTGTTGGGTGACGTGCAGGGACCCGGACAGCGGATAGTCGTACGTCTCCGGGTCGAGGGCCGTGCCGAGTGTGGGGTCGTCGGCGGCGTGGCGGGTGCCGCAGCGGCAGACGCCCCGGTCGGGCCGGTTGTGGACGCGGCCGAACGAGGGGGCGGTGAGGGTGGCGAAGACGCGGGGATGGTCGCGGACGGTGGCGGGGATGTCGCGGCGGTCGTCCCCGGCGAGGCCGGCGCGGATGAGGTGGTAGGTGTCGCCCGCGTAGGTCCAAGCGCAGGACGGGCAGCGGGAGGCGCGGCGGTTTCCGCATGCGAGTCGGAGCCGTCCACCGGGTTCGCCCTCGGTGGAGTAGTGGTGGAGGGTCTCGCCGGTCGTCTTGTCCTTGTGCAAGACCCAGCCGGTCAGGTGGATGGGGTCGGCGCAGCCGCTGGTGCGGCGGATCTGCTCGTGCCAGCGGTGGTAGTCAGAGGCCGAAGCCACCCTCAGCAGGTCGCCGAGGGTGGCACGGTCGAGCAGCTGCTCAGACACGGGCGCCCTCCGGAGAGCGGCGGGCGGTGCCGGTGCCGGTGCCCTGGCAGGCCGGGCAGTGGGCGGTGCTGGTGCGCAGGTGGCCACGGTGGTCGCGGCCGCCGAGGGTGACGGCGACGGAGGCGAAGCCGTCGCAGGCCGGGCAGATCCTCGGCGGGGCGGGGTGTGGTGGGGCATGATGGTGGTTCCTTTCGATTGCGGTTGGAAGGAACGGCGGCCACGACGCGGACCTTCCTGGACGAGGCAAAACGAGCGGCCGACCGACTCGGCACCGACGCCAATCACGTCTGGACCGCCTTCGGGCCGACGAACGTCGCGATCCACCGAGTGGCCACGGCGGCCGAGCTGGGCGACATGCAGGTAGCGGTCGACCTCGGCCCGCAGATCGACACGACCGGACTTCCGACGGAACGCCGTACACGGCACAACCTCGAAGTAGCCCGGGCCCTCAGCGCTTACAACCGGATGGACGACGCGCTCGCCAAGGTCCTCGAAGCAGAGAGCTGGGCACCGGAGCAGGTGCGGAGCCACTACCTGGCGCGGGAACTGGTGCTCACCTGGGTGCGAGGGCAGCGCGGCCGGCCGAGCCGGAACCTGGCGGACCTGGCGGACCTGGCCGACAGGCTGCGCGTGGTCTGACCTGGGTACCCTCGGCTGCATGGCGCCGAATGCACACGAAGCGAAGATGGCGCACCCGCGCATGGCAGCGGGTGCGCTCTTCTTTGATGCCGCCGGGCGGGTCCTCATGGTGGAGCCCTCTTACAAGGACTACTGGGAGATCCCCGGCGGGTACGTCGAGACCGGCGAGTCCCCGCTGCACGCCGCCATCCGCGAGGTCCAGGAGGAGCTGGGGATCACCCCGCCCATCGGGCGCCTGCTCGCGGTCGGCTGGGCCCCCAACGAGGCCGAGGGCGACAAGGTGCTGTACCTGTTCGACGGCGGCCAGCTCACGCAAGACCACCTGGAAGCGATCACCTTGCAGCCGGAGGAGCTGAAGAGCTTCGCGTTTGTCTCTCCAGCGCAGATCACCGAGCGTACGATCCCGCGACTGGCCCGACGTATTAGGGCGGCTGTCGAGGCCAGGGCCAGCTCTGCTCCGGTGTACTTGGAGCACGGCGAGGAGCCGAAGAGCCGGGCTGCATGATCGATTCCTCGATGCCAGGTCACTAGCGCGGTAAGACTTTCTCTACATCATCTCAAGGCCCGCGCACGGCGCGGGCGCGCGCCGCCTCAGCGGCGCGGCCTGCCTCCTGTCTCCGCCCCGGCTGGCCGCGCCCGGCGGCGCGCTGCGTGCATGCAGGCAGAGGTAGGAAAAACCTCTGTGGCTGAGGCCGGTCGGCTCCACGGCTTTAGGCAGCCAATTTGGCGCGTGCCTCGAAGATCATGGCCCCAACGTCGTACTTTACCGGGCAGGTCACAGACTGCCCGACGCGCCGGAAGCTTACGGGGCCATGATCACTCGCGCCAAATCAGCTCCAACCCAAAGCCGCTCCACCGACCTAAGTGAGTACTCCTGATGCCAGCAACGGGGCAGAGAGCTACTCGAAAGGCAACTCCAAATCCTCCGAGGCCGCAACTCCCCGACTCTTCTTGCCTTTTGTAGGAGTCTCGGCCCAGTTTGGCTCGTAAACCCATTCTGCGCGCCTCAGCTCATCAGATTTCCCGGCTTTCCAGAACTCCACGGGAGCCTTGCGCATGCGCCTCGAAACCAGGGCGGCGAAGTCGACCATAAAGACGACCGTCTCCACGCCTCGCCACGTTGCAGTGTTCGGCCTCGTGGTCATAATTCGGTGAACAAACCGCAAGTCTTCAAGTTCTACAATTTCCCGACCCCAGTCTGTATCCATGTGCTCACGGCGCACAAGGAAGAAGAAAGTTTCGCGATCTCTGACGAACCTCACCAGGTCGTCGAATCGAGATTCAAGAGCCGGGGCATCGCGCCCTGCGTCATTACGGAGGTCGGTCTGCTTGCGCTGAAGGCGCAGGCCCGCTGCCGCTTGGATGTTCTCCGCACCAATGGCGAACGGTTCGTCGCTTCCTCCACCCCGCTGAGACGATTCCCATCCGGCGTCCGCTGCCGCAATTAGGAGGTCGAAATAGTCCCGAGCAACCGCACCACCGGCGACCAACACAGCCCGCTCACGCGCAGTTTGCGTGAGGACTTCCCGAATCTTAAATCCCGCAGGAGTGAGTACGCCGTTTGCAACCTCTTCGAGAAAGGTCTGCGCCGTCGCGAAGTCCGCAAGGCCGACGTCAAGAGAGAGGTGCTGGAGATCATGAGGCGGCTGCATGCCGAGCGGCGGATCTCCATCAGCGAACGACTGGGTCCTCGAGTGAACACTGCCAATCTTCAACCAGACATTACTCCGCTTTGTAACCCCATGAAGGTGATCCAAAACCAGCGGCTGCTTATCTTTGGCGATGAAGTAAAAGTCATCGAGGACAACAAGGAGGGACTTACGCCCGTCGAGGTTAGCCGCACTTTCCAGAACCTGCGCAATAGCCGGGGCAAGATCACGAAGGAATTCCTCCTTGCGGCGCGTTTGCGTGGAGGTCTCCGATGTCTTTGTCCGCTTAGATCGTGACCCTCCGGCCGACGCGCTCAGCTTCGCGTACTGCCTGGCTATGCCGCCCTGCAGACTGACCTTGAGGTCGCTTGTCCGCGTGTCGTCGCTCTCCACGCTCTGCGTGACCTCGGCGCCGGCATCACGGAGAGCACCAAGAACCGCGAGCAGTTCCTTGACCTCACGGCGAAGTTGCCGTTGAGGCCTCTTCCATCCCTTGGGCTCGATCGCCTGAAGGATGTCGATGATGATCTCAATGAGGACGTCGGGGTAAGAGCGAGACTTATGAGTCTCCACGTCTACGAAGATGACCCGGGCGCCGCGCTCTTCTGCCCGCCGCTGAAGGACAGCGAGCGTGGTGGACTTACCGACACCTCGACGACCTGTGACGAGGTGGTTGACAGCTGACTCAAGCGTGGCCACCGTGCCCGGACGAAGCTCTACAAAGCGATCACTCAAGGCGTCGTCGGCCTGGTTGGTCGTCCGCAGCGCGGCCGACAGGGCCGCCTTGAAGGACTGTAGGTTTTCACGGTGCAGCAAGGTCGCCCCCCAGCGTCACAAGTTGTGAGGGCCAGGCTAGGTGACGCATACAGCCTTTCGCCCACCAAAGCGCGAAGTTCGTAGACGATCCACCCGGGCCGTCCGAGGTCAGCCGACGCCGACCGACAACGACAGAAACCTACGGCGTCTGAGCTGGTCAGAGCCGTGGGCTTCTTCTGTTCCGCTGGTCAGCGGAAGGGCTGATCAGACCGGCTACTGAAGCCGGCGGCACAGCGGAGTTCGCGCAGCGCACCGGCTTGCAACCGTGCGCCCCCACCGCGCCGCCCCCTCCGTCCTGGCGACACCGAATCATGAACGCGCATGAGGGGATTCGGGAAATATTGGGGTTGGATCGTGTTTGCGGTGCTGGTCGCTGGCTGGTTGACGTTCGACTTCGGGCCGGCGGTACTCCTGGTCCTGTCCGGGGTCAGCGCCTTCTACTTCTTCTTCAACGTGCCCGTCTGGTGCGGAGCGGAGGGTCGGGGCGGGTCGTGCCGCAACAACAGTCACGGAGCTCTCATGGGTTGCCACCTTCGCCAACACAAGTGGCAGAAGCTCAAGATGATCTTCTGGAGCGCCCGCTGGGCACGGCTCCGGCAAGAACTGTTTCAGAACTCGACTACCACGCTCGCCAGCATGGGCGGCATCCTGGCGATCACATCAGGCATAGCGGCCACCCTGCAACCGCTGTTCGGCGGACGTTGGTAGCGCAGCTAGCTGACATCCACGTCTGACATCAACGCCAGCAGACGCGGGCACCCAGGGGGAACCATTCACGGCCCTTACGCGCTTGAGGCGCCAGAGGCTTGCACGCTGCGGATCGAACTCCTTAAAGCGGGTGTCGCAGGTTCGAATCCTGCCGGGGGCACGAGAAACACCCGGTCAGAGGCCATAAGGGCCCTCCGTGGACACTACGGAGGGCCCTTTGTGTGCTCGATGAGAACATCCCGGGAACAGGACGATGGAGGCTTTAGGCAGCTTTACGCCGATCGTGCGGTGCGAGAACTTTACGTCGCCCCACACACGGTTGAGCAGACGCGGCCCATGGCGTCCAGATGGAGGTAGTGCACCGGAACCGCTCAGTCTTCCCAGTCCTCATCCTCGCCGCCGCGCATGTGACGCCAGCTCTCGAGGTTCACCAGTGCGCTGCGTGCCAGCTCGGCGTACTGCGCCGGGCAGTCCCACAGCTCGCGGGCCGAGAGCTCGGCGGGTACGGGGGTGTCCGGGTGGTCCTCGGGCGCGTACAGGTGGACCACCGCGCGGTACCGGGACTGCACGGTAGCCTCGGCGGCGGACCAGGGGTGACGAGGGTGCTCGCAGGAGACGTCCAGGTCAATGGTGTCGAGGGCTGCGGCCAGATCGCGGGCATACGAGGGCGGCAGCCCTTCGTACGTCTGGGCGATGCCCATCCACATGCACAGGAACAGGCCGAGCCGTTCCTCGTCCCGCACCTGCTCGGACAGCCAGCGGCGGGCGGACCACAAGGCGACCGGGCCGGTGTTGTCCTCCCAGGTACGCCGGATCGCCTCCTGCATGGCGACGACGTCGATGCCGCCGTCGTCGCGGATGAACTGCGCGCCGAGGTGGGAAACGTCGATGCCGCCGAAGATCTCCTGGTGTGCCTCGCGTATGCGGGCGGCGGCCTGGTCGGCAAGGCCGGCGAGGAACCCCTCGCAGTCGAAGGCAGCCAGCTCCTCGTCGTTGAGACCGTAGTCCTCGGCGAATACGGCGCGGCCAGCCTCGGTCAGCATGCTCGCCCCGGCCTCGACACCGTACTCCGAGTCCAGATCCGCAGGGTGGACTCCGGCCGGGCAGGCACAGGACGCCGGGTCAAGCGTGGCGCGGAACCCGTCCAGGACCTCCGTGTACGACGCGAACAGCGACTTGCTGAAGATGCGTGCCGAGACATACCAGCAGGTGGCATACAGCAGGATCGTGTACCCGGTCCGCTCCCGGCGTCCTTCCGGAGTGCCGTTACGGCCGAGCGTCTCCGCCGCGTCACCGGCAAGGACAGCGAGGGTCAGTTCCGGGTCCACGTAAGGGTAGTCACTTACGATCCCGGAAAGGTCGGAGATCAGTTCGCTGTGGTCCGCGGGCAGGGTGGGCATCACTTCAGTCACATTCGTAACCGACGCTGCGGTGTGCGGGCCGGTTCCCCCGCGCACAGGTCACGGCCGCATCGGTAAAGGTGATCAACGTTGGGGCTTTCGGACATCCGCTGCTGACTACCTTGCCTGCCCTGCTGGTCCTGTCGTCGGGCACTACGCAAGGAGTAGCTCCGCGATGAGGAGGCCATGAAGTGGGCCAAGGGCGTAACGAGTTTCTCGCGCTGCTGGTTCTGCTCGTGTGGTCGCGCGCTGACGGCCACGAGCGAGGCCACCCCAACGACCCAACCTCTCAGTACGCCGGAAGATCAACGGGCTGCTGGTGAGCCAGGCACTCCCCGAAGGGGAGGAGTGAGTGTCTAACTGCGTGACAACGCCGACGCACAACGGCGGACGAGCGCGGACGCCCGCGGACCCTCAACGCAGGTCAGGGGCACACCAGCCCAAGGCAGACCGCCCAGCTAAGTTACTTCGGGACGAAGAGGTCGCTCCGTAAGGAACCCGAGGCCAAAACGGCAATCAGGGTGCTAGGAAGTCGCGTTGCTCTCACGATGAGTGCATGGACCGGTTGCAGCACAGCGCTTGGCAGTATGTGGCGGAGATACTCCCACCCGAGGAGCTCCCGATGCTTGCTGCTCATGCACTCGTCGAGGGGCGTGATTCCCCCGCCCTGCGCGAACTGGCCGGCCTGCCGCGCAGGAGCGACGAGACCGAGATCCGTGAACTGTACGTCCAAGCCCTGCACGAATGCGGGGTACCCCTCCCTGACGAGGAGGCAGCCGGCCGCTGGCTCCTCGTAAGCCTCACGGGCCGTCTCGCGCATGCCGAGCTAAGCCCCAAGGACGTGGTCGACCGGCTGTCGATGACAGTCGCAGCCCGCACCCCGGAGGAGACACCCCCCTGACGCGGTTGCACCACCACAGGGGGACATGACCCATCCCGAGGCGCTGATACTTGAGAACTACATAGAGGCCACACACCACATCCCGCCCGCATGAGAGGAGGTGAGGGGCATCGCCACCGAACGCGGCAGCGCCGCGCGGGCCCGGATGGTTGGAACGCTTCGCTCGTAGTCGAGACCACTCAGGCGGGCCTGGTGCGACACCAGGTGAGGCACGAAAGGAAGGTGATATGGCGTCGAGCAAGAGAATCGCCGAAGCCCTGGCCCGCGCAGCCAGACTCTCCCCCGAAGAGGTCGAAGCGCGAAGGGCAAGCGATGCCGCCCGCATAGCAGAGCAGGCCGAAGTGCGCCGTCAAGCCCTGAACAAGGCCAGGGAGAAGGCCAGAAGCCGCAAGAGCGACGCAGCCGCATCGCCTGAAGGTGAACGCCTGCCGAAGCGCAGGCTGGTCACCCGCGAAATGCGACGGGACCTCATCCGGATCAACAGGAGGCCCCAGGCGGAGGGCGGGAAAGGGCAGAAGCCTCGGAAGCAAAAGCAGCCCAAGGCCCAGGCCCCGCCTCTCACCAGCAAGCCGCAGAAGCAGCCGAAGAAGAAGCCCCGCCGCGTACGGGGCGCACTGGACGAGGTCTACCGGGCCCAACTCGCGGCCCGCGCAGAGATGGAGGCGCGAGCCCGGCCAGACGAACCCGCCCCCGATCTACCCCAGACACTTGCATGGCTCCCGAGAGAGGGAGCCGCACACACATCACCGACCGTTCCGGCGGCTCGAAGGGACCTGCCGGTCGCGAGCGACAAGCCGTGCCCGGTCTGCGGCAAGGGCGGAGTCCCCATCGGCTCACCTCGGCACGCGCGATGCGAGCGGCTTGCCCGCGTGCCTGACGTACCCCCGCCCCGCGCGGATTCGGCGCCGCATCCGAACCGGGGCACTGAGTACCGCAGACTCGTTGAGGCAGCCGAGCGCCGTGAAGCTGCCACAAGAGGAAAGCGCTCCAGCGGTACCAACTCCCGCCCGGTGCGCATCTCGCAAGCCCGCGAAGCCGTCCTCATCAGATGCGACGGCCGGTGCGAGAACCCCAGGTGTCCCGGACAGCCGGACGACGTGACCGACGACGGGCGGCCGATCCTCGAAGTCGACCACGTAGAAGAGATCGCCGCTGGAGGCCGTGACCACCCCTCACAGATGGTCGCCCTCTGCCCGAACTGTCACGCCGTCAAGACGCGCGGCCGGACAAGGGAAGCACTCCGCGGAGTCCTCGCCCAGGCAGCCCGGGACAAACACGCGGCGTGGCTGTTGTGCTAGCCGCACCGGCCTGCCACGGCTGCCACTTCACCGAAAGAGCGCCCAGAAGGGACACAACAGGCCGTTCTGGTCCGGTGGCCGTCCCATGACCAGGGGCTATGCGGAGATCGCCGTTACACCACTTGGTGGGACACTATCGTCTCTGACGACCGGCAAAAGCTACGGATCAGAACGCTTCTGACATCCACGGCTGACATCAACAACACCGGACGAGGGCGTACGCCAGCGACTCCGGCCGGCCGTCCCACCAAGCGCCTGCCGCAGTCGAGGCGTGTCCGGATCGAAGTCCTAATGCGGTGGTCACACAACGGTGCCGCCGACGGCGGTGACGGCAGTGCTGACGGCAACGACGGCGGACGGCAGCGGCACCCAGCGGCCCGGCACGGTGCCGGCATAGGACGACCTGGCCGACCCGCCAGGGCGTGCCCGCATCTTTTAAGCGCCGGCGCAGGTGCTGTGTAGCCGACTGCTTTGAGGGCTGGGCCGTCCCTGGGCCGTCCGGCAGTGACCAACATCGACAAGCGACGAGGGGCAACGGAGACATCAGCCCAGGTCAGCTCAACGCACGCCAACATCAGTCGACTTGAGCACCCACTGAAACCAGTTCTAGTTATAGGGGGCAATGGGCACGTGGGCCGCCAGTGGGGGGCGTTGCCCTCGCCGGCCGCCCCCGCGCTATCTGACGCCTAGTCAGTTCTGGCTATAGTAAGCAAGGGCCGCGGGGAGCGGACGGCGGGGGTGGAGGACGGATGACGAGGACGTTCGATCACGGCGGGGGCGTGCGGTCGGTCCGGGTCCCCATACCTGACAACCCCCTGGGGTACACGCTGGTGTACGTCGTGGACACCGATGCGGGTCCGGTGCTGGTGGACACCGGATGGGACGATCCTGCGTCCTGGACGGCCCTGACGGACGGGCTCGCGGCCTGCGGGACGTCCGTCGCGGAGGTGCACGGGGTGGTGATCACCCATCATCATCCGGACCATCACGGGCTGTCGGGGCAGGTGCGCGAGGCCTCCGGGGCGTGGGTGGCGATGCATGCGGCCGACGCGGCCATCGTGCGCAGGGCGCGGGAGACACGTCCGGAGCGCTGGTACGCGTACATGGCCGACAAGTTGACGGCTGCGGGGGCACCGGAGGCGCACGTCGCTCCGCTGCGGGCCGCGCGGGGGCACCGCCGTACCGTTCCCGGACTCGCGCCCGCGCTGCCGGACCGCGAGATCGTCCCCGGCGAACTCCTCGACCTGCCCGGCCGCCGGCTGCGCGCGATCTGGACCCCCGGCCACACGCCCGGCCATGTCTGCCTGCATCTGGAGGAGGCGCATCCGGGTCCATTGCCGGGCCATGGGCGCCTGTTCAGCGGTGATCACGTCCTGCCCCGGATCACGCCGCACATCGGCCTGTACGAGGATCCCGACGACGCCACCGTCACCGACCCCCTCGGCGACTACCTCGACTCCCTGGAGCGGGTGGGCCGCCTCACCCCGGCCGAGGTGCTCCCGGCCCATCAGCACGCCTTCGCCGATGCGCCCAGCCGGGTACGGCAGTTGCTCGCCCACCACGAGGAGCGTCTCGTCGGCCTGCTCGCTCTCCTCTCCGAGCCGCTCACCCCCTGGCAGCTGGCCGAGCGCATGGAGTGGAACCGTCCCTGGCCCGACATCCCGTACGGGTCGAGGAACATCGCGGTGTCGGAGGCCGAGGCCCATCTGCGCCGCCTGGTGAAACTGGGGCGGGCGGAACCGGTGCCGGGGAGCGAGCCGGTGGCGTACGTGGCGGCGGTGTAAAGGGATCGCCGCATGGAGAGCGGGACTGCTACGGGACTGCTACGGAACTGCTAAAAAGGATCATGGATCCTTTGGAGCAACTCCTCGCGGAACGCGCCTGTGAGCGCCTGATCCTGGACTTCGTCCACCGGCTCGACCTCGGTGAACCGTCCTCCGTGGCCGAGCTGTTCACCGAGGACGCCGGCTGGGAGTGGCCGGAGGGCGAGCGCCTGATCAAGGGCCGGGATGCGCTGCGCGCCTACTTCGGCTCCCGCCCCGCCGACCGGCTCTCGCGCCGCCTGATGTCCAACATCCTCGTCACCGTGACGTCCCCGGACACTGCCACCGCCACCTCGTACTTCTCGACGTACCGCGTCGACGGCCACCGGGGCGACGACCTCGCCCCCGCGGGACCGCCCGTCCAGGTCGGACACTACGAGGACGCGTTCCGCCGCGTCGACGGGCGATGGCTGCTGGAGAGCCGGGTCCTGTACCTGGCGTTCGCGGGTCCGACGCCGAAGGTCAGCTGAGCCCCGCCGCCGCCCGTTCCCCCTCGCTCAGCGGCGGCCCGGACAGCGGCCCCTTGCGGGGGCCGCAGCAGATGCTCCACAGCATGTCGGGGGCGAAGAGACGGGCCGCCGGGGTCTTCAGGCTCATCACGTCCAGCAGGCCGCGCAGGGCACGCGGGTTCTCGGAACCGGCGGCGACCGCCTTGTCGACGTACGCGGTGAGCAGCCGCTCGACGGCGGTCGGCTGCTGAGGCGCGGCGCCGGGGTAGTACGCGTCCTGGCCCACCGCCAGGTTCCAGGCGTTGCCGACCGGCCTCGCCACCGCGCGCTGGATGCGGCGCGCGGTGCCGCGGGCGAGGGGGCCGTGGCGGTCGAGGACCCGGCCGAGTGTCCGTACGCTCTGTGCGGCGACGGAGAGGCCGTGGCCGTAGACCGGGTTGTAGCCGGCGACGGCGTCCCCGAGGACCGCGAAGCCGTCCGGCCAGGTCTCGGCTCTCTCGTAGTAGCGGCGGCGGTTGGCCGTGCTGCGCGTGGTGACCGGGTCGGTGAGCGGTTTGGCCTGGGTGATGAGGTGGCCGATGACCGGGTCCTTGAGGCCGGTGAGCGCGAAGTGCTCGAACTCGTCCGGGTCGGCGGTGGGTTGGCCGCCGCGGGTGCCCGAGAGCGTGACCAGCCAGCGGTCGCCCTCGATCGGTGCGACGATTCCGCCCCGGCCGGGCGCCTCCCGCGGGTCGGCCTGGACGTTCACGACCGGGTAGCGCTGTGCTGTCGTATCGCCGGGGGCAGCATAGATGCGGCTGGCGTAGACGACGCCCGCGTCGACCAACCGCTCCTCCACCGGGGCGTGGCCCAGCTCCCTCAGCCAGGTGTGCGCCTGGGATCCGCGGCCGCTCGCGTCGATCACCAAGTCGGCGTGGAGGGTGGCTGGTTCGCCGTCCGGCTCGTGCGGTACGCGGATGCCGGTCACCCGGTCCTTCTCCCCCGCGAGGCCCGCCACCCTCGTACCGTCGAGCAGCGTGATGCGGGGCCGGGCGAGGACGTCGGCCCGGATCACCGCGTCCAGCAGGTCCCGGCTGCATACGATCATGTGGTGCCGGGAGTCCGCGAACCGCCGGAACCACTGGCCCGAGGGCGCCTTGCTCACCAGGTCCCTCATCACTCCGATCAGCCCGGCCCCCTTGCCGACCAGCTCCCCGGTGACGCCCGGCAGCAGCTCCTCCAGCGCGGCCACGCCACCGGACCACAGCAGGTGGGCGTGGCGGGCCTGGGGCAGCCCCTTGCGCGGCTCGGGGCCCGCCGGCAGCCGGTCGGCCTCCACGATCGTGACCTCGTCGAAGCGGCGCGCGAGCACGGAGGCGGCGAGCATGCCGGCCATACCGCCGCCGATGACGATCGCGGTCCGGCGGGCGGTGCGTATGTCAGGCATATGAGGTGTGACCTTCTGTGGCGACCGCCTCCCGGCGGAACGTTTCGACAACCGACGAGTGCAGACGCAGGGCCTGCGCGATGCACTCCAGCTCGCTGTCGGGGACATCGGCGGGAGGCGCGGGCACGGGGGTCCCGACAGACGCGGGCGCGAGGGCGGACGCAGACACCGACCCGGACACAGACACTGCCCCGGACACAGACACTGACCCGGACACAGGCACGGGGTCAGGCACAGGCACAGGGTCAGGCGCAGGCGCCGGATGTCCCGGCGAGGGCACCCCCTCCCCCTCACCGGCCGAGCGCAGTGCCTCCGATGCGAGCAGGATGTCCACCGCGCCCGCGATGCCCCGTGCGACGGAGTCGGGGTAGCCGGCCGCTGTTGCCGAGTGGTGGGTTCGGGTGCGGCGGGCGGGGCTGAGGTGGGGGGCGAGTTTGAGGAGGCCGTCGTTGATGGCGGCCCGGCGCAGTTCGAGGCGGAGCGCGGCGCCGCTGACCCGGCCGGTCGCCGGCGCGGACGGGGCCGTGACGGTCAGCATGGCCTGCCACAGGGGCTTGAGGCGCCGGTGGGCGCGGACCAGCCGACGGCGCTCCTCCACGACCGGGCCGGCCTGCCCGGCGATGAAGCCCACGGCGACCAGACCCGCCTCGGCGATGGCGAACGGCGGCGCGACGTACGTCGACAGCCAGTCCCAGTCACGGCCGCTCCAGCGGGCGCCGATCGCGGCGAGCTTGGCGATGTCGAAGATGAGCCCGAGTGCGTAGGCGACCTGGAGGAGGACCACGGCCCGGCGCAGCCAGGTGTTCTCGACCTCCTTGAACCAGGCCCACAGGATGCCCGCCGCGACCACCGCGGAGACCATGTGCCCGACCAGGTAGAGCAGGGCGAACTCGCGCATCCAGGGCGTGTTGGCGTAGTAGGTGTCGAGGTCCCGCAGCCGCTCCACGTGGTGGTCGCCGAGCAGGAAGGTCGTCCACAGGCCGAGGATGATGGTGGAGTAGACCATCCAGACCGTACGGGTGCGCCGGCGGCGGACCGCCGACGGGGGCTCGCGCCAGGTGATGATCAGCCAGAGGCAGGCGCCGCAGTAGACGGTGAGGAGTGAATAGACCAAGAGGCCTGCGAAGTTGGGGACACCGGCGATCTCGTTGATGCGGTGCAGGTTGCCCGGCGGCAGCGAGGCGAAGACGATCGCGCCGATGCCGAGCAGCAGCGCGGTGGCCCTGAGGATCGGGTCCTGCCAGGCCCGCCGCAGCAGCGGCAGCTTGATCACGAAGGCCACCGCGAGCAGCACGGCCGGGACGGCGTAGGCGGTGAAGGAACCCGCCAGGTCCCAGCGCATCACGGCCCGCCGATGTTGCCCAGCGAGGACGACAGCCGGCCGGTGAGCGTGTCCTGGGTCGTACGGCCGGCCGCCGCGCCCGGGCCGACGACCTTGGAGAACTTCGCCGCCAGCCGCAGCCCGCACTCCTCGGCCTCCCACTCCGCCTCGGCCGCCGCGGCGGCGGGCGACCGGGTGGCCATGGCGACCACCTGGTCCCAGGGGATGTCCTCCTCCGCCTGGGACAGCAGCCGGCGCGCGGCGGCGGGCATGCCGGCCGGGTAGTGCACATCCAGCGTCTGGTAGTGGATGTGGCCGATCTCGTGCCCCGCGATGACGAACTTGTGCTCGTCCGGCGCCCGGTCCTCGACCACGACGATGTACTCCTCGTCCATCGCGAAGGTGACCCCGGAGACGTCCAGGCCCGGCGGGAAGGCGACGAACTTCAGGCGGACCGGCCGGTCGAGCTGCGGGCTGAGCGTGGCGCAGACCGCGTGCAGGAAGGCCTTCGGCTCGGTGGGCGGGGTCAGCGTCCGGGCCGTGTCGCGGACGAGCCGGTCGAGGAACCGCTTCGGTGATCTCGTCGGTCTGCGGGACTTCGGCGAACTGTCGCGGCTCATGCGTCGTCCTTGCGCTCGGCGGGCGTGCGGCGACCATAGATCCAGAAGGGCTGGAACTGCACTCTCCCGTGCGCGGAACGATCGTTTACGGCCAGAACCTGATCAGGCACGCCCCACGCCCTTCGGGCCCGCGGAACTCTGTACGCCCTCCGGGCTCCCCGCCCGCTCCGAGGTGATGATCATCTCTGCCAGGTCCGCGAGGGTGGCCAGCTGACGGGCGTTCATCTGCGGGGCGCGCGCGGCCAGTCGTACCAGACCGCTCTCCCGCAGCCGCAGCAGCGGGTCGGCCTCCGCCTCGAGACTCTGCAGCACCGGCTGCAACGCCTCGTTCAGCGCCTCCTGTTCGTCCGCGGTGAAGAAACCCGCGGGCAGACCGAAGAACCTGCGCAGCCGGTCGGTGTGTTCGAGGCTCGGCATACCGCTCTTGCGCCACTCGCTCAACCACTGCCGGCTGGTTCCGGCGATCCTGGCCAGCTCGTCCAGCGAGTACCGCTTGCCGTCGGGCCGACGCCGGGTCTCGCGGATGAAGTCGAGCCGCTGCCGCACCCGTTGGGCGAGACACACCTCCGGCGCCCGGCCGCCCGAGAGCAGCTCGACGACGACACCGACGGGGATGCCGGTGCGGTAGGAGAGGCCGGTCACGTCCAGGGCCTCCGGCAGCCGGCCGCGTCGGCCGGTCAGCTCCCCGAGCCGGTCCAGTACGTCGGCCAGCGGGGCGTAGGCGTCACTCACCGAGGTCCCCCCTGGGCGTGTCGTGCGTTCGGTGCTGGAGTTGACGCGAGGCTACCGGGTCGCCCGTGTGCCGACCAGACGTGACAACGCCGACTGCTGAAATAGGCAGCAATCGTTGACAGTTGGGGGTGCGGTGGGTGAGGATCGAGGCACAGAGAGCAAGATCGACCCGCCCCGGGTGCTGCCTATGGGGGAGCAGCATCGGGGGCGTCTCTCTGTCTGCCTTTGTCGGTCTCTCCCCGCGAAGGTGAGGCTCCGATGCCGCAGTCCCTGCTTCTCCTCGGGGCCGGAAGCCCGGCCGCGTACGGCGAGGACCTGTTGGCGCGGATCGCCGCGGTCCACCCGGTGGTGCTGGTCGACCCGGCTCCGCCCGCCTGGGCGCGCCCGTATCTGTCCGGCCACATCGCGGCCGACCCGGGGCAGGAGGCCGCCACCGCCGAGGCCGTGGCGCACCACGCGGCACGGCACGGGATCCGCGGCGTACTGACCTGGACGAGGGAGCACCTGGTCGCCGCCGCGCTCGTCGCGGCCCGGCTGCGATTACCCGGCATCCCGTACGAGACGGCCGCGGCCTGCACCGACCCGGTCGCGCTACGGACGCTGCTCGCCCGCCACAGGATCCCGCCGGCCGACCGGGAGGACCCCGAGGGGCCGCTGGTCTCGGCGGAGACCGTCGTCCTGGACGACGAGGTCCGCATCGCCGCACTCACCCGTACGGCCTTGGGCCCGCCGCCCGCCCGGCAGCCGCTGCGGCACTCCGTGCACGCCCACGACGGGCTGCTGCACAACCCCTTCCTCCGGCACACGGTGGAGCGGACCGTGCGCGCGCTCGGCCTCACGCACGCCGCCGTACACATCGGCCTGCGCCTCACCTCCCGCGGCCCCCGCGTCACGGACGTGGTGCCGCACCTGCCCGGCGACCTGATCCCGCTGCTGGTCGAGCGGGCCACCGGCGTCGACCTCGCGCAGGCCGCCGCCGCGCTGGCCTGCGGCCGGCTCCCGGACGTGGCCCCGACCCGGCAGCGGGCGGCCGCGATCCAGTTCGCCTACCCGGCCACGACCGGCAGTCTCACCCACCTGGACCTGGCCCCCGGCGCCGCGTCCGAACCGTCCGCCGAACGCATGGTCCTCACCCGGCGGCCCGGCGACCACGTCACGGCGGCCGCCCACGCGGACCGGACCGACCGGCTCGCGCACTGGGTGGCGGAGGGCGAGAACCCGACGGACTGCCAACTCACCCTGCGCCGCATGGCCCACCACCTGACCGCGACCGTGACACCGACGGCCTTCCACCCGCACGCGGCATAGGCAGACGGACGTCCGGGTCAACTCCCGGTCGGCAGCGCCCCGGTCAGCGGTGACCCCGGTCACCGCCCCCGTGTGCCCACAGCCACCCCTCGGCCTGCGCACGGCGGCCGGTAAAGTGGCGGGGTCGTCACCACGCCCGTACGGGGGAAAGCCGGCGCAATTCCGGCGCCGGCCCTCCCTCAACTCTCGGCTTCGCTCGAGCCGGGGGCACCCCCATCCGTGAGCCGTTCTCACCCGACGGTGAGCCGGACTGCCCCGCACGGGACGTGACCGGCTCGCGTGTACGGCGGCCCGCCGTGCACGGCACCGTCGAGGTTTACGGAGCCGAGCCGCCCGGGGTTCCCGTGCGCTGCCGGTTCCCCGCAGGAGAGGCAGTCGCCGACCATGAACGTCCGCCGCAGCGCCGCGGCTCTCGCCGCGATAGGCGTGCTGGCCGCCGCCGCGCCCGCCCAGGCCGCCGACCCGTCTCCGTCCGCGTCCCCCAAGGTGACGGTCCCGTCCGGGCTGTTCGGCAAGGCCGACCCGGCGTACGACGGTGTCTGGCGCCAGTCGCTCGCCCTGCTCGCCCAGCGCACGCTCGGCTACCGTCCCGCCGGCTCGGCCATCGACTGGCTGGTCGGGCAGCAGTGCGACAACGGCAGCTTCGCCGCGTTCCGGGCCGACCCGGCCAAGTCCTGCGAGGGCAAGGACGGCGCCAAGGTCGACACCAACAGCACGGCCGTCGCCGTCCAGGCCCTGAACGCGCTCGGCGAGCACGACGGCGAGGTCCGCAAGGCGGTGACCTGGCTGAAGATGATGCAGAACAAGGACGGCGGCTGGGGCTACTACCCGGGCAATCGGAGCGACGCCAACTCCACCTCCGTCGTCATCGGCGCCCTGTCGGCGGCCGGCGAGCACCCCGCCCAGCTCCGCACCGAGGGCAAGACGCCGTACGAGGCGCTGTCCCAGTGGTCCATCCCCTGCTCCGAGGACGGCGGCGGCGCACTCGCCTACCAGCCGGGCAAGAAGGGCAGGTTGGCCGCCAACGCGGACGCGACGGCGGCCGGGGTGCTGGGCGCGCTCGGCAAGGGGTTCGTGACGAAGCCGGGCAAGGCCCACTCCGGTGACCAGGCCTGCACCGCCTCGGCCAAGCCCACCCCGGCGCAGGTGGCGGACAACGCCGCCGCCTACCTCGCCGCCTCCGTGTCCAGGACCGGCCACCTCATGTCCACCCTGCCCGGCGCCGAGGACCAGCCCGACTACGGCAACACCGCGGACACGGTCGTCGCGCTCGCGGCGGACGGCCGGGCTGCGCAGGCGAAGAAGCCGTACGCCTGGCTGGAGAAGAACGCCACGAAGTGGGCGCAGCAGAGCGGCCCGGCCGCCTACGCCCAGCTGATCCTCGCCGCGCACGCGATCGGCGCGCAGCCGCGGGACTTCGGCGGCACGGACCTGGTGCGGGCGCTCAACGCGTCCGGCCCGGCCCCGCAGGCCGCCGCCCGCGTGGCACCCGACCCCACCATCGAGCAGGGCTCGAGCACCCGCGTCTGGTGGATCGTCGGCGTCGGCCTCGTCGCCGGCATCGGCATCGGCTTCCTGCTCAGCGGCCGCCGGAAGAAGCAGCAGCCGTGACCGCCGTCCGCCGTGCCGCGGCCCTGCTCGCCGCCGCGCTCGTCGTCCTCACCGGTGCCGCCCAGGCGCATGCCGCCGGTTACCGCTACTGGTCGTTCTGGGAGCGGGACGGCGGCCACTGGTCGTACGCCACCGAGGGCCCGTCGACGGCGCGTCCCGACGACGGTGCCGTCCAGGGCTTCCGCTTCGCGGTGAGCGAGGACTCCGCGGACGCGAGCCGGCCGCGTGGCACGGCGGACTTCGCGACGATCTGCGCGGCGACGCCCGCGAAGCCCGGTACGAAGCGGGTGGCGCTCGTCATCGACTTCGGCACCTCCACGGACGCCCCGTCCGGCGAGACCCCGCCCGACCGCCGCACGGCCTGCGCCCGCGTCTCCCCCGACGCGACGACGGCCGAGGCCCTGGCCGCGACGGCCAAGCCCCTCCGCTACGACACCAACGCCCTGCTGTGCGCGATCGCCGGGTATCCCCAGAAGGGGTGCGGGGAGCAGGTGGGCGCTGCCGCGCAGGAGAAGCAGGAGAAGCAGGAGAAGAAGGGGTCGGACGGCGGTCCCTCGTTGGGGCTGCTGGCGGGGGCGGGTGTGGTTCTCCTGCTCGGCGCATCAGCAGCTTGGCAGGCACGACGGCGCCGACGTGACTGACCGACGGACAGCAGCCGCGGGCAGTCGTGCAGTACACCTACACCCCGGTGCCTGGTGGCTCTGGAGCCTCGGCCTCGGTACCGCCGCCACCCGCACCACCAACCCCCTCCTCCTCGCCCTCCTCATGGCCACAGCGGGCTATGTCGTGGCCACCCACCGCTCCGCCGCCCCCTGGGCCCGTTCCTACGCCGCCTTCGCCCAACTCGCCGGTGCCGTTCTGCTCATCCGTCTCGCCTTCACGGTCGTCCTCGGCTCCCCGATCCCGGGCACGCACGTCCTGTTCACCCTCCCCGAAGTCCCCCTCCCCCACTGGGCGCAGGGCATCCGGCTCGGCGGTCGGGTGACCGCGGAAGCGCTGCTGTTCGCCGGGTACAACGGCCTGAAGCTGGCCGCTCTCCTCGTCTGTGTCGGTGCGGCCAACGCGCTGGCCAGCCCGGCGCGGCTGCTCAAGTCCCTGCCCGGTGCGCTGTACGAGGCGGGCGTGGCCGTCGTCGTCGCGCTCACCTTCGCGCCCCATCTCATCGCCGACGGCCGGCGCCTGCGTGCCGCCCGCCGGCTGCGCGGCCGCCCGGACCGGGGGGTACGGGGTCTGCTCCAGGTCGGACTGCCGGTCCTGGAGGGTGCGTTGGAGCGTTCGGTCGCCCTCGCCGCCGCGATGGACGCCCGCGGCTACGGCCGCATCGCCGACGTCCCGGCCCGGGTGCGCCGTACGACGGCCGCGCTCACCCTCGGCGGGCTGCTGGGCGTGTGCGCGGGAACGTACGGCCTGCTCACCGCGGAGGGCGGCACGTACGGGCTGCCGGTGCTCGGGGCCGGGGTCGTCGCCGCGCTCGCGGGCCTGCACCTGGGCGGCCGCCGCACCCCGCGCACCCGGTACCGCCCCGAGCCGTGGGGTGTGCACGCGTGGCTGGTCGCGGGCTCGGGTGCCGCCGTCGCCGCGCTGCTCGCGCTCGCGTCCGTGCGCGATCCCGACGCGCTGCACCCCGGAGTCGTACCCCTGGTCGCCCCCGCCCTCCCGCTCTGGCCGGCCGCGGCCGTCCTGCTCGGGCTGCTGCCCGCCTTCGTCCTTCCCCAGGACTCCGGCAAAGATCCTCAGGCCCCCAAGGAGTCGTCGTGATCCGCTTCGAGGAGGTCAGCGTCATGTACGAGGACGCGGCCGAACCGGCCGTCCAGGGTGTGGACTTCGAGGTGCCCGAGGGTGAACTCGTGCTGCTCGTCGGCCCGTCCGGGGTCGGCAAGTCGACCGTGCTCGGCGCGGTCGGCGGGCTGGTCCCGCACTTCACCGGCGGCACCCTGCGCGGCCGGGTCACGGTGGCCGGCCGGGACACCCGTACGCACAAGCCGCGCGAACTCGCGGACGTGGTCGGCACGGTGGGGCAGGATCCGCTCGCCCACTTCGTGACGGACACGGTGGAGGACGAACTCGCCTACGGCATGGAGTCGTTGGGCCTCGCCCCCGAGGTGATGCGGCGCCGGGTCGAGGAGACCCTGGATCTGCTGGGCCTGGCCGACCTGCGTGACCGCCCGATCGCCACGCTCTCCGGCGGGCAGCAGCAGCGGGTGGCGATCGGCTCGGTCCTCACTCCGCACCCGCAGGTGCTGGTCCTCGACGAGCCGACCTCGGCGCTCGACCCGGCCGCCGCGGAGGAGGTCCTGGCCGTGCTGCAGCGTCTGGTCCACGACCTCGGTACGACGGTCCTGCTGGCCGAGCACCGCCTGGAACGCGTGGTCCAGTACGCCGACCGGGTCGTCCTGCTGCCCGCCCCGGGCGCCGCCCCGCTGTACGGCGATCCGGCCGAGGTGATGGCCGTCTCGCCGGTGTGTCCGCCGGTGGTGGACCTGGGCCGGCTGGCGGGCTGGTCCCCGCTGCCCCTGACGGTCCGGGACGCCCGCCGCCGCGCCGGTGAGCTGCGGGAACGCCTGACCCAGGCCGAGCAGTCCCGTCCGGCACCGCCCGCCAGGTCGCTGCCGGGCCAGCCGGCACCCGCTGCCGAGGGTTCTCGGAATGGGTCGGCACCCGCCACCGAGGGTTCTCGGAGTGGGCCGACACCCGCCACCGAGGGGCGGCGTCCGACCCGGCCCGCGCCCGCCGCCGGAGCCCGACCGCAGCAGCCCGCCGCCGCCCCCGGAGCCCCCGGAGCCCCCCACACCCCCCTGCCGTCCCCCCGGCGCCGCCTCTTCCGCCGAAGCGCAGGCGCCGCCCCCGGCCCCATCGCTCCCCCGCAGATCGCCGAGGTCCGCTCGCTGGCCGTCCGCCGGGGCCGGATCACGGCGCTGCGGCACGTCGACCTGACCGTGGCCCCCGGCGAGACGGTCGCGCTGATGGGGCGCAACGGCGCCGGGAAGTCCACGCTGCTCGGCTCGCTGGTGGGGCTGGTGGAGCCCACCGCCGGTACCGTCCGGGTCGGCGGCGCCGTACCGCATCGCACGGGACCCCGGGACCTCGTGCGCCGGGTCGGTCTCGTCCCACAGGAGCCGCGCGATCTGCTGTACGCCGACACGGTGGCCGCCGAGTGCACGGCCGCCGACCGGGACGCGGGTGCGGCGCCCGGCACCTGCCGGGCCCTGGTGTCCGAGCTGCTGCCGGACATCACGGACGACACGCACCCCCGTGATCTCTCCGAGGGCCAGCGTCTGGCGCTCGCCCTGGCGGTCGTGCTGACCGCCCGGCCGCCCCTGCTCCTGCTGGACGAGCCGACCCGCGGTCTGGACTACGCGGCCAAGGCCCGCCTGGTCACCGTGCTGCGCGCGCTGGCCGCCGAGGGGCACGCGATCGTGCTGGCCACGCACGACGTGGAGCTGGCGGCCGAGATCGCGCACCGGGTGGTGCTGCTCGCCGACGGCGAGGTGATCGCCGACGGACCGACGGCGGAGATCGTGGTCTCCTCCCCGTCCTTCGCCCCGCAGGTCACCAAGATCCTCGCCCCACAGCCGTGGCTGACCGTGACCGAAGTCCGCACGGCCCTCGAAGCCCGGGAGGCCCGCGCATGACTCCCGAAGGCCCCGGCATGACCGCCTCCTCGCAGACCCGGACCCGCGCCGTCCCGCTGGGCCCCCGCTCCCTGGCCGCTCTGGTCCTGGTCAGCGCGGTCGGTGTGGTCGCCTTCTTCTGGCCCTTCCTCGCCCCGCCCGCCTCCGGGATCGGCGCGCACGCCGAGGACGCGCCCTGGCTGTTCGCGGGCCTGCTGATCCTGCTGGTCGCGGTCGTGGCGGCGACGATCTCCGAGTCCGGTCTCGGCCCCAAGGCCGTCGCCATGCTGGGCGTACTGGCCGCGACCGGGGCGGCGCTGCGCCCGATCGGCGCGGGCACGGCCGGGATCGAGCCCATGTTCTTTCTGCTGGTGCTCAGCGGGCGGGTGCTCGGCCCCGGCTTCGGGTACGTGCTCGGCTCGGTGACGATGTTCGCGTCCGCGCTGCTCACGGGCGGGGTCGGCCCGTGGATGCCGTTCCAGATGCTGGCGATGGGCTGGTTCACCATGGGCGCCGGGCTCCTCCCGGGCAGGGCCCGGCTGCGCGGCCGGGGCGAGCTGCTTCTGCTGGCCGGGTACGGATTCCTCGCGGCCTTCGCCTACGGCACGATCATGAATCTGGCCGGCTGGCCCTTCATGGGCACCCTGACCTCGAACATCGCCTTCGACCCGGACGCGGCGGTCCCCGCCAACCTGGCCCGGTTCGTCGCCTACTGCCTGGCCACCTCCCTCGGCTGGGACCTGGGCCGGGCCCTGTGCACGGTCGTCCTGACCCTCGTCCTCGGCCGGACGCTGCTGCGGGCCCTGCGCCGGGCCACCCGCCGTGCCGCTTTCGAGACCGCGGTCACATTCGACGCACCCGCTGCGTGAGGGGCCGTATCCGCTCTGTCAGCTCCCCGGTGAAGCACCCCACATGACGCAGGTCACCTACGAGGCCGGATAGTTGAGTCGAATGTCCGATACATCCCCTCATGCACCCCTTCTGACCTGCACATTGAGACGCACGCCACACAAACGACCTTTGCCGCCGATCCGGCCACAACTAGTAAAAGGGGTCATTGCGGACCCGTCCCGAGCCTGCTTCTGTTGTGGACGTCGCCAGGCACCACGAGCCCGAACGGGTCGCGGTGCCGACGTATGGGGCCAACGCATGAAGCGTGGTTCGGACATACGGGCGGCCCAATGTCCCCGACGCAAGAGGTTCTCCGTGTCCGTCTCCTTCATCCGCCGCATCGCTTCCCCGAAGAAGGCCCTCACCGCCGCCGCTCTGGCCGCCGCCACCGCCGGTATGGCTCTGACCGCGGCGCCCGCCCAGGCCGCCACCACCGAGGCCTCCTCCGCCCAGGCGATCGCGCACAAGATGATCCCGGACGCCGCGCAGTTCAACGCCTTCAGCAAGATCGTCGAGCACGAGAGTGGCTGGAACCCGTCCGCCACCAACAGCTCCTCCGGCGCCTACGGCCTGGTCCAGGCCCTGCCGGCCGCCAAGATGGCCTCGGCCGGTGCCGACTGGAAGACCAACCCGGCCACCCAGATCAAGTGGGGTCTGGACTACATGAACTCCCGCTACGGCAGCCCGGTTCAGGCCTGGAGCTTCTGGCAGGCCAACGGCTGGTACTAAGAGCAGCCGCAGCACGCACGCGAAAGCGGCGGTCCCCGATCCTGGGGGCCGCCGCCTTCGGCGTTTGTGCACCGCCCCGTGCTGAACTGGGCCGGTGAACGCCGATACGAAGCCGGACGACACGACGCCGGACGACCCGGAGGCACGGGGGATGCGGCTGGTGGCCGTACTCCTCTCCCTGACCGTGGTCAGCGGCCTGATCGACGCGGTGAGCTATCTGGGTCTGGGCCGGGTCTTCACGGCCAACATGACCGGCAACGTGGTGGTGCTCGGCTTCGCCGCGGCCGGCGCCCCCGACTTCTCCGTGCCGCACACCGCGACCTCCCTGGTCTGCTTCCTGCTGGGCGCGGTGGCGGGCGGCCGGGTGGCGGCCCGCTTCGGCGGGGGGTCGCGTCGTAGGTGGGCCCGGCTGACCCTGACGGCGGAAGCACTCCTGGTCGGCGCCTCGGCCGCGGTCGCCTTCGCCTGGCCGGGCACGACCGGCACCCGCTACAGCCTCATCGCCCTCACCGCCTTCGCGATGGGCCTGCGCAACGCGACGGTCCGCAAGCTGCGCATTCCCGATCTGACGACCACGGTCCTGACGATGACCCTGACCGGCCTGGCCGCCGAGTCCCGGCTGGGCGACGGCACGGCTCTCCGCTCCCCCCGCCGTACGGCCGCGGTGATCGCCATGCTCGCGGGCGCCTGCGTGGGCGCCTGGCTGGTTCTCCATCACGGCCTTGCCCTGCCGCTGCTCCTCGCGGCGGTGGTCTCGGGGGTGCTGGCGGTCGTGGCCTCGGGGCGTGAGTGAGGCCCCGGTGCCCGCCGCAGGCCTCGGGGGAGGCAGGAACCGGGCATAGGGACGGGGTGTTCCTGCCTCCCTCGGGGTGGGCCGGCGGCGCCGGGAGCCGTCGGCCCCGATCGGTGGGTCAGTCCGTGCCGACCTGGAGTTCCTTGACGCCGTTGATCCAGGCCGAGCGCAGCCGGCGCGGGTCGCCGACCAGGCGGAGGGACGGCATGGCGTCGGCGATGGCGTGGAAGATCAGGTCGATCTCCAGGACCGCCAGGGACTTGCCCAGACAGAAGTGCGGGCCTCCGCCGCCGAAGCCGAGGTGGGGGTTGGGGTCGCGGGTGATGTCGAAGGCGTCGGGGGACGCGAAGACCTCGGGGTCGTGGTTGGCGGAGGCGTAGAAGAGGCCCACCCGGTCGCCCTTCCTGATCTGCACGCCGCCGAGTTCCGTGTCCTGGGTGGCCGTGCGCTGGAAGGCGTTGACCGGGGTCGCCCAGCGGACGATCTCCTCGGCCGTCGTCGCCGGGCGCTCGCGCTTGAACAGGTCCCACTGCTCGGGGTGGGTGAGGAAGGCGTGCATGCCGTGCGTGATGGCGTTGCGGGTCGTCTCGTTGCCCGCCACCGCCAGCATCAGCACGAAGAAGCCGAACTCGTCGGAGTTCAGGTTGCCCTCGTCCTCCGCCGCCACCAGCGTCGTCACGATGTCGTGGGCCGGGCACTGCTTGCGCTCGGCGGCCATGTTCATCGCGTAGGCGATGATCTCGGTGGCCGACTGCGCGCCGACCTCCTCGGTGATCGCGTACTCGGGGTCGTCGTAGGCGATCATCTTGTTGGACCAGTCGAAGATCTTGGACCGGTCCTCCTGCGGTACGCCGATCAGCTCGGCGATGGCCTGCAAGGGCAGTTCGCAGGCGACCTCGGTGACGAAGTCGAAGGGTCCGGAGCGGTCGCGGGCCGCCTCGACTATCGCGCGGGCGCGGGCCCGCAGCCGGTCCTCCAGGGCGCGTATCGACCGTGGCGTGAAACCGCGCTGCACGATCTGCCGGACCCGGGTGTGCTCGGGCGGGTCCATGTTCAGCAGGATCAGCCGCTGGGCGTCGATCGCGTCGCGTTCGATGTGCTCGTTGAAGCGGATGATCGCGGTGTTGAGGGTCGAGGAGAAGAGTTCCGGGTGCGTGGAGACGTGCTTGACGTCCGCGTGCCGGGTCACGGCCCAGTAGCCGTCGTCGGCGAAGCCCGCCAGGCCGTGCGGCTGCGGGATCCAGCGGACGGGCTCGGTGCGGCGCAGCTCGGCGAACTCCGGGAGGGGCACACGGTGGTGCAGCAGGTCGGGGTCGGTGAAGTCGAACCCGTCGGGCAGCGCGGGGCAGTGCATCGGCGACTCCAGCCATCTGACGGCTCATCAGCGGGTGCGGTGAACGTAGTAACGGGTTCTACAAGTCGCAAGACATCCGGCCACCCCAATTGCGTGGGAAATTCGTGCAGATCACGACTTCCGAGGCTGCACGACCCTTGCGGCAGTGGACACGGTGTCAGCAGACTGCACCCAGAACTAGTACGCGTTCTAGTTCTGGAGGAGAGCCCTCTCGGAGAGGACCCGCACCCATGGCCGCCGAACCCGTGATCGTCGAAGCCGTCCGCACCCCGATCGGCAAGCGCGGCGGCGCGCTCGCCAATCTCCACCCCGCCTACCTCCTGGGCGAGACCTACCGTGAACTCCTCGGCCGCACCAACATCCCCGCCGACGCGGTCGAGCAGATCGTCGGCGGCACGGTGACCCATGCCGGCGAGCAGTCCATGAACCCCGCGCGCACCGCCTGGCTGACCATGGGGCTGCCGTACGAGACGGCGGCGACGACCGTCGACTGCCAGTGCGGCTCCTCGCAGCAGGCCTCGCACATGGTGGCCAACATGGTCGCCGCGGGCGTGATCGACGTCGGGATCAGCTGCGGCGTCGAGGCGATGTCACGGGTCCCGCTGGGCTCCGGCTCCAAGCACGGGCCCGGGAAGCCCTTCCCGGACGAGTGGAACGTCGACCTGCCCAACCAGTTCGAAGCGGCCGAGCGCATCGCCCGGCACCGCGGGCTGACGAGGGAGAACGTGGACGCGCTCGGGCTGTTGTCGCAGGAGCGGGCGGCCCACGCCTGGGCCGAGGAGCGCTTCAAGCGGGAGACCTTCGCCGTACAGGTCCCGACCACGGAGGAGGAGCAGCACGCCGGGCAGGGCATGTGGCGGCTGGTCGACAAGGACGAGGGGCTGCGGGACACGTCGATGGAGGCACTGGCCGGGCTGAAGCCGGTGATGCCGACGGCGGTTCACACGGCGGGCAACTCGTCGCAGATTTCGGACGGCGCGGCGGCGATCATGTGGGCGTCGAAGCGGATGGCTCGCGCCCTGAAGCTGAAGCCTCGGGCGCGGATCGTCGCCCAGGCGTTGGTGGGCGCCGACCCGCACTTCCATCTGGACGGGCCGATCGATGCGACCAACGCGGTGCTGGGGAAGGCCGGGATGTCGTTGAAGGACATCGATCTGGTCGAGATCAACGAGGCTTTTGCTTCGGTGGTGTTGAGCTGGGCCCGGGTCTTCGAGCAGGACCTGGAGAAGGTCAACGTGAATGGTGGTGGGATCGCCTTGGGTCACCCGGTCGGTGCGACGGGAGCCCGCCTGATCACCACCGCCCTGCACGAACTGGAGCGTGCGGACAAGGAGTTCGCGCTGATCACGATGTGTGCGGGCGGTGGGCTGGCTACCGGGACGATCATTCAGCGGCTGTAGAGGCCCAGTTCACGAAGGTGGTGAAGGTGGCGGGGTCGATCGTGAGGATCGGTCCCGCCGGGGTCTTGGAGTCGCGGATGGCGATGGTGGCGCAGGGAGTGTCGGCGATCTCTACGCACTCGCCGCCCTGGTCACCGCTGTACGACGACTTACGCCATGCGAGCGGGCCGAGCGGCGCGCACTCGACGCAATCGCCGCCCTGGTCGCTGCTGTAGCTGGACTTACGCCACTTGCTCCCCATAGCGGTCCTCCATCACCCGTCGGATCAGCCCCGCCGAGTCCTTGACCGAGAGCGCGGCGGCTCGAAGATGATCGTATCGGAGCGAGCAGTCCTGGACGGTGTCCGGGTTGGCGGTCGTATGCCCGCTGCCGTAGCCCTCCGTGTAGACGATGCTCGGGTCGCCGACGAAGCGGAAGACGGTGAACGAGCCTTGGAGTCCAGGGTGCTCCCCGACCGAGTACGGCAGGATCTGCACGTTGATCCGGGGGTCGTCCTCAAGGGACAACAGGTGGGCCAGTTGCTCGCGCATGACCTCGTGGCCGCCGATCTCCTGATGCAGCGCGGCCTCACTGAGGACCGTCCAGAAGACCGGCGGCTGCTCCTTCTCGAAGATGCGCTGGCGAGCGAGCCGAACGGCCGCGCGATCCTCCAACTTGTCCCGATCCAGTACTCCGAGCACCGCACGTACATAGGACGGGGACTGAAGCAAACCGTGGATCACGTGGGTCTGAAACGTACAGATCTCCGCCGCCCGCACCTCCAGCTCAGCCACCTGCTGGAACCACGCCGGAAGCTGACTCCGCATCACCAGCGGGTGGAGCCGCGACAGTAACCCGCCCGTCCCCAGCGCCGCATCCGTACGCTCGCTGAAGTCCAGTGTCGGCAGCTTCCGGGCCGTCTCCACTTGGCCAACAAGCGACGCGGTGAAGTTGATGATGTCCCCGAGCTGCTTCTGCGTGAGCCCCGCCGCTTCTCGACAGCGACGCAACTCGAAGCCGTAGTAGTCGAGCGGTGAGGCGCTCGGGTCGAGGGTGTTGATGTTCACCATGCCAAGTCCCCTCTCGGACCCGTTGTGTTCATCCCATAGCCCAGCGTAGTGATCCGAGGTCAACCTCGTCCTGTGAACCTCTACTTTCCCCGCACCCCCCAGTACCGCATGCACCTCACCGTCGGCGAGCACTCCGTACACCACATCCGCCGTATCGTCCGCTCGCTGCTCGAGGAATGGGAGTTGGCGCAGCTGACCGACACGCTCGAACTCGCCGTCAGCGAGCTGGTCACCAACGTCGTACGTCATGTCCCGGACCGCCGGTGCACCGTCCTCGTGATGCGGCAGACGGCGGGGGTGCGGGTGGAGGTGACGGACCGAAGCCCGCACCTTCCCGTCATCTCGCCCGATGTGGCCCCTGACGCCGAGAGCGGCCGTGGGCTCGTCCTGTTGGACGGAACGGTCGACAAGTGGGGGGTGTCACCGGGGCTCGGCGGCGGGAAGACGGTCTGGTTCGAGTGCGGGGCGGGCTGAGGCGGCGGCCGCGGCGGCCCGCGGCCCCTGGAAGAGGTACGACAGCCCGAAGCCGGCCGCGACCACCACCGCGCCGCCGACCGCGTCCAGCACCCAGTGGTTGCCGGTCGCGACGATCGCGGACACGGTGAAGAACGGGTGCAACAGCCCCAGCGCCTTCATCCACCACTTCGGGGCGATGATCGCGATGACCACGCCGCACCACAGGGACCAGCCGAAGTGGAGCGAGGGCATCGCCGCGTACTGGTTGGTGAGCGCGGTCAGGGTGCCGTAGTCCGGCTTGGAGAAGTCCTGGACTCCGTGGACGGTGTCGATCATGCCGAGGGTCGGCATCAGGCGCGGCGGGGCCAGCGGGAAGAGCCAGAAGCCGATCAGGGCGAGGAAGGTGGCGAAGCCCAGGGAGGCGCGGGCCCAGCGGTAGTCGACCGGGCGGCGCCAGTAGAGGACTCCGAGGACCGTCAGGGGCACTACGAAGTGGAAGGACTCGTAGTAGAAGTCGAAGAAGTTCCGCAGCCAGTCGATCTTCGCCACGGCGTGGTTGACCGCGTGCTCGATGTCGATGTGCAGGAAGCGTTCGAGATCGAAGACGAGGTGGCCGTGGTGCTCGGCGGTCGCGCGGCCCCCGGAGTTGCTGCCGCCGGTCGCGGCCAGGCGGACCTGCTGGTAGGCCGCGTACGTGACGCGGAGGAGCAGCAGTTCCAGGAGGAGGTTCGGGCGGGTGAGGACCCGGCGCAGGAACGGCAGCAGGGGGACGTTCCGGAGGCGGGCCGGGACCGGCGGGGCGTACTCCGCCGGGACCGGCTGCCGGTAGTACGGCGAGGTGCGGGACAGGAACGGTACGGCGGTGGCGGCGGCCAGGGCCGCGAGCAGCACGATGTTGTCCCGCAGTGGGTACAGCGCCGCCATGTTCGGCAGCATCATCCGGGCCGGGAGGGTGCTGACGAGGACGACGGCGACCGGCCAGACGTAACGGTCGGAGGCCCGCTTGCCGACCCGGCCGACGACCGCGAGCAGCACCCACAGCAGCTGGTGCTGCCAGGTGGTCGGGGAGACGGCGACGGCGGCGCAGCCGGTGAGGGCGACGGCGAGCAGCAGCTGCCCGTCGCGGGCGTAGCGGACCGCGCGGTTGAGGGCGAGGGCGGTGACGGCCGCGCCGAGCAGCAGGAAGAGGGCGATCTCCAGCGGGCCGGTCAGGCCCAGGCGGAGCAGGGCGCCGTGCAGGGACTGGTTGGCCAGGGCGTCGGCCTTGCCGCCGAGCCCGGCGCCGGCCATGTGGTGGACCCAGTAGGTGTACGAGTCGTGCGGCATCGCGGCCCAGGCGAGCGCGGTGCAGGCGGCGAAGGTGCCGGCCGTGGCGACGGTGGCCCGGCGGCGGCCGGTGAACCACAGCAGCGGCGCGAACAGCAGGACGGTCGGCTGGAGCGCGGCGGCCAGCCCTATGCACAGGCCACTCTCGCGCTCCCCGCGCGCGGTGAAGCAGCCGAGCAGCACCAGCAGGACCGGGATGATGCTGGTCTGGCCGAGCCACAGGGTGTTGCGGACCGGCAGCGACAGCATGAGCAGGCTGATCGCGACGGGCGTGGCCAGCAGCGAGGTGCGCCGGCTGACCGGCTGGGGCAGGGCGCGGGCGGCGACCAGGCCGAGGGCGACGACCAGGAGCAGGGTGCCGAAGGTCCAGCCCCAGCCGAGGGCCTGCTCGGCGGATCTGGTGAGCGGTTTCAGTACGAGCCCGCCGAACGGGGTGCCGGTGAACTTCGTGGAGTCGTAGAGCGAGCCCTTGACGTGGAGGACGCCGTTGGGGCCGACCCAGGTCTCCAGGTCGGTGAGGCGCTCGCCGCTCGGGGTGGTGAGGACGACGGCCATCTGCCGTACTGCGAGGATCGTGGCCACCGCCCACAGCGCGAGGCGGGCCGCTCGCAGGCGTGCTCCGACCGCTGCCGCCCCGAAGGCTTCCGTCGCTCCCCCGCTGTGCTCCACGTTCGCCACGCCCCGTCGGCCTCCCGCCCCGGTCGTTCGCTCTGAGAACCCTACGAGGCTCCCACCCCTGCCGGACAGAGACGCAGGCAACCCCCTCTTCACCTGACGTCTGCCTGCCTTTTGTCCGGAAGACGATAGTGCGCGGGGGGTGAGGTTGCCCTGCTCGGGCGCGACAAGGATCACAATCCGGTCGCCGCGAGCGGCCCCGGGAGCGGGCACACGTACCTGCGTACACCACGTTTGGCTGCACTCTGCATCGATACGCGTACGTGACGTAAAGGGGTGAATTACACCTATGGTCGTTTTCCGCCCTGTCCCCGACGAAAGGTAGGCGAGCCCGTTTTGGCGACGGCCACAGCCGTCACCCCGCATCCGAAGACCGCGCAGGCCGCCCAGGCCCCCGCCGGCGTCACCGTCACCGACCCCGCTCTCGTCAGGCGCGCCGTGAAGGCGGCCGCGCTGGGCAACGCGATGGAGTGGTTCGACTTCGGTGTGTACAGCTACATCGCGGTCACCCTGGGCAAGGTCTTCTTCCCGTCCGGCAACCCGACCGCGCAGCTGCTCTCCACGTTCGGCGCCTTCGCCGCGGCCTTCCTGGTCCGCCCCCTCGGCGGCCTGGTCTTCGGCCCCTGGGCGACCTCCCCCACGCCTTAAGGGCGCGGGGGGACCCCCAGGCCGCCGGAAGGTCCTCGCCCTCACCATGATCATGATGGCGGTGGGCACCTTCGCGATCGGCCTGATCCCGTCGTACGCGACGATCGGCGTCGGAGCGCCGCTGCTCCTGCTGGCCGCCCGTCTGGTGCAGGGCTTCTCCACCGGCGGCGAGTACGCGGGCGCCTCGACGTTCATCGCCGAGTACGCGCCGGACAAGCGGCGCGGCTTCTTCGGCAGCTGGCTGGAGTTCGGCACGCTGGCCGGCTACATCGGCGGCGCGGGCCTGGTCACCCTGATGACGGCTCTGCTCTCCTCGGAGGACCTGCTCTCCTGGGGCTGGCGGATCCCGTTCCTGATCGCGGGCCCGATGGGCGTCATCGGCCTGTACCTGCGGACCCGCCTCGAAGAGACGCCGGCGTTCGCCGCTGAGGTCGAGAAGGCGGAGGCCGCCCGCCCGAAGGTGCCCCTGCGCGAGATGATCACCGGCCAGTGGAAGGCCCTCCTCCTCTGCATGGGCCTGGTGCTGGTCTTCAACGTCACCGACTACATGCTGCTGTCGTACATGCCGAGCTATCTGACGAGTGAGCTGAAGTACGACGAGACACACGGGCTGCTGGTCGTGCTCGGCGTGATGGCGCTGATGATGATCGTCCAGCCGTTCGCGGGTGCGCTGACCGACCGGGTCGGGCGCCGCCCGGTGATCGCGGCGGGCTGCGCGGGCTTCCTGTTCCTGTCGATCCCGGCTCTTCTGCTCATCCGCCAGGGCAGCCTGCTCGCCGTGGCGCTAGGCATGGGTGCGCTGGGGCTGCTGCTGGTCTGCTTCACGGCGGCCATGCCGGCCGCGCTGCCCGCTCTCTTCCCGACCCGGGTCCGCTACGGCTCCCTGTCCATCGGCTTCAACGTGGCGGTGTCCCTGTTCGGCGGTACGACTCCGCTGGTGGTCACGGCGCTGATCGGGGCGACCGGGAACCTGATGATGCCCGCGTACTACATGATGGCCGCGGCTGTGGTGGGCGGGTTCGCGGTGTGGCGGATGGCCGAGTCGGCGGGGCGGCCGTTGCCTGGTTCCGCGCCGTCGGTGGAGGGGTGAGCGCCGTTGGCCTGCGGGCCGCCGCCCGGGTGCGGGTGCGCAGGTCCCGTTGCAATGTCCCCCGTCCGCGCCGCTCGGCTGAGACCATTCAAGGAGAAGTGCCAGGACACTCGGGAAAGGCAGCAGACGCATGAGCGGGTCGCAGCTCTGGGACGACGTCGACTTCTACTTCAGCAGCCATCTCTCGCCGGAGGACGATGTGCTCCAGGCGGCCCTGCGCGACAGCGAGGCCGCCGGGCTGCCGCACATCAGCGTCACGGCCACCCAGGGCAAGTTCCTTGGGATGCTCGCCGAGATCCAGGGCGCCCGGAACATCCTGGAGATCGGCACACTCGCGGGTTACAGCACGATCTGGCTGGCCCGCTCCCTGCCGGAGGACGGCAGGCTGATCTCGCTGGAGTACAGCGCCAAACACGCCGAGGTGGCCACCCGCAACATCGCCCGGGCCGGCCTGGACCGGATCGTGGAGGTGCGGGTGGGCCCGGCCCTGGAGTCGCTGCCCAAGCTCGCCGACGAGAACCCGCCCCCCTTCGACCTGGTCTTCATCGACGCCGACAAGGCCAACAACCTGCACTACGTGGAGTGGGCGCTCAAGCTCTCCCGCGCGGGCAGCCTCATCGTCGTGGACAACGTGGTGCGCGGCGGCCGGGTCGCCGATGCCGACAGCACGGAGCCGGACATCGTCGGGACCCGCGCCGCCGTCGAGCTGATCGCCGCCCACCCGAGGCTCACCGGCACGGCCCTGCAGACGGTGGGCAGCAAGGGGTACGACGGCTTCGCGCTGGCCCGGGTGCTGGGCTGAGCGGTCCGGGGCCGGGACTCACATCTCGTGGTAGAAGCCCACATTGATGCTGCGCGGCGCGGTCCGGTCCTGGACGATGATCTCGCCGGAGCCGCCGCGCGGCAGCGTGACCGCGGTGCCGTAGCCGACGGTCTGGGCGTACTCGCCCACGATCAGCCGCACTTCGGCGGACGGCTCGGCCTGTGAGCCGCGCAGCCAGGACAGTTGCCAGGCGCCGTCGGGCCCGCACAGGAACTCCAGGTGGACCCGGGAGACGAACAGCCAGTCCTCGGGCGTGACCAGCCGGCACACGGACGCGTCCCGGCCCACCCGAAGCACGGCCCCCGGCTCGCTGGGCGCGTCGGCCATCGTCATGCCGGCCGTGGCGCCCGCGTCGGCCCCGGAGACGGTGGCCATGGTCAGTTCGAGCACGTGCGTTCCCCCTGGAGAACCCGAAGAAGCTGCGACGTCGGAAACGTCCTTGTGCGGTGGCCTGTTTGCCGGACCGCCGCCGCATGATAAAACGCCCGGCGGGGCCGCGTCCGGCACAATGGGTTCATGACCGAGCGAAAGCCACCGGGTGTCCCGTTCGAGTCCTGGGTCGATCACCAGATCCGCACCGCACAGGAGCGGGGTGAGTTCGACCGGCTGCCGGGCGCGGGCGAGCCGCTGCCCGCCGACCTCGACTCCACGTACGACGAACTGTGGTGGGTCAAGCGGAAGATGGCCCGCGAGGGGCTGGCGGTGCTGCCTCCGGCGCTGGCGCTGCGCAAGGAGGCCGAGGACGCGCTCGCGGCGGCCTACGCGGCCCCCTCGGAACGCATCGTCCGCAAGATCATCACCGACGTCAACGTGAAGATCCGCGACATGATGTTCAAGCCGCCGCCCGGCCCGCCGCTGGGCAAGAAGCCGTACGACGTCGAGGAGGTCGTACGGGAGTGGCGGCAGCGCAGGGCTGCCGCCGGGGATGCGCCCGAGTCAGAGGTGTAGCAGGCGTGCGGCCAGCTCCCGGTAGTCGCGCAGGGCCCGGCGCAGCTGCTCGGTGTCGGTCTGTGCGCCGCCCTGCCAGGACATGCGCAGGGTCCGGCGGCGGCGTGTCAGGGCCTCGCCGAACCGCGCGGCGATCTCCTCCAGCTCCCGGTCGGCCTCCTCGACCGCGGCGAGCGGCCCACCCGCGAAGGCGGCGTCCGTCCGCCGCAGCAGCCGCTCCCACTGCTCCGCCTCCTCCTGCGGCCACAGCGGGGCGCCCGCACCGGTGCCCGGCGGGCGGGGCGCGGCGGGCCAGGCGTCCGCCGCCCGGCCCTCCGTCGTCGCCGCCTCCCGCACGGTGATATCACCCGGGGAGGGCACCCCGAGCCCGTCGTCGGGCATCCCGCCGTCCGGGATGCGGTCGTCCCCGGTCAGTCCCTCCCGGCCGGGCCCGACCCTGTCGGCCGGCCACCGGCTCTCGGTGCTCGGCCCCGATTCCCTCTCCTGGGCCATGGCCGCCTCTCCTTCGGATCTCCGGACCGGATCCGGCCCCGCCGGCCGGTCGTGCTCCGAGTGACCCGTGGGACGGACCGCAAACGCAGGTGCCGGACTCCCCGGAGGCCACGCATATCCGCTTGCGGAGGGTCCGCGACCGCGCCGGAGAATGGCCGGCATGACGTGGACGATCACTCCGGAACCGTACGACTCCCCGGCCGCCGCCGCGCTGTGGCGGGCGTACTACACGGAGGTCAGCGACCGCTGGTACCTGCTGCACGAGGGGCACCGCACCGACCCGGACGAGCTGGAGCGCGAGATCGCGGCCCAAACCGGTGCCGAACTCGCGCCGCCCACCGGGCAGTTGCTGATCGGCCGGTACGACGGCGAGCCGGCCGGCTCGGCGGGCGTACGGCTGCTCGCCCCGGACACGGCCGAACTCACCCGGGTGTTCGTGTACGAGGCGATGCGCGGCCGGGGCGGGGCCGCGCTCCTGGTCGCCGCCGCCGAGGAGGCCGCCCGTGCCCTGGGGGCCGGGCACCTGATCCTCGACACCCGCAGCGACCTGGTGGAAGCCCGCGCCCTGTACGCCCGCCTCGGCTACCGGGAGACCGAGCCGCACAACGACAGCCAGTACGCCGAACACTGGTTCCGCAAGGACCTGTTGGCGTCCGAGGCCGTCAACTGAGCCTGGCCGCCGCCCCGTCGCGCGGTCGCTCCCGCTCCGAGCCGCACAGCTCGCCGGTGAGTTCCTTCACGAGCCGGTCCAGGTCGGCGGACCGGCCCGGCCGCCACCAGTCGCCGAGCAGCTCGGCCAGCGAGTCCTCGCGGGCCTTGGCGAGCCGTTCGGCGACCTCGCGACCGGACTCGGTGAGCGTCAGGTCCAGGCCCCGGCGTGCGACCAGATGCCGCTCCTCGAGCTGGCGTTCGGCGGTGAGGACGACCTGCAGCGGGACGTCGGTGCGCTCGGCCAGCACACCCGGCTCCACCGAGCCGTACCTGCGGATGCGCAGCAGCATCCAGCCGGCCGCGGGCAGCAGGTCGTACCCGGCCCGCTCGGTGATCTTCCGGTAGATCTCCCGGCGTCCCTCGCGGGTGCCGAGCACGGACAGGGCGCGGCAGCACTCGTCGTAGGAGGAGCGTTCGACCGGGTTGGGCGGGATGGTCTCGGAGACGTCCGGCGCGGTGACCGAGCCGCGCAGCCGGTCCTCCTTCAGGAACCAGGCCAGGAGGAAGCCGAGGCCGGCGACCGGGGCGGCGTACAGGAACACGTCGGTGATGGCCGACGCGAACGCGTGCAGGGCCGGCGGGCGCAGCGAGGGCGGCAGGGCGGCGATGCCGCGCGGGTCGGCCTTGAGGGCGTCGGCCGTCGTGCCGGGCGGCAGGCTCACGCCCCGGAGGGCGGCGGCGAGCTTGTCGCCGAGGCGGCTGGTGAAGACGGTGCCGAAGATGGCGACGCCGAAGGACGCGCCGATGGAGCGGAAGAAGGTCGCGCCGGAGGTGGCGACGCCCAGGTCCTCGTACGACACCGCGTTCTGCACGATGAGGACGAGGACCTGCATGACCAGGCCGAGGCCCAGGCCGAAGACGAAGAAGTAGACGCTCATCTCGGCGGTCGGGCTGTGCTCGTCCAGCCGGTGCAGCAGGAGCAGGCCGATGGCGGTGACGGCGGTGCCGGTGACCGGGAAGACCTTCCAGCGGCCGGTGCGGCTGACGATCTGCCCGGAGACGGTCGAGGACAGCAGCAGGCCGATCACCATCGGCAGCATGTGCACGCCGGAGAGGGTCGGCGAGATGCCGTGCACGACCTGGAGGAAGGTCGGCAGGTAGGTCATCGCGCCGAACATGGCGAAGCCGACGATGAAGCTGATGGCGGCCGCCAGGGTGAAGGTGCGGATGCCGAACAGCTTGAGCGGGAGGACGGGTTCGGCGGCCCGGCGCTCCACGGCGATGAAGGCGAAGGCGAGCACGACGCCCAGCACCGCGAGCCCGATGATCTGCTTCGAACCCCACGCCCACGTCGTACCGCCGAGGGAGGCGACCAGCACCAGACAGGTGGCGACCGCGGCGATCAGGAAGGTGCCGAGGTAGTCGATGACGTGGCGGGCGGCCCGGCGCGGGATGCGCAGGGCGGTCGCGATCACGGCGAGGGCGACGATGCCGACGGGCAGGTTGACGTAGAACACCCAGCGCCAGCTCAGGTGCTGGGTGAACAGCCCGCCGAGCAGCGGCCCGAGCACACTGGTAGCGCCGAACACGGCACCGAACAGCCCTTGGTACCGCCCACGTTCACGTGGCGGCACGATGTCGCCGACGATCGCCATCGACAGCACCATCAGCCCACCGCCGCCCAGGCCCTGCAGCGCCCGGAAGCCGATCAGCTGCCCCATGTCCTGCGCCATGCCGCACAACGCGGACCCGACGAGAAAGATCACGATCGCGGCCTGGAACAGCTTCTTGCGCCCGTACTGGTCGCCGAGCTTGCCCCACAGCGGGGTCGCGGCGGTCGAGGCCAGCAGATAGGCGGTGACGACCCACGACAGGTGCTCCAGGCCGCCCAGGTCGCTGACGATGGTGGGCAGCGCGGTCGACACGATGGTCTGGTCGAGCGCGGCGAGCAGCAGCCCGAGCAGCAGGGCGCCGATCGAGACGAGCACATTGCCGGAAACGTTCTCCGCGGCCTCCCGTTCCTTCGCCGTGCCGTGCGTGTCCAGGGCCATGGAGACCTCCCGGGGCTCGGGTACACCCCTTCCATCCTGGGCGGTGTCACCGTTTATGGCCTGTTGAGGACCCCGTGTGGCCGGTTTGCCGCGTGTTCCGGTTCGGTGGATGTGGAGGAGGTCTGCATAAACTCGGGAGTTCCCGAGGGGAGGGGTGAACGCGTGACGGAACCGAGGGGCCACATCTGCCCGGAGTGCGGGGCGCCGAGGGGGGCGGACAACACCCCGTCCTGCGACTGCACGCAGCGGGCGTCCGAGGCCCTGCGCGAGGCGCGTACGGCCCAGGCGGCAGCGGCGGAGGACTTCGACCCGCTGCGCATCCGCCCGTACGTCGACGTCACCGGAGCCTCGGAGGAGCCTGCCGCGGAGGAGACCCGCCCGACACCGGCCGTCGAAGCCACGCTTCCCCTGCGGCCGGCGCCCGGCCCGAACGGCACGGACCTGCGCCTCTTCGTACAGGACCCACCGCAGGAGCCCGAGGCCGACGAGATACCGGCGGAGGAACCCCGGCGCCGCTCTCGCCGCACGGTCCTGCTGTCCGTCGCGGGTGCGGGGGTCGCCGTCGTGGCTGCGGCCGGTTTCGCGAGCGGGCTGTTCTCGTACCAGACGCCGTCGCGGACCGGGCGGCGGCACAGGAGGTACGGGAGAGGGTCCCGGACGTGACGGCACCGGACACCTCGACGGCGCCTGCACCACCCGCATCGCCCCGCCCGCCCTCACCGTCCCCTTCCCCCACGCCCTCCGCGAGCCCGTCCCCCAGCCCCTCTTCCTCCGCCCCGACCCCGACGGCGTCCCCCACCCCGTCCCGCCCGGCCTCCCCGACCCCGTCGACGTCGACCGCCGGCACCCCGAACGCGGCACCCACCGCGCCCCTGGTACTCCGACGCGGCGACAAGGGCGCGGAGGTCACCGAACTCCAGCTGCGGCTAAGGCAGTTGAACCTCTACGCCGACCAGGCGGACGGCGTCTTCACCGGCCCCGTCGAGGACGCCGTACGCACGTACCAGTGGGCCCGCGGCATCCGCGCCGACGCACCGGGCGTGTACGGCCGGGCTACCCGGGAGAGCCTGGAGTCGGAGACAGCGGAGCCGTAACAGGGTCCAGCAGAACCCCCTGGCGGGGTCGAAGGGGCGGAGCCCCTGGACGCGCACCTGACTCACCCCACGTGCAGCCGAATCGACCCGTCCCCCACGACCTCGACCCTCACCTGCGTAAGATCCCGCACCACCACATCCGGCCCGTGGAAGCCGGCCCGCGGCCCGACCCCCACCACCCGCATCCCCGCGGCGCGCCCCGCCGCGATCCCCGCACCGGAGTCCTCGAAGACGACACAGTCCGCCGGATCGACCCCGAGCTCGGCGGCACCCTTCAGAAACCCCTCGGGATCGGGCTTGCTCGCCCCGACCGACTCGGCGGTGATCCGCACCTCGGGCAGCGGCAGCCCGGCGGCGGCCATACGCGCGGTGGACAGGGCGACATCCGCGGAGGTCACCAGGGCGTGCGGCACGCCGTCCAGGGAGGCGAGAAAGGCGGCCGCACCGGGCACCTCGACCACGCCGTCCATGTCGGCGGTCTCCTCGGCGAGCATGCGCGCGTTGTCGGCGAGGTTCTGCTCCACCGGCCGGTCGGGCAGCAGCACGGCCATCGAGGCGTGCCCCTGCCGGCCGTGGACGACCTTCATCACCTCGTCGCCGTCCAGCCCGTGCCGCTCGGCCCAGCGCCGCCAGATGCGCTCGACGACGGCGTCCGAGTTGACGAGGGTGCCGTCCATGTCGAGCAGGAGGGCGCGGGCGGTGAGAACGGTGGCCGGCATCGGCACCTCCAGGAACGAGGAACGGGACAAGGCGGCCCCGCCCGCCGGTCAGGGAAAACGGGCGGGAGCCACTTTGTTCCTCCACGGTACAAAACCTGTCCGGCTCCCGCCACCACCTCCGGCGAGGGTTCACCCACCGTTCAGCTCAGACCGCGACGGCTTCGTACAGGCCCCACGCCCCGAGCCCCAGCATCAGCAGGGCCGCGACCTGCGTGATCAGCCGCAGCGGCACCCGCTTCATCAGGGCCTTGCCGCCGGCGATGCCGAGCCCTGCCACCGCCCACAGGCCCAGGACCGCGCCGAGGCCGACGGAGATCGGGGCGTCGTAACGGGCGGCGAGGTTGGCGGTCATGATCTGGGTGAGGTCGCCGAACTCGGCGACGAGGATGAGCATGAAGCCCGCACCCGAGACCTTCCCGAAGGACTGGTCGGCCGGCTTGCGGACCTCCTCCTCGCCCTCGTCCCTCTTCATCAGCAGCACCGCGGCGCCACCGAGGAAGAGGACACCGGTGAGCGCGTGCACGATCCGCTGCGGCAGCAGGGTCAGCACGCTGCCGGCCGCGACGGCGAGCACGACGTGCAGCAGGAAGGCGGCGGCGACGCCCGCGAAGACGTACGAGGCGCGGTAGCGGGTGCCGAGCACGAGGCCGGCGAGCGCGGTCTTGTCCGGCAGTTCGGCAAGGAAGATGACGCCGAAGACGAGCGCCGTCACGGTGATGCTGATCAAGAGTCCTCAATCGGTCGGGCTGCCCCGCCGAGAGTGCTGAACCTCACATGAGACACCTCGGCATGGCAGCACACTCGGAACCCGTGCCGTGGGCACGGGCGTGCACTGCTTGCCGAAGGTCTCGCTGGGCGGTCCTGACGGAAGCCGCCTCCGGGCGCCGGCTCAGGCTGGCTGAGCAGTATGTCGACGGTCCGGCGAAGAGCTACTCCCCTTCTGCGCTCCCCATGGTACGGGACACGAAAGTTCTCCCGTGAACCTTGTTGTGTCATGAACGCGTCACTAATGTCTTACCGGGCAGTCACTTTCCGGCAACACGGCACCGCGAGCATTCCCTCGCTCGCGCTCCAACACCCCCACCCCTCAAGGGAGTTCGCATGTCGAAGTTCTACGCGCGTCGACGACTGAGCATACTCGGGGCCCTCACGGGCCTCCTCGCCTCCGCCGCCCTGTTCAACTCCCCGAGCGCCTCCGCCGCCCTCCCCACCCCGGTCAGCGCCGCCACCGCGCGCAGCTACCTCTCCCAGCTCACCGTGGCCACCGAGAACCGCACCGGCTACAGCCGCGACCTCTTCCCGACCTGGATCACCATCTCGGGCACCTGCAACACCCGCGAGTGGATCCTCAAGCGGGACGGATCGAACGTCGTCACCAACTCCGCGTGCACCGCCACCAGCGGCAGCTGGTACTCCCCGTACGACGGCGCCACCTGGACCGCTGCCTCCGACCTGGACATCGACCACCTCGTCCCGCTGGCCGAGGCCTGGGACTCCGGGGCGAGCAAGTGGACCACCGCCCAGCGCCAGGCCTTCGCCAACGACGTCACCCGCCCGCAGCTCCTCGCGGTCACCGACAACGTCAACCAGGCCAAGGGCGACCAGGACCCGGCCACCTGGATGCCGTCGCGCACGGCGTACCGGTGCACCTACGTCCGCGCCTGGGTCCAGGTGAAGTACTACTACGACCTCTCGGTCGACTCCGCGGAGAAGACCGCGCTGACGAACTACCTGGCGAGCTGCTGACGCCGTCGCCGCCGGGCGCTCCTCCTCGATCCACCCCAGCTGCCCACCCGCATGGACAACCCCGATGTTGTCATGCCATCGACACCTCGACGCCCGTCGAAGCGAGTCCCCACCTCCAGGAGTCATGCCATGTCCCGTATGCGCCAACTGGCCGCCGCTGTCGCCTCACTGACGCTCGCCACCGGTGGCCTCATCGTCGCCACCGGAACCGCTCACGCCGCCGACTGCTCGCAGTCCTACCTGCCGCTGCAGGACCCCACCTGTCAGCCCGGCATGCTCAACTCGGCCGTCACGCAGTCCACGATCAACTCCACCATCTGCGTCTCGGGCTACAGCTCCTCCATCCGCCCGTCCAGCAGCTACACCAACGCCCTGAAGGTGAAACAGATCGCCGAGTACGGCTACGACGACACCGACACCGCGGACTACGAGGAAGACCACCTGATACCGCTGTCGCTGGGCGGCAACCCGAAGAGCGAGCAGAACCTGTGGCCCGAGCCCCGCTACGACGTGGGCGGGTATGCAGCCACCGACAAGGACACCGTCGAGTACAAGCTGTACAAGGCGGTCTGTGCAGGAACGATCCAGCTGGCTCCCGCGCAGGAGGCCATCGCCACCGACTGGACCACCGCCCTGGAGGCCGTCGGCCTCAGCTGACGTACCTGCGTCGCGCCTGCGCGCACGGCTCCCGCCGCCCTGAGGGCCCCACGGCGGGAGCCGGCCCGTCCGGGGAGCGGCCGGCTTCCACCAGGGTTACGCCGGCCGCCGCCGCATCAGGAACCCGGCCAGGACCCCGGCCCCGAAGAGCGCCGCCAGCGACACGCCCGTGGCCAGCCAGGTGGCACCGAGCCAGCGGCCGCCGAAGTAGCCGAGGGCGACGCTGTAGGCGGCCCAGGACAGGCCCGCCAGCGCGGACCACGGGACGAAGTCGCGGGCGCGGCGGTGGGCGGCGCCCGCGCAGAACGAGACGACCGAGCGGCCGGCGGGGGCGAAGCGGGCCAGGACGACCAGGGCTCCGCCGCCCCGGGACAGGGCATCGCCGAGACGTTCCTGCGCAGCGGTCAGGCGGCGGGAACGGGCGATCGCGCGGTCCAGGCGGTCACCGCCGCGCCAGGCCAGCCGGTAGGCCACCAGATCGCCGAGGACCGAGGCGGTCGCGGCGGAGAGGGTCAGGGCGACGATGTCCGGCACACCGTGCGGGACCTGTCCCGTCGCCGCGCCCGAACCGGCGGCCGCCGCCGTCGCCGCCGTGATGACGAGCACACCGCTCGGCAGCACCGGCACGAACACGTCGAGCAGCACCGACAGGCCCACCATGACGTAAATCCATGGACTGGCGGCCAGTGACCCCACGCTCTCCCACACGACTACTCCCCCGTAACTCCCCCGATGACAGCCATACAGCGTACGCCGAGGGTGTGACAGAAGGTTCGTGGGGGGCGCATGTGATCGAGACAACTTGTTCACGCGGTGGCCGCATCCGGCGCCGGTCTGTTCGTGCGACGGGCGCCCTTCCCCACGCGGCCGGGGAAGGGCGCCCGTCGTACGGCGGGTCGGTCAGGCCGCTATCGGGGCCTTCCCGGCGGCCGGCTCCTGCGCCGTCGCCGTGCCGCGGGTGAAGAGCCGGTCCAGGCCGAAGGCGCCGGAGCCGGTGAAGACCAGCAGGAAGAACGCCCAGCAGAACAGGACGGACAGCTCGCCGCCGTTCTGGATGGGCCACAGGGCGGCCTGCTGGTGGACGTCGAAGTACGCGTACGCCATCGAGCCGGAGGCGATCAGCGCGGCGCCGCGGGTGCCGAGGCCGAGCAGGACGAGGCCGCCGGCGACCAGCTGGATCACGGCCGCGTACCAGCCGGGCCAGGTGCCGGCCGGGATCGTGCCGCCGTCGGAGCCCATGGCGCCGCCGAGGACGCCGAAGAGCGAGGCGGCGCCGTGCACGGCGAACAGGAGGCCGACGACGATGCGGAACAGCCCGATGACGTACGGCTGAGCGGCGTTGAGGCGTGCTGACATGGGATTTCTCCTCTTCGGTGCCGGCCGGGGACAGGCCGGTCGTGGGGGGTGGCGTACCGAACGAGGGACCCAGGTTAGGCGGACCTAATCAATGCTTGCAAGTTCAACATTAGGCCATTGTCTCGCTTCCGGTTGCGGTTCCGCTTCGGCTCCGGCCGCCCGCAGGACGGCTCGTGCCACCGCGTCGGCGTCCGACAGCGTGACCGAGTCCACGCCCGGACGGGCGCCCGCGGCGGTCACCCAGTGCACGCCCTCCGTCGGCACACCGAACGCGAAACGCCTTGTGTGGACGCGTCCTTGACGGTCGATCAGACGGTAGGGACGGTGGGTGACATCCAGTCCTCCGGTTTCGTAGCCGTCCACGGTGTGCGGCCGGCAGGCGCCGGCGCGCAGCAGCCCCGCGAGCAACTCGTCCTCCGTGCGCCGCAGATCGGGTTCCGGAAGGCGCGCCTCTATGAGGGTGGTCACACGCACCGCCGAGCCGGGCACGTCCGGTGAGTACCCCACCCACACCCCCGGCTCGGCGCGCACCTCGAGACGCGGGCCCAGCACCTGGACCACCCCCGCCGCCAGCAGGGCCGCCAGTTCCTCGATGCGGCGCCGGGGCGGGCCGATGGACAGGAAGGCGTTGAGCGGGGTGTACCAGCGGTCCAGGTGCGCGCGCCGCGAGTCCCCGGTCAGGCCGCCGTGGTCCACGACCAGGCGTATCTCGTTGCGCAGGTCGCGCAGGACGTCCAGGGCGGCCTTCAGCGGGCCGCGCACGTTGCCCAGGGCCGCCTGCGCCGCGTCCTCGCGCAGATACGCCAGCAGCCACCGGCTCCACTGCCCGGGACCGGCGAACTCCAGGTCACCGTACGGCCGGGACACCCGCTCCCAGCACCAGCGGTCCTCGGCCCGGACCCCGAACTCGTCCAGCAGCACGGCCTCCCGGGGGTCGCCGTGCGGTACGGCGAGGAAGCGGTCGGCGAGGTCGGAGCGGCCGGTCAGCGCGCCGTAGTAGACGGTCTCCACCTCCTTGGCGACCAACGGCCATATCTCCGCGAGGAAGTCGGGCGCCGCGCCGGAGTCGGCCCGCTTGCGGAAGCGCTCTGTCACCTCGGGGGTGAGCACCAGCGGGAGGTGACGGCCGTACGGGCCCTTGGCGTTGTCGCCGCGCGCCTGGTACGGCACCCCGCGGCGCGAGCCCGCGTACAGGCGCGGCTCCCGGCCGGAGGGCCGGTAGTGCAGGACCCCGTCGGCGTCCCGGACGAAGCGGCCGCCCCGACCGGTGGTCAACAGGGCCATGTGGTCGAAGAAGTTGAGGCCGAGCCCGCGCAGCAGCACCGGTTCGCCCGGCGCGAGTGCGGACAGGTCGACGTCGGCCGGATTGGCGGGCGGGACGAGGCGCAGGCCGTGCCGTGCCGCGTGTCCGGCCGCCCGCTCCTGCTCCTCGTCCGGAGCCGCCGGCAGATGCCCCTGCGCCAGGACCACCGCCGCGAGGCCCGGCAGCACCCGGCCGTCGTCGAGAGAGAGCACCTGGCTGCCGTCGGGGCCGTCGTCCAGTCGTACGGCACGGGCCCGGTGGGTCTCGATGCGCACCGCCCGCGGGGCCGCCCGGACGGTCCGTGCGAACACCCACTCCAGGTAGCGGCCGTAGTGGGCACGGGTCGGGTACTCGTCGGGGCCCAGCTCGCCGTCCGCCCACTCGTCCAGACTCGGGCCCGGCCGGATCGGCCCCGAGCAGTCCACACTGGCGTCGGTGAACAGCGTCACCTGGCTCGCCACGGTGTTCATCAGCAGCTCGGCCGACTGCGCGGTCCGCCAGACCCGGCCCGGGCCGGGCGGTGCCGGGTCGATCACGTGGACCGTCAGCCGGACGCCGGGCGCGAGGAGTTCCGGTGCGGAGGCGCAGAGGCGTTCCAGGACGCTGGTTCCGCGGGGTCCGGCCCCGACCAGGGCGACGGAGACCGTGGGGGATTCCTGGGTCGGTGCAGACAAAGGGGTGACTCCCGGGCGTATGGGGGCGCATGGCAGCAGACCGTCCACGGGAAGCGGACGGTCCGCCTCATCATGCCTCTCCGGACGCGCGCGGTCGGGTACACCCCTGGCCCCGCGCCGGCCAAGACACCCCTCCCTGGCCCGAGTTGTCGGTCATGCCGGTCATGGCGGCACACTCAGGGCGCGGCCCCGCACTACCGGACGTACTCCCGCACATGCACATGCCCGTCGAGCGGGTAGGCGGGCGGTGCCGCCGGCAGCAGCTCGGTCAGCTCGTAGCCGCATTTCTGCGCGACCCGGCACGACGCCGTGTTGTCCACCTGGTGGAGCAGTTCGAGCCGGGTCAGCCCGGCACCGCCGAAGGACGCGAAGGCCCAGGCGGTCAGCGCCTTGAGCGCGCGCGGCGCCACGCCCCGGCCGCGCGCGGGGGCCGCGGTCCAGTAGCCGACCTCGGCCGAGGAGACGCCCGGGGGCTCGGCGAACTTCAGGACCGTATGCCCCAGCACCGGTTCCGGTACGGGGCCGGGCTCCACGACGGCGAAGGCGAACCGGCGTCCGTCCTCCCACCCGCGCCGCTGCTCCTCGATCCACCGGGCCGCGCCCGCCTCGTCCTGAACGACCTCGCCCGTCCAGTGCCGCAGGACGTCGTCCCGGTACGCCTCGACCAGCGCGGCGGCGTCCTGCGGGCACCACGGCCGCAGCAGGAGAGCGGGGCCCGAGGGGGTGGCGGGTACGTTCAGCCGTGCCGCAGACATACGGTCCTTTCGGTCGCCCAGCGGGCCTGTCACCGGGCCGTCCTCGTGCTCATGCTCAGCGCCTCAACTGCCCACTGACATCCTCCCGGCCCTGAAGGGCCGGGGCTCCATCCGCCCGCATGGTGCAGGCCCTGGTGGGTTCCTGTTTCATCACGCACCGCCCTGGCTAGGCAGGGTCTTACACGCGCTCCGCAGGCGTTTTACCTCTCCGCTTGCCCAGCGGCGAGGAGACGCTTTCCTTCGCGTCTGATGTTGATCTCTGCGTTCACATCCCGGTCGTGGTGTGCTCCGCAGGAGCACACCCAGTTCCGGATGCGCAGTCCTTCCAGTCCCTTCGGGCCTTCTATGCTTCCGCATGCTGAGCACGTCTGGGTGGACGGGAAGAACCTGTCGACCTTGGCGAAGCCGCGCCCGTATCGGTGGCACTTCGCTTCGAGGGTGCGGGCGAACATGCCCAGGGACTGGTCGTGGACGGACTTGGCTCGCTTGCCCTTGGCCATGCCCTTCACGTTCAGGTCCTCCACATAGACCGCTTGGCTTTCGCGGACGATGCGGGTGGTTTCCTGCTCGATGAAGTCGCGGCGCTTGTCCGCGATCTTGGCGTGGATCTTGGAGACTGCGAGCTTGGCCTTCCTGCGGTTGCTGCTGCCCTTGACGCACCTGCTGAGCTTGCGCTGGGCGCGGCGGAGCTTCTTCTCCTGCCGCCGGAAGAACTTCGGGGAGGCGATCTTCCGTCCGCGCAGTACGGCGTAGGAGGACAGGCCCAGGTCGATGCCGGTTTCGGTCCCGTCCCAGTCGAGTTCCGGCAGCGGCTTGTCCTCGGTCTCCACAACGAACGAGGCGAAGTACCGGCCCGCAGGGTCCTTGATGATCGTGACGCTGGACGGGTCCGAGGGGAGCGGGCGCGACCAGCGCACCTCCACGTCCCCGAGCTTGGCGACGAACAACCTGCCGTTGGGGCGCAGCACGAATCCGTTGCGGGTAAGCCGGATCGACTGGCGGCCCGACTTCTTCTTCATGCGCGGCGGGGCCACCTTCGGTCCCTTGCGTACCCCGCGCTTGGAGGCGAAGTAGTTCCGGTACGCGGTGTGCAGATCCTGCAAGGACTGCACCAGCGCCACCGACGGGGCTTCCTTCAGCCATTCCCGCTCCGGGGTCTTCTTTGCCCCGGTGATCACCATCTTCTGCAAGGTGACGTCGGAGATGTACGGCTCGCCGCCCCTCCATGCCGCCCTGCGCTCCCGCAGCCCGTCGTTGTAGACGACGCGGGCACACCCGAAGAAGCGTGCCAAGTCCCGCTGCTGACGCGGGGTCGGATAGATCCGCTCGTTGTACCGCAGCTTCATGGCTCACCTCCCCGGACTGATCATGATCAAGGCCCGTGAACCAATACGCCAAGCGGGTGACTAATTGTCAAGTTGGGTACCTGCTCCGTCTGCGGGCCCGGTACCGGGCTAACCCCGCCCTGAAGGACGGGGCTTGCGCCCTCAAGAATCTTGGTCAATCACGGGAGTCAGGGGGCAGCGCGACCGACCCGCGCGGCGGCCGGCCGTCGGTCGGGGTGCCACGTACGGCGCGCCGCTACCCCGTCTGCCGCACGGACTGCCCCCGTACCTCCAGCCCTCCGAGCAGCTCCGCCGTGGCCTCGGCCACAGCCTCCACGGCCCGCTCGAACACCTCGCGGTTGTGGGCGGCGGGCGCCCGGAACCCCGAGACCTTCCGCACGTACTGCAGCGCGGCGGCGCGGATGTCCTCCTCGGTGGCCTCACCGGGCAGCACGGGCGGACGCAGCGTCTTGATACTCCGGCACATGCCCCCAGTCTCACGCACACCGCGCGCCCCTGGAAGGATCACACCGAAGGCGGCCACCGAACCCCGGGGCCGACCGACGAGAGGACCCTCCTCATGACGACGAAGCACACCGTGGCCATCCTCGGCCCCGGCGGCACCGGCGGCCTTCTGGCCGCCCTCCTGTCCCGCTCCGGCCACCGCGTCATCTGCCTGGCCCGTAAGGCCACGGCGGACACCCTGCGCAGCACCGGGATCCAGGTCCGCAGCAGCCAGTTCGGCGACTTCACCGCGCCCGTGGAGGCGGACACCGAGCTGCGCGAGCCCGTGGACGCCTGCCTGATCACCGTCAAGCACACCGCCCTGGACGCCGCCCTCACCCGCGTCCCGCCCGCGGCCCTCGGCGACGCCCTGGTCGTACCGCTCCTGAACGGCGTCGAACACCCCGCGGCCCTGCGCACCCGGTACCGCCCCGACCGCGTGGCCCCCGCCGTGATCCGGGTGGAGTCGACCCGCGTGGCCCCCGGTGTCATCGAGCACGGCAGCCCCTTCACGGAGATCGACCTGACGGGCGACCCGGTCCCCCGCCCCCGCCTCGACGCCCTGGCCGCCGCCCTCTCCACCGCGGGCGTGACCACCCGGGTCCTGGAGGACGAGACGGCCGCCCTGTGGGCGAAGATGGCCTTCCTGGCCCCCTTCGCCCTGCTCACCACCCGCTACGGCCTCCCTCTCGGCGAGGCCCGCACCCGCCACCGCGAGGAGCTTCAGGCCCTGGTCGCCGAGACCACCGCGGTCAGCCGCGCCTGCGGCGCCCCCGCGGACCCGGCCCAGGCCCTGTCCCGGTACGACGCCTTCCCGCCCGCCGCCAAGTCCTCCATGCAGCGCGACGCCGAGGCGGGCCGACCACTCGAACTCGACGCCATCGGCGGGGCGTTGCTGCGCGCGGCGGACCGGCACGGCGTACCGGTCCCGGTGACGGCCCGCCTGATGGGCGAACTGCGGGCCGCCGGCCACCGAAGCCCCGTCGGCTCAGTGGGTCGGCAGCCACTGGGCCGGCACCAGATGTGATCACCATGCCCCGGTTGCGGCGGGCGGCGCCGATCGCGGCGTCGCCCAGCTGCGCAAGCCCCGCGACGCTGGGACCCAGGGAGCCCTACTCGTTCGCGTGAACCCCACAACTGAACTCGCCACCCAAAATCGAACAGGCGTAGCATTGCCGCGTGGCGACGACCTATGAATTCCCCAGTGACCTCCGCGCCGGCCAGGAGGAGCTGCATCAGGTCCGGGCCGAGCTGTCGGCCCTGCTCAAGCGACTTCCCTGGTCGGTCGAGCCGATGGACGGCTTCAGTGACACCGGCGGCTGGCGCAAGGTGGAGCGGCCCGCGTCCCCCGGCTGGACGGCGGACGAGCAGGCCGAGGTGGAGAAGCTGCGGCAGCGGGAGCACGAACTGGCGGTCTTCGTCAGCGGACACCGCTTCTGGGCCGAGGTCGCGGCGGCGGAGCGGGTCGAGGCCCGCATGAGGCTGAAGCACGCCCACGAGGAGACGCCCGAGCACTAGGAGTGAAGCGAGAAGCCCCCGACCGGCACCGGTCGGGGGCTTCTCGCTTCTCCTGTGGGCGCGGACGGTTTCGAACCGCCGACATCCTGCTTGTAAGGCAGGCGCTCTACCCCTGAGCTACGCACCCGTTGCCCGGACCATGTGCCCAGGACGAGTCGACAGCCTACCTTGCCGGGGGCACTGCACCGCAAACCCGAACAGCCGGTCCCGGGCCCGTACGGGGGTTATCCCCACCTCCGGTCCGGGAGCAGGCCGGATCGCCTCCCCCTCCGTAGATCATTTACGGTCCTCACAGACCGATCCCAGGGGGAGTTCTCGCATGACCCGTTCCGTTCCCGCCCGCTCCGCCGCCGTCGGGCTGCTCGTCGGCGCCCTCGTCACCGCAGTCAGCGCCTGCGGGGCGTCCGCGGGTGACGACGAGCACCCGGACCACCGGGCCTTCACGCTGCACGGCCGCACCCTCACCGTCGACTCGGACAACTCGGCGCTGGAGGTCGTCGCCGCCGAGGGGAACAAGGCCGGCACCGTCGAGGTGACCCGGTGGTTCCAGGGGTCCGTGGTGATCGGCAGCGATCCCAAGGTGAGCTGGTCCTTCAAGGACGACCGGCTGGTGCTGCGGGTGCGCTGCTCGGGGTTCGTCGCCGACTGCTCGGCCAGGCACCGGATCGAGGTGCCGCGCGGGATCGCCGTCAAGGTCGAGAACGGGGACGGGAGCGTGCGGGCGCACGGCTTCACGGATCCGCTGACCCTCAGCACGAGCGACGGTTCCGTGCGCGTCACCGAATCCAGCGGGCCGCTGAACCTGCACTCCGACGACGGGTCGGTGCGCGCCGAGGTCTCCTCGCGGCGGGTACGGGCCGACACCACCGACGGGTCGGTGCACCTCGAACTGGACGCCGTGCCCGATCTGGTGGACGCCGGAAGCGACGACGGGTCCGTGACGGTCGCGCTGCCCCGGGCGGCGTACCACGTGAAGGCGGGGTCCGACGACGGGTCGGTGTCCGTGTCCGTGCCGCGCGACGACCGGAGCCCGCACACGGTGTCGGCCCACACCGCGACCGGGAGCGTGACGGTGAACACGGCGAACTGACCGGCCCGTGTGTTCGTCTTCAACGGGTGGGAGAATGACACCACCCAGGGCGGACATCGGCACGGGAGAGGGATGTGACGGCGACACCGGGCACGCCAGCGATGCGGTCGTACCCGCACCAGCCGTCGACCGTACGGGGCCGGGGCGGACCCTCGGCCCTGCGCGACACCCTCACCCTGATGAGCCTGCCGGTGCTCGCCGTGCTCGCGCTGCCGGCCGCGTTCGCCGGCGGCGGCACCCGGCGCTGGTTCGGCGGGCGGGCGGAGAGCCAGCGGGCCGAGGCGCAGGCGGCGAAGGACGCCGCCGCGGCCGCCTTCTACGAACTCGACACCGCCCAGCGGGACCTGAGGATCTCCATCGAGACCATCACGGCCGTCGACGACTCCCCCGCCGCCCGGCGCGCGGTGGCCGACTTCGCGGCGCTGGGCGGACGGATCGACGAGGTCAGCCAGCGGTACATCCAGGCCGTGGACGCCCATGACCTGGACCGGGACGATCTGGAGGCCGCGGCGGCGGCCCGGGCGCGCAGCGAGCTGACCGCGGCCCGGGACGAACTGGTCCGGGTCAAGCAGGAGCTGGACCGCTTCGGCAGTTCGCTCGGGCCGCTGCTCGGCAAGGCCGAGACCCAGCTGGCGCGGCTCGCCCCGGCGGTGGAGCGGGCCCGGCAGGCGCTGCTGGGCGCGAGCAACGCGCTGGACGCCGTACGCGAGAAGGGCCTCAGGGCTGATGACCTCGCCGCGCGGCTTGCCGCGCTCTCGCCCGAGCTGACCAGGCTGAACCAGGGGGCCGGGCAGCACGGGGTGGCGCCGACGCTGGAGCGGGCCGAGCGGGTGCAGCGGGAGGCCGCGGCGATCCGGGCCGAGGCCGAACGGCTGCCGGAGAAGGCCGCCGAGATCGACCGCCGGCTGGTCAGCCTGCGGACCAGGGCGCAGGCGCTGACCACCCGGGCCGGGCAGGTCGACCCGGTGCTCAGCGAGCTGCGGCGGCGGTTCGCGGCCGCGTGCTGGCAGGATCTGCAGCAGGTGCCGGCACAGGCCGCGGAGAACGTGCGGCAGGCCGAGCTGAAGCTGCGCGAGGCCCAGGCCGCCCGGGACGCCCAGCGCTGGCCGGACGCCACCTCCCTGCTGTCGACCGTGCGGGCGCTGCTGAACACCACGGACGAGGCGGTGTCGGCCGCGGGTGACCGGCTCACCCGGCTGAACGCCGTGCAGAAGGACCCGCAGCAGGAGATCGAGCGGACCCGGTTCGCGATACGGGACGCCCAGCGGCTGGCGATGACGGGCCGTGCGACCCCGGATCCGCGGCACGCACGGCCGCTGGACGACGCGGTGGCCCGGCTGGAGCGGGCGATCGGCACGCTGGAGGGCCGGCACCCCGACTACTGGCACTTCCTGACCGAGACCGAGGCCGTGCGGCAGACGGCGGCCCGGGTGGTGGCGCAGATCCGCGAGGAGCGGGGCGGCGCGCACTGAGCCGTTTGCCGCCGAGGCGTCGCGGGCGGATATTGGGACGTACGTATGGCCTCCGCTGGCACACGAAGGAGGCGGACATGGCCACACACCCAGTGCACCAGCAGACGCGGCGGCGGATCCGGCTCGACGATCACCTTCCGGTCGACCACCGCCTGAACAGGGTCTACCGGGTCGGGGCGGGCCTGATGGGCCTGTTCCTGCTCGCGTTCGGCATCCTCGGCCTGACCAACAACATCGGCTTCTTCGACACCGGTGGGAACACCGCCATGGGCCTGAACACCAACGGTGCGCTCAGTGTCCTGTCCGTGTGCGTCGGGCTGCTGCTCTTCGTCGGCATGGTGGTCGGCGGGAACTTCGCGTCGACGCTGAACATGACGCTCGGGATCCTGTTCCTGCTGAGCGGGTTCCTGAACCTGTCCCTGCTCGACACCCAGTACAACTTCCTGGCCTTCAAGATCCAGAACGTGCTGTTCAGCTTCGTGGTCGGCCTGCTGCTGATGGTGTTCGGGATGTACGGCAGAGTCGGCTCGACCCTGCCGCACGACAACCCGTACTGGCGGGCCCGCCACCCCGACGCGTCGTAGGGGCGGCGGGACCCGAGGCGTCAGGTGCGGTAGGCGTAGAAGGCCGCGCCCGGGTAGGACGCGACGAGGCTCGCCACCGACCGGTTGTAGGTGTTGGTGGAGTGGTACGTCACGTACGGCACGCCCATCGGGCTGCGGTAGGTGACGATCATGGAGTGGTCCTTGTCGCCGTCCCTGTTGAAGTCCATCTGGAGCACGTCGCCGAGGTCCAGCTGGTAGACGTTGGCGAGGCTGGTGACCCGCTTCGAGGACAGGGCGAACCAGGAGAACTCGTTGACGCCGACGAAAGAGTCCGACTGGATGTCCGCGTTGCCGAACCACTTGTGGAAGTCGTACGTGTAGCCGGGGACGTGCTTCCAGCCGCCCGCCTTCAGGGACTGGCTGACGAAGTTGGTGCAGTCACCGCCCGCGCCCTGACCGTTGTAGTCCGGGTAGTCCGGGTTGTAGTTCCGCCAGTACTTCGTCGCGTACGACACCATGGCCTGGTAGTCGTAGGCGCCGCCGGTGAGCGTCTTGCGGTTGGCCGGCGCGGGCCAGGTGGTCGACGCGCGGGAGGCCTCGGGCGGGGCGTTGTCGTCCGGAGCCGGGCTGGCCTTCACGGCGGTCGGCTGGGCGACCTGGTTGACCGCGAGGTAGCCGTTGTCCGTGTCGCGGACCGTCGTCAGCTGCCAGGTGCCGTGCCGGTCGGCCTTGAAGGTCAGCTCGTGGTGGGCCTGGAAGCCGGTGGTCTTCGGCTCCTTGCCCGTGGCCTTCTCGTAGGTCAGCGTGGTGGTCTCGGTGACGTCGGCCTTCGCCGTACGGCCGGTGACCCGCGTCGCGTCCAGCGTGACCCGGACACTGCCGGCGCTGTACTTCTCGCCCAGCTTGGCGAGGCGGGACTGGCGGCCGCGCAGTTGGGCCAGCGCGGAGCTCTCCGCCCGCGACTGCGTGGCGGACAGCTTGACGTCGCCGGAGAAACCGGACGTGGTCCGCTTCGTGTCGCCCCCGTCCACCAGGGCTTCCGTGCGGTCGGTGAAGACCGCGTCGGCCAGCCGCTGGAAGGTCGCCTTGGTCGCGGCGTCCACGGTCGGGTCGTCGACGACGGCAGCGCCCGCGCTCCAGTTGGGCACCAGGGCCACTCCGGCGACGACAGAGGCGGCGGCCACCGAGACTATGCCGGCGCGGCGCCCCTTACGGCTCAATCTTCTAGATTTCAATGAAGTTCCCCTCTACACCGGTACACCTACCGGGGGACGCATCTTCGCATGGCATACGTGGCGGTTGTGAAGGGGGTTACACAAGTGGAATCAGCAGTGCAGGCATGTCACTTGACCACCGTGGACCAGTCCGGCGACTGCGCCGGGTCCAGGCTGCGCAGATTGGCCAGCGTCTCCGGCTTCTGCGCGTCCATCCAGTCGGCCATCTCCTTGAAGGAGACGCACTTGACGCCCTTCTTCGTGCATACGTTCTTCACGACCTGGTCGATGGCCTTCATGTAGATGCCGCCGTTCCAGTCCTCGAAGTGGTTGCCGATGAACAGCGGTGCGCGGCTGCCGTAGTACACCCGGTTGAAGCCGGCCATGTAGGAGTCGAGCGTCTGCTGCTCCCACTGGGGGTACTGCGCCGGATCGCCCTTGGTCTCTCCGTCGGACTGGTTGTACAGGAAGTTGAAGTCCATCGACAGGGCCTGGATCTTGTCCCCGTACGGGAGCAGCTGCAGCGGGAAGTCCCAGACGCCGTTCTTCTTCGTCGGCCAGATCTGGAAGGCGCCGGGTGAACTCGCGTCGTAGCGCCAGCCGTAGCTCTTGATGGCCTTCAGCAGGTTGGGCTGGCCCTCCAGGCAGGGCGCGCGGCCGCCGGCGATCTCCCGCGTGAAGTCGAAGGGCAGGGCCGGGACGTCCTTGAAGCCGGTGTTGGTCTTCCAGTGCTCCGCGAAGGAGTAGAACTGGTCGATCTCACTCTTCCACTCGTCGACGCTCCACTCGCCGCCGCCCTTCTTCTCGCAGAAGTGGCCGTTGAAGTGGGTGCCGATCTCGTTGCCGTCCTCGTACGCCTTGCGCAGCTGCTCCAGCGTGGTGCGGATGTGGTCGTCGGTGGCGTAGTCGATCGCGGCGTCGCCCGGGGAGTGCATCGGACCGTGATACAGGGCCTTCTTGCTCTTGGGCAGCAGGTAGATGCCCGTGAGGAAGAAGGTCATGTGGGCGTTGTACTCCTTGGCCAGCTCCCGGTAGTGCGAGAAGAGGTGGTCGCTGCCCTCCAGTCCGCCGTCCCAGGAGAAGACCACGAACTGGGGTGGCTTCTCACCTGGTTTGAGGCGCTCCGCCGTCAACTGCCCTTTTTGCGGACCGGTGTAGGAGGTGGAGCCGTCACCGAGGATCTTCGTCTTGCCGTCCCAGGTGGGCGTGGGCTTCGGCGCGGCCTTGCCGTTCTGGCCCGCGCCGGCGGAGGCGGTGGGCGTGGTGCGGTCCTCCCGCGTCAGGACCATGTATCCGGCGACGAAGGAGGCCACGACGAGGAGAGCGGTCAGGGTCATGACCTGCGGACGGGTGACCGGGCGGCGGCCACGGGACCTGCGGCGGCGGCCGGTCGGCGACTTCATCTGGGACATGTGCGGCTCACTCTGCGGGGAAGGCGGGGCAGCGGAACGGCCACCGGGTCAGTCCAGACCCATGGCGGCGGACCAGACGTCGAAGGGAGCACTGTCGGTCGTGGTCCCGGCGAGTCCGTCGAGCGACAGGGGCTCCAGGGACTTCGCCAGGTCGATGCGGTAGACGACGACGGCGGTGGTGACGGTTGCGGAGGTGCCGGTGTACCAGGCGGCCGAGTCGTCCTGGGTGGTGCCGGCCTTGCCCGACACCTGGGCCGTGGCGGGCGCGGTGGTCGCGTGGGCGGTGCGGAAGGACTCCCGCAGTGCGCGGTCGACCTGTGCGGCGACGTCCGCGCCGACCGCACGCTGGGGGCGCGGGGTGGCCAGGGGCACCGTGGAGCCGTTGCGGGTGATACGGCGCACCGAGTACGGCTCGGTGTGGGTGCCGGAGGCGGCGAACGTGGCGTATCCGCTCGCCATCCGGATCGCACTGGGCGTGGAGTTGCCCAGGGACAGGGCCGGTACCTGCGGGCCGATGCTGGAGGAGAGCAGGCCCGCCGCCTCGGCGGTGGCGCGCACCTTTTCCAGGCCGGTGTCCATGCCGAGCTGCATGAACGGCGTGTTCACGGACCGGGCGAGGGCCTGGTCCAGGGTGATCTGCCCGTAGGACCTGCGGCCGTCGTTGTGGGCGGCGACCTTTCTGCCGCTGCGGTCCCAGTAGGGGCCCTCGGGCGTGGTCACGGCGACGCCGTCGTCGCCGTCGTAGACCGTCTCGGGGGTGACGGGTGTCGCGGGTCCGCCGCGGGTCTTGTGGACTCCGTGCTCCAGGCCTGCGGCGTAGACGAACGGCAGGAACGCCGAGCCGGCCTTGACCGTGGTCGCGTTGGACTCGTTGTAGCCCTGCTTGCGGTGGTCGGGTCCGCCGTAGACGGCGAGGATCCGGCCGTCGGTGGCGACCGAGGCGGCACCGTAGTGGGCGGCCTTCGCCGCGTCCGGGTGGTCCTTCTGCGCCTGCCTGCGCTCCTTGGTCACGGCGTCGGTCAGCGCGGCCTCCCGCTTGCGGTCGAAGGTCGTGTAGATCTGGAAGCCGCCGAGGTCGAACTCCCGGTCGGAGATGTGGGCGGCCTTCTTGGCGTACTGCTGGGCCAGTTCCACCAGGTAGTCGCTCTGCTTGCCGGTGTCGAAGACGCGGCCGGCCTTGAGCGGCTCGGGGAACGTCTTGTACTGGGCTCGCTGGGACCGCGACAGGGCGCCGGTGTCGACCATCCGGTCCAGGATCCAGGACCAGCGCTCGACCGCCCGCTGGTGGTTGGCCTTGCCGAGGGTGGGGTCGTAGAGCCCGGCGCCCTTCAGCAGGGAGGCGAGCACGGCGGCCTCGCCGGCGTTGAGCTGGCCGACGTCCTTGCCGTAGTAGGCCTGGGAGGCGCGCTGGATGCCGTAGGTGCCGCGGCCGAACCAGCTGGTGTTGAGGTAGCCCTCCAGGATCTCGTCCTTGCTCATCTTGCTGTCGAGCTTGAGGGAGATCATCGCCTCGGTGAACTTGCGGCTGAGGGTCTGGTTCTGGTTCAGGTAGACGTTCTTGACGTATTGCTGCGTGATGGTGGACCCGCCCTCGGTGTCCCCCTCGCCGACCGTCCGCCACAGGGCGCGGGAGATGCCCTTGAAGGAGATGCCGGGGTCGGAGTAGAAGTTCGCGTTCTCCGCCGCGAGCACCGCCCCGCGGACTTGTACGGGTATGTCCTTGAGCGGCATGTCCTGGCGCTGCACCCAGCCGGTGCGGGCCATCGGCGTCCCGTCGGACCAGAAGTAGACGTTGTCCTGCTGGGTGGCGAAGGCGTTGAGGTCCTTCGGTATGTCCGTCATCTCGTAGGCGACGAACAGGGACAGGGCTATGAGACCGAAGCCCGACAGCACGCCGCCGAGCCACTGGCGCCAGGAGGGTATCCAGCGGCGCCAGCCGCTGCGTCCGGGGCGTGGGTACTGCGGTCGCAGGCGTCGGGTGTACGGGGCGAGAAACGCAAGCAGGGGGGCCGTGGCGGCGTGCAGGCGGCCGAGGGCGGCCCTGGTGCCGACGGTGAGGCGGTCACGGACCGACAGACGGGTGCTGCGCCGGCGCTGGGCGCGGCCGCCCGTGGCGGGGAGGTCCGCCGGCGGGGGTACACGCAGCTGCATGGTGGCGTCGGCGCGCAGGGCGTCGACCTTCAGATGCAGCGTGGTGTCGTTCTGTGGCGGCTGCCGCTTCTCGGGCCGGACGTCGTCGTCCTCGCGACCGTCTGACCGCCGCGATGCCTCGGTCAACGCTGCGTCTCCCCTCGCACTGGTCCTTGCGCGCGCGGTCGGACGCGGTCGGACTCGGCAGGTGGACACGGCGCACGGTCGTGGCGCTGCGAACCCCCCTGTCCCCCTGGTCTTACGGCTCCTCGCGGCTAAGCCAAATTATCAGCGATCTTTTCAAAACCTCCACGCTAGTATCGGGCAGAAGCGAACACTCATAAAACATTGAGGCACTGTGACCAGCGACACGCCGGTTAACCTGGGCGCATGCCTCGTTACGAGTTTCGGTGCCGTACTTGCGGCGACACGTTCGAACTGAGCCGTCCCATGGCGGAGTCCGCCGCCCCGGCCTCCTGCCCCGCGGGACACGACGACACGGTCAAGCTGCTGTCGACGGTCGCCGTGGGCGGTACGTCCGCCGCGCCGGCCCCGGCGCCCCGGGCGGGTGGGGGCGGGGGCGGCTGCTGCGGTGGGGGCTGTTGCGGCTGACTTCGGCCGTGCGGGTCAGGCCTTCGGGCGGGAGGCCCGCAGGAACTCCCGTACGATCCGCTCCCCGGCCAGCACTCCGCGCTCGGGGAGCGCGCCGATCTCCGGGGCGATCCAGCCGGTGTCCGCCAGTTCGCCGTGGCCGGGGCGCCAGCCCCGGTCGGCGGCCAGCAGCAGGTCGGCGTCGAGCAGGGAGTCGCCGGCGGCCAGGGTGAGGTGGGCCCCGGTGCGCCGGGCGACCTCGCGCACGGCCGCGCTCTTGGTGAGCGGCTTGGGGACGGCGTAGATCTTGCGGCCCTGGAGCGAGACCGTCCAGCCCCGGTTCTCCGCCCAGGCCGCCAGCTCCTTCACCCAGTCCTCGGGCAGCAGCTCGCGCTCGACCACGAGGTAGGCGAACAGGTCCTCGGCGACCCGGTGCTTGCGCACCCAGGCGGGGTCGGCGGTGGCCGTCAGGTGCTCGCGGATCTCCGCCAGCGGCGCGCACTCGTCGGCGAGCCGTGCCTGCACCGCCGCGTGCCAGTCCCGGTCGGTGACGCCGTCGACCAGCAGGTGCCCGCCGTTGGCGCAGATCGCGTACGCCGGCTGCGGCCCGGGCAGGTTGATGCGCTGGTACTGCTTGCGGGTCCGGGTCGTGGTCGGCACGAAGACTGCCGTGTCGCCGAGTTCGGTCAGCAGCTGGGCCGCCGTCTCGGTCATGTAGGACAGCGGCTTGCTCTCGTGCACCTCGACGCACAGCAGCCGGGGCGCCCGCGGGTCCGGCATGGTCAGCGCCAGGGCCGCCGCGGAGTAGATCAGGGTCCGGTCGAGGTCGCTCGCCACCAGCACCGGCATCAGACGTTCACCGCCCTGCCGTCGGCGCCCGTGGCGCCCCGGGTGTACTGGGGGTGGATCAGCCCGACACAGGTGTACGGCAGTCCGCCGACCTCCTCCATCGGTACTCCTCTCTGTTCGGCGAGCAGCCGTACATGGTCGAGGTCGGCGCCCGCACCGGCCTTGGCGAGAATCTTCCACGGCACCCGGCGCAGCAGCACCCGGGTGGTCTCGCCGACACCCGGCTTGACCAGGTTGACGTCGTGGATGCCGTACTCCGCGCTGATCCGCTCGACGGCCCGCCAGCCCTCCCAGCTCGGGGTGCGGTCCTCGGCCATCAGCTCCTTGGCCGCGTCGTCGACGCTGTCGGCGACCTCGGGGAAGCGGGCGGAGACGGCGTCGAGGAAGGCGACGGAGACGTCGGCGCCGGCGAGTTCGCGGTAGAACTTCGCGCCGTGGAAGTCGTGCGGACCGACCAGGTCCGCGCGCAGGACCGTGCGCGATATCAGCCCGGAGACGGTCGAGTTGAGGCAGGCGGAGGGGATGAGGAAGTCCTCGCGGGTGCCGTAGGTGCGCACACAGGAGCCCGGGTCGGCGAGGACGGCGATCTCCGGGTCGAAGCCGGTGATCCCTTCGGCGGCCTCGAACTCCTCGATGGCCTGGGCGAGTTCGCGGGTGATGGCACCCTTGCCGGTCCAGCCGTCGACGAAGACGACGTCCCGGGGGTCGTGGTGGGCGGCGAGCCAGCGCAGGGCGTTGGCGTCGATGCCGCGCCCGCGGACGATCGACACGGCGTAGTGCGGGAGGTCGAGGCCGTGCCGGAACGCGGCCCAACGGCGCATGAGCACGCCGACCGGGGTTCCCGCGCGGGCCAGGGACACCAGCACCGGCCGGGGGGTCCGTTCGGCGAGGACGGTCTCGGTCACGACGCCGACCGCCTGCGCGAGCCGCGCGGCCGAGGCGTCCAGGGCCGCGTGGAACAGCTCCTGGTACTGGTCGCTGGGCTGGTACTCGACCGGCAGCGACTCGGCGTAGTGGGCCCCGCCGCTCTGGATGGCCTCCTCCCGCTCCTCGGTCGGCGCCTCCAGGGTCACCTCCGAGAGGTCCTGGAGCAGCCAGCCGACCTCCTCGGGGGCGTACGAGGAGAAGGCGGGGCCGCGGAGGGGCTCGGGCAGCATGGCCGGCCTTTCGGGGAAGGTGAGGGGCTCGGGGACGTACGACGGGACGGCCGCGAGCAGGACGTGCGGGGTGTGCGCGGCGAGGCGGGCCGCCAGGCCGTCGGGGGCGTGCAGGGCGGGGGTGTCGGCGACGGAGTCGACCACGGCGACGACCGCGTCGAAGCCGGCGCCCGCCACGTTGTAGGCATAGCGCTCGCCGGGGCCGTCGGCCGGGTCGTCGTGGGCGGGGAAGACCAGGCGGGTGCGTATCGCGTAGCCGGGGTCGTCGACCGCGAGGACGGGCGAGCGGGTGGTGGTGGAGAAGCGCACCTCGGCCGGGATCACCTGCTCCAGTTCGCGGGCGATCCGCAGCGGGGCGTACATCAGCTCCTCGAAGCCGAGCACGAGCACCCGCCGGGCGCCTGCGGGCAGCGCCTCGGCGACCCGGGCGGCCATGGCGGGCAGCGCGGCCTCCAGGCGGGCGCGATGGGCGGGCGTGAATCCGTGCCGCCCGCCGTCGGGCAGACCGGGGGGCCAGTGCAGGTCGACGCGGGCGATCCGGCCGTACGACGGCTCGGGCGCCTCCCGGTCTCCCTCGTGCCGGGCGACGAGCTGCTGCCCCTTCTCCAGCACGCCCTCCGGCAGCCGTACCGTCCCGGACGCGGCCGCGACGAGGTCCACCCGGGCGCCGATGCCGGCCGCGAACCGCTCCATGCGGGTGGCGTCCTCGGCCGAGCGCATGTCGACCAGGGCCACCACCACATACCGCCGGCGCGGATAGCGCTCGTGCAGGTCACGGATGGTGTTGAGGATCGTGTTGCCGGTGGAGAACTCGTCGTCGACCAGGACCAGCGGGCCGTCGCCGGCCAGCAGGGCGGGGTCCTCGGGGAGCAGCAGGTGGGAGGTGGCATGGGAGTGGGACTCCTCGAAGCCGCCCGCCCGGGCGACACCGGCCACCGGGCGGCGCGTGGAGTGCAGGTACGGGGCGAGACCCAGACCGTCGGCGACCGCGTGGCCGAGGCCGGTGGCGGTCTCCGCGTAGCCGAGGACGACCGCCGCGGCCGCCTCCGTCTCGCCGAGCAGCTCGCGGACCCGCCGGCCCAGGCGGACGCCGTGGCCGTAGACCACGGACGGCGCCTGCGGCACGTGCTTGCCGAGCACGTGGGAGACGAGCAGGTGGGCCCGCTTGGGGTTGCGGCGCAGCGCGAGCCCCAGCAGGGCCTCGATCCCGTCGTCGCCCTCCAGCGCGACCCCGAGTCGCTCGGCGACCCAGCTGCCGGACCAGACCCGGTCGTTCACTGCGTTCTTCATGCGTTCCTTGGGTTGCGAAGGGTCAGCCGGGTATTCCGGCGGCGAGCAGCTCCACGAAGCCGACGTCCTCGCCCGCCACGCCGAAGACCTCGGCGCGCAGCAGGGTCCGCTCGGCCCAGGCGCGGTGCGGCTTCACTTCGTTCATCTTGTTCGTGTACGCCGACCGGAGTACACCCCCGCCGCCGCGTTCGGGTCTCAGGATGTCCTGGGCGTCGCTGAACTCCTCGTGGCTGACCACGGACAGCGCGTGCACGGGCAGGACGTGGGAGGGGTGGATGCAGGTCTTGCCGAGCAGGCCGTTGGCCTGGTCGAGGGAGATCTCGCGCAGCAGCCCGTCCATCGCGTGTTCGATGAGCTTCTCGCGCAGCTCGGCGGCCTGGACCTCGAGGAAGGGGCTCCGCCGCAGCTGCGGCTTGAACATGCGCTCGGGGACCCGGAAGTACTCCCAGACCGGCCCGGTCACGGTGAAGCCGGTGCCGTCGGCCCGGCCCAGCATGTTGACCACGTCGGCGATGACGGAGGCGACGACCTGGACGTCGTAGGCGGTCATGTCGGGCGCCCGGCGCAGCCCGTAGGAGGAGCAGAAGTCGGTGACGCCCAGGCGCAGGGCCAGCACGCGGTCGCGGAACTTGTCGACCGCGCGGGCTATGCCCTCCAGGGTGTCCACGCGGGACTCGCGGTACAGCAGCTCGGGGGACTCCAGGACGGGCATGGCGAACAGCCGGTGGCCGCTGTCGGCCTCGGCCTCGGCCAGGGCCTCCAGGAACGGCAGGCCCCGCTCCTCGGTGAACTTGGGGATGACGAACCCGGACAGCAGCCGCACGGAGGCGCCGAGGCGGCGTACGAGGTCGGGGATCTGCTCCGGGACACGCACCCGGATGAACAGCAGGGGCGGCTCCACTCCCGCTCGGGAGTCGAGGTCGGCGAACTGCCGGACGAGGTTCTCCTCGCCCGCCACGACGTCCGCGTCGTCGATGGAGTCCTCCAGGCACAGCACCATGGAGACCACGCCGTTGCCGGCCTGCCTGACGATGTCGTCGGCGAGCCGCGGCCGGGTGGCCGGGCTGTACAGCGTGGCGCCCAGAGCCGCGGAGAGCAGCCGGGCCGGGGAGTCGGCGGTGAACGCGCACGGCTCCTGGTGGAAGAGGCGCTGACGCACCTCGGGGGCGATGTGCCCGAAATGACGCATAGCACTCCTCAGTGCGCAAGCCGAGCTGTGGATTCGGTAAAGGGTGGCCGGTAATAGTACGTAGGGACCCATGTCGGGGGTTCCCCTCGGGCATGAATTTCCGGTAACTCGCCCGTGTAGGCGCCAACACCCCCCGCATTGTCGTGGCCAGGACCGAGAAGGCAGGATGACGGCATGACGCACGCGATGCTGAAGGGGTCCAATGTCCCGCTCGAGGCCACCACGGTGCGCGCCGTGCTGCGCTGGACGCCCGGGCAGGGTGTCCCGGACGTGGACGCCTCGGCGCTGCTGCTGGGGTCCGACGGCCGTGTGCGTTCCGACGAGGACTTCGTCTTCTACAACCAGCCCCGGCACCCCTCGGGCAAGGTGTGGCGGCTGGGCAAGAAGCGGCTCACCGAGGGCCTGACCGACACGATCCAGTCAGATCTCTCGGGCGTCGAGCCCGGCGTCGGCCGCATCCTGCTGGTCGCCTCCGCGGACGGTATGTCCTTCGACCGTGTCCCGGCCCTGTGCATCCTGCTGTACGACGCCGCGGTCGCCGACGGGGAGCCGCTGGCCAGCTTCGAGATCAAGCCGGAGACCGGCGCGGAGACGGCCCTGATCTGCGGCGAGTTGTACCGCCGCGGGGAGGGCTGGAAGTTCCGCGCGCTGGGCGAGGGCTACTCGAACGGCCTGAAGGGTCTCGCCACGGACTTCGGCATCTCGGTGGACGAGTCGGAGGCGGAGGAGGAGCCGCGCCAGGCCCCGCCGGAGACCACCTCCCAGCCCCTGCCGCCCGAGCAGCCCACGACGGTCCCGCCCCAGCCGGCGTACGGCTACCCGCAGCCGACGTCCGCCCAGCAGCCGTCGTACGGCTACCCCCAGCCTGCGAGCCAGCCGGCATACGGCTATCCCCAGCCCCAGCCTGCGCTGACGGCCCCTCTGGACCCGAACTTCCGGCTGCCTCCGCAGGGTCCGCAGTTCATCGGCCGGTAGGGATCACCGGTCCGCCTTCGACTTGTAACCCCGCCCCCACGACAGCCCCCACCCGTACAACCGGTCCAGCTCCCCCTGGAACCCGTACACGAACCTCACCTCGCGCCGGACGACCAGCTCCCCCTTCACGTTCTCGATCATCACCACCGCGCATGACCGGGCCTGGGGGTGCCGCTCGTCCAGGCCTATCTCGATACGGGGCCCGTTGCTGGGGTAGAGCGTGACGATCGCGTGTGTCCGGTCGAACGCCGGTGTCTGGTCGTAGATGTACACGAAGACCAGCAGCCGCTTGATCGCGTCCCGGTGGTCCAGGTTGACGTACATCGTCTCGCCGGACGCCGAACCGAACCGGTCGTCCCCGCTGAGCTTGATGTACGGCGGTGCGTTGACATCGCCGAGGTAGCCGCCGAGCGGCTGGACGACTCCCTTGGTGCCGTCCGTCAGCTCGTACAGACAGCCCAGGTCGAGGTCGACGTTGACCATGCTCTGCCCGTGTCCGAGCACTTCCGGCGGTTTGAGCGCCTTGAAGGGGTGCCGGAAGAGGCTGCTGCGCTGGTTGCTGTCGAAGTCGGAGGTACGCATCCGCCAGGTCAGGTTGATGCGCAGATGGCCGGTGGCCGCGTCCTGCTTGGTGAGCGACACCTGCTGGTGCCGCCTGGTCAGTTCGATCGCATTGCTCGCGGCGCTGCCCGAGTCGAACTCGGCGCGGCCGCCCCGCAGCCCGTCGAAGAACCCCATGTCCCGCCCCCACGTACTCGTCCCGAACGCCGTCGGGGCGGCCGACCACGTCGGCCGCCCCGAACAGAGCGTTCCTCACCGGACGGGGCGGCACACCCCGTCACGTCCCTGATCTTGCCCGTAGGGGGCGTACAGGGGGTGCCGGTCGTCAGACCCCGGACGGGATCTCGGCCTTCTCGTCCGAGCCCGCTTCCCCCTCCGCGCCCGCCAGCGCGCGGTTGCGGCGCACGGAGGACCAGAAGGACCAGGCGATCAGGACGACGCCGACCAGACCGGTGATGACCTCGTTGATCTCGTACTGGATGGTGACCAGGAGGAGCACGGCCAGGGCGCCGATCGCGTAGTGGGCGCCGTGCTCCAGGTAGACGTAGTCGTCGAGGGTGCCCTGGCGGACCAGGTACACGGTCAGCGAACGGACGTACATCGCCCCGATGCCGAGACCCAGCGCCATCAGGACGATGTCGTTGGTGATGGCGAAGGCGCCGATCACACCGTCGAAGGAGAAGGAGGCGTCCAGGACCTCGAGGTAGAGGAACATGAAGAACGCGGCCTGGCCGGCCAGGACCACCGCGGGACGTTTCTTCCCGCTGCGGGCGGCCTCTTCCTCCTCCTCGTGCTCGCGCTCCTCCTCTTCCTCCAGCTTGTCCTCGAAGTAGCCGGAGAGGCCGCCGACGATCATGTACGTGATCAGGCCGGCGACACCGGCGATCAGGACCGTCTGCGCCTTGTCGACGTGGGCGCCGCCGTGCTGGTGGGCGTGGGTGGCGAAGGTGAAGGAGGTGATGAGCAGGACGATCAGGGAGATGCAGACCGACAGCATGTCGACCTTGCCGAGCTTGGCCAGCGGCCGCTCGATCCAGCGCAGCCACTGGATGTCCCGGTCCTCGAAGATGAAGTCGAGGAAGATCATCAGCAGGAACATGCCACCGAAGGCGGCGATCGCCGGGTGGGCGTCGGTGACCAGTTGCTGGTAGCGGTCCTTGTTGTTGAGCGCGAGGTCGACGGCCTCTATCGGGCCCATCTTGGCGCTGATCGCGACGATGACGACGGGGAAGACCAGCCGCATGCCGAAGACCGCGATGAGGACGCCGACCGTGAGGAAGATCTTCTGCCAGAAGGCGTTCATCTTCTTCAGGATTCCGGCGTTGACCACCGCGTTGTCGAACGACAGCGAGATCTCGAGGATGGAGAGGATCGCCACGATGCCGAAGGCCTCCCACCCCCCGTAGAAGACCGCAGCGACCAGACCGATCGCGGTGACCGCGAACGACCAGCCGAAGGTTTTCAGAAGCACTGGCTACCCCATCGTGTTGGTACGGGTCTCCCCCGCGCCGTACTCAGCTTTACGAAACGTTGACTCCGAAGTCTAGAGCGATGCCCCGCAGCCCGGACGCGTACCCCTGACCCACCGCACGGAACTTCCATTCGCCCTGGTAGCGGTACAGCTCGCCGAAGATCATGGCGGTTTCGGTGGAGGCGTCCTCGCTGAGGTCGTAGCGGGCGAGCTCCTGGCCGTCGGCCTGGTTGACCACGCGGATGAAGGCGTTGGAGACCTGGCCGAAGGTCTGGCCGCGCTCGTCGGCCAGGTGGATGGAGACGGGGAAGACGATCTTCTCGCAGTGGAGCGGGACCTTGGTCAGGTCCACCAGGATCGACTCGTCGTCGCCCTCGCCCTCACCGGTGAGGTTGTCACCGGTGTGCTCCACCGAGCCGTCGGGGCTCTTGAGCTGGTTGTAGAACACGAACCACTCGTCGCCCAGCACCCGGTTCCCCGCGCCGCACAGCAGCGCGCTGGCGTCCAGGTCGAAGGGGGCGCCGGTGGTGGAGCGCGCGTCCCAGCCGAGCCCGATCATGACGTTGGTGAGGTTCGGTGCGGCCTTGGAGAGGGAGACGTTGCCTCCCTTGGCGAGCGTGACGCCCATGATGCTGGTCCTCCCCTAGTGGTGCTTCCCTGGTTGTCCTGCGCGTCCGGCGCCGCCCGTAAACGGTGCGGCGCCGGACGTCGGTGGAGCTGCCGGGTGTCAGACGTTGACGCCGAAGTCCTGCGCGATGCCGCGCAGACCGGAGGCGTACCCCTGGCCGATGGCGCGGAACTTCCACTCCGCGCCGTGCCGGTACAGCTCGCCGAAGACCATCGCGGTCTCGGTGGAGGCGTCCTCGCTCAGGTCGTAGCGAGCGATCTCCTGCTGGTTGGCCTGGTTCACGACGCGGATGAACGCGTTGCGGACCTGGCCGAAGGACTGCTGACGGTTCTCGGCGTCGTAGATCGACACCGGGAAAACGATCTTGTCGACGTCGGCCGGGACCCCGGCCAGGTTGACCTTGATCTGCTCGTCGTCGCCCTCGCCCTCACCGGTGAGGTTGTCACCGGTGTGCTCCACCGAGCCGTCAGGGCTCTTGAGGTTGTTGAAGAAGACGAAGTTCTGGTCGCTCGCGACCTTGCCTGCGTTGTTCAGCAGCAGCGCGCTCGCGTCGAGGTCGAAGTCGGTGCCCGTCGTGGTGCGCACGTCCCAGCCCAGACCGACGATGACGGCGGTCAGGCCCGGGGCCTCCTTCGTCAGCGAGACGTTGCCGCCCTTGCTGAGGCTGACTCCCACGAGTCCTCCATGTGGTGTCCAGGGGCGGGGAGCCCCGTCGTGCTTCGGATATGGGATCAACGTGCCGATCCTAGTGACGGGTTCCCGACCCCAGCAGACGCTGGACCCGATACCTCACAGGTGTCGGCCCGCAGGCCGGCTCACAGGGTGTCGAGCGCCTTCACGTAGTCGTTCAGGTCGCGCGCGTCCGGCAGGCCGTTGACCACGGTCCACCGCACGACACCCTCCTTGTCGATGACGAAGGTGCCCCGGACGGCGCAGCCCTTGTCCTCGGCGAAGACGCCGTACGCGCGCGAGACGTTGCCGTGCGGCCAGAAGTCGGAGAGCAGCGGGTACTCCAGGCCCTCCTGCTCGGCGAAGACGCGCAGGGTGTGGATGGAGTCGTTGGAGACGGCGAGCAGCTGGGTGTCGCGGTCCGAGAACTTCGGCAGGTTGTCACGCAGCTCGCACAGCTCGCCGGTGCACACGCCGGTGAAGGCGAAGGGGTAGAAGAGCAGCACCACGTTCTTCTCGCCGTGGAAGTCGGAGAGCTTCACGGTGCGGCCGTGGTTGTCCTTGAGCTCGAAGTCGGGCGCCTTGTCGCCGACCTGGATCGCCATCGTCCTGGTTCCCTTCGGTGGGCTGTTCGGGTGAGAGCACAGCTGACGCTCGGAACCACCCTACGCAGCGATCACCGCAAGCCGATGGGCGGACCGGTGGGTACCGGTCCGCCCATGGGCGCGCTCAGCGCTGGGTCACTTCTTGGCCCTGGCGGACTTCGGCGTCAGCAGCCGGGTGGCCACCCACTCCTTGCCCGCGCTGACGCTCTTGGTCTGCGACAGACCGGCGGTCGTCGCCGCCTCGCCGATGTCGCTGGGCTCGACGTAGCCGTCACGCCCCGTCTTGGGCGTCAGCAGCAGGATCGAGCCGCCTTCCTCCATGTACGCGATGGCATCCACCAGCGCATCCGTGAGGTCGCCGTCGTCCTCACGGAACCACAGCACCACGGCGTCCGCGACGTCGTCGTAGTCCTCGTCCACGAGGTCGCTGCCGATGTGCTCCTCGATGGCCTCGCGGAGCTCCTGATCGGCGTCGTCGTCGTAGCCGATCTCCTGGACCACCATGTCGGGCTGGAAACCCAGCCTGACGGCCAGGTTCGTCTCCGCGTGGTCCGCGGTCGCGCTCACGGGTTGCCTCCTGATCATGTTGCGTAAATGTCTTCTCAGCCACGCGCGTGCGCGAAGCATTGGCCGTAGTCCACACGGACGGGGCGGATCGCGCAAGTACCCGGCCGTTCAGACCGCCGAAACGGTGACGATCCCGGCCGTGTCGCCGCAACTCCCGGCACCTCATCCCGATCCATCGTGGCTCACATCACACCGATCTGCCCGCTTTGCGTCGTTCGGAATCACCCGCCGACGCGGCTCTCGAACAAGTCTGCCAAGCCTGTCACACCCCGGGCGTATCGTTGCGTTTTGACCGGTCCCGCAGCTCGTTACCCCACGGTAGAGATGACGTGGGCGGCCGCGAGGTACACGATGGGGACGGTGTAGGCACGAGCAGAAATCTGGCCCCCTGACAGGTCAGAAAAGTGGCCCTCTGACAGGTAAGGAACAGCGTGGCTTCCGGATCCGATCGCACACCGATCATCATTGGCGGCCTTCCGAGTCAGGTTCCTGACTTCGATCCCGAAGAGACCCAGGAGTGGCTCGACTCCCTCGACGCCGCCGTGGACGAGCGCGGCCGTGAGCGGGCCCGCTACCTCATGCTGCGCCTGATCGAGCGGGCCCGCGAGAAGCGCGTGGCCGTGCCCGAGATGCGCAGCACGGACTACGTCAACACGATCCCCACCCGCGCCGAGCCGTTCTTCCCCGGCAACGAGGAGATCGAGCGCAGGATCCTCAACGCGACCCGCTGGAACGCGGCCGTGATGGTCTCGCGCGCACAGCGCCCCGGCATCGGCGTCGGCGGCCACATCGCCACCTTCGCCTCCTCGGCCTCCCTGTACGACGTGGGCTTCAACCACTTCTTCCGCGGCAAGGACGACGGCCTCGGCGGCGACCAGGTCTTCTTCCAGGGGCACGCCTCCCCCGGTATCTACGCGCGCGCCTTCCTGCTCGACCGGCTCAGCGAGGCGCAGCTGGACGGCTTCCGCCAGGAGAAGTCGAAGTACCCGAACGGCCTCTCCAGCTACCCGCACCCGCGCTCCATGCCGGACTTCTGGGAGTTCCCGACGGTCTCCATGGGCCTCGGCCCGATCGGCGCGATCTACCAGGCGCGGATGAACCGCTACATGCACGCGCGCGGGATCGCCGACACCTCGAAGTCGCACGTGTGGGCCTTCCTCGGTGACGGCGAGATGGACGAGCCCGAGTCGCTCGGCCAGCTGACCATCGCCGCGCGCGAGGGCCTGGACAACCTGACCTTCGTGGTCAACTGCAACCTGCAGCGGCTGGACGGCCCGGTGCGCGGCAACGGCAAGATCATCCAGGAGCTGGAGTCGGTCTTCCGGGGCGCCGGCTGGAACGTGATCAAGCTGGTCTGGGACCGCACCTGGGACCCGCTGCTCGCGCAGGACCGCGACGGCGTGCTGGTCAACAAGATGAACACGACCCCGGACGGCCAGTTCCAGACGTACGCCACCGAGTCCGGCGCCTACATCCGCCGGCACTTCTTCGGCGACGACCACCGGCTGCGCGCGATGGTCGAGAACATGACCGACGACCAGATCCTGCACCTGGGCCGCGGCGGACACGACCACCGCAAGATCTACGCGGCCTTCAAGGCCGCCGTCGAGCACAAGGGCCAGCCCACCGTCATCCTCGCCAAGACGATCAAGGGCTGGACGCTGGGCCCGAACTTCGAGGGCCGCAACGCCACGCACCAGATGAAGAAGCTGACGGTCGACGACCTCAAGGGCTTCCGCGACCGGCTGCACCTGCCGATCTCCGACAAGGAGCTGGAGTCCGGCCTCCCGCCGTACTACCACCCCGGCCGGGACTCGGAGGAGATCCAGTACATGCACGACCGGCGCAAGGGGCTCGGCGGGTACGTCCCGACGCGCGTCGTGCGCTCGAAGCCGCTCGCACTGCCGGACGACAAGACGTACGCGACCGTGAAGAAGGGCACGGGCCAGCAGTCCATCGCGACGACGATGGCCTTTGTGCGCCTCCTCAAGGACCTCATGCGGGACAAGGAGATCGGCCGGCGGTTCGTGCTGATCGCGCCGGACGAGTACCGCACGTTCGGCATGGACTCCTTCTTCCCGAGCGCGAAGATCTACAACCCGCTGGGCCAGCAGTACGAGGCGGTGGACCGCGATCTGCTGCTCGCGTACAAGGAGTCTCCGACCGGCCAGATGCTGCACGACGGCATCTCGGAGGCGGGCTGCACGGCGTCGCTGATCGCCGCCGGTTCGGCCTACGCCACGCACGGCGAGCCGCTGATCCCGGTCTACGTCTTCTACTCGATGTTCGGTTTCCAGCGCACGGGTGACCAGTTCTGGCAGATGGCCGACCAGCTGGCGCGCGGTTTCGTTCTGGGCGCGACCGCGGGTCGTACGACCCTGACCGGTGAGGGGCTCCAGCACGCGGACGGCCACTCGCAGCTGCTCGCCTCGACCAACCCGGGGTGCGTGGCGTACGACCCGGCGTACGCGTACGAGATCGCGCACATCGTGCAGGACGGCCTGCGCCGGATGTACGGCGGCGACGCCGAGCACCCGCACGGCGAGGACGTCTTCTACTACCTCACCGTCTACAACGAGCCCATCCAGCACCCGGCCGAGCCGGCCGACGTGGACGTCGAGGGCATCCTCAAGGGCATCCACCGGATCAGCGCGGGCACGGGCGGTGCCGTCCCGGCGCAGATCATGGCGTCCGGCGTCGCGGTGCCGTGGGCGCTCGAGGCGCAGAAGATCCTCGCCGAGGAGTGGAACGTGAAGGCCGACGTGTGGTCGGCGACCTCCTGGAACGAGCTGCGGCGCGAGGCCGTGGCCGTGGAGGAGCACAATCTGCTGCACCCGGAGGAGGAGCAGCGGGTGCCGTACGTGACGCAGAAGCTGAGCGCTGCCGAGGGTCCGTTCGTGGCCGTGTCCGACTGGATGCGATCGGTTCCGGACCAGATCGCGCGATGGGTGCCGGGGACGTACCAGTCCCTCGGCGCGGACGGCTTCGGCTTCGCGGACACCCGGGGCGCCGCCCGCCGGTTCTTCCACATCGACGCGCAGTCGATCGTGGTGGCGGTGCTGACCGAGCTGGCGCGGGAGGGCAAGGTCGACCGGTCCGTGCTGAAGCAGGCCATCGACCGGTACCAGCTGCTGGACGTGTCGGCGGCGCACCCGGGCACCGCGGGCGGCGACGCGTAGCGCTGCCGGGTCGAGCGGTCGAGGGCGGTGGGGGCTCGAGTCTCCATCGCCCTTACGGTTTCTTTACGATGCCGACATGAAGCAACAGTCGGCACAGGCGCGGTGGGAACAGCTCACCCAACGGCCGCTGCTGGCGCTGGCCGTGGCCTTCGCGGTCGCGTACGCCGTGCCGATCGTGGACGGTTCCGCGGGGCACTCCCTGACGGCCGTGTGCACGGTGGTGGAGTGGGTGGTGTGGGGGGCGTTCGCCGTGGACTACCTGATACGGCTGGCTCTCACGCCCCGGCGGAAGGAGTTCGTCCGGACGCACTGGCTGGACCTGTGCGCGGTGGTGCTGCCGATCCTGCAGCCGCTCAGGCTGCTGCGGATGGTGTCCACGCTGCTGCTGGTGGGGCGACGGGCGCGGATGGCTCCGCAGATCCGGCTGACGACGTATGTCGTGGGGTCGGTGGTCGGGTTGCTGATGTTCGGGTCGCTCGCGGTGCTGTCGGTGGAGCGGGAGTCGCCGGACGGGAACATCCGGACGCTGGGTGACGCGGTGTGGTGGTCGTTCACGACGATGACGACCGTGGGATACGGGGATCATGCGCCTACGACCGGTCTGGGGCGGATGATCGCCGTCGGGCTGATGCTGTCCGGGATCGCTCTGTTGGGTGTCGTCACCGCGAACATCGCTGCCTGGTTCATCTCCCGGTTCGAGAAGGACGACGTGGAGGAGCGGCGGCAGACGGAGGCGATTGCTTCTTTGACCGAGGAGGTACGGCTGCTGCGGGCCGAGGTGGCCCGCTTGGCTGCGGAGCGCGAAGAGCAGCGGAGTTGAGTGCCGCAGCCGATGAACTGCCGAACCGCCGGAGGCGCGCGCAGCCCCCTCCGCAGCGCGCGCCGCGGCCCGGTCGTCCTCGCATGTCCTGCGGAGGACGTGACCCACTGTGACCTGCGGCGCGCGTCGAGGGCGAGGGATCTTTAGGGGAGTCACCCTGATAGGGGAACTCCCCTCGAATGCGGCCTCAGATGTGGCCGACTCCCGCGCCCGCCTCCGCGTTCTGGCCCCGCTTGGTGAGGAGCGCGACGACGATGGCGACCGCTGCCACACCCGCCGCGACCAGCGAGGCGAGGCTCATGCCGGAGATGAACGTGTCGTGGGCGACGGAGGTGATCTTCGCGACGATCGGCTCCGGGGTGCCCTTGGCGACCGGGGCCACGCCGACCTGAACGGCCTCGGAGGCCTTGTCCAGCTGATCCGGGGTCAGCGCGGGCAGTCCCGCGCCGGTCCAGTTGCCCGGCAGGTCGCTGTCGACCTTGGAGGCCATCACGGCACCCAGCACCGCCGTACCGAGGCTGCCGCCGATCTGCATGGCCGCCTGCTGGAGGCCGCCGGCCACGCCGGACAGCTCCATGGGCGCGTTGCCGACGATGACCTCGGTGGCGCCGACCATGACGGGCGCGAGGCCGAAGCCGAGGAGGGCGAACCAGACCGACATCACGCCGCTGCCGGTGTCGGCCTCCAGCGTCGACATGCCGTACATGGCGATCGCGGTGGCGGCCATGCCGCCGGCCAGCGGGATGCGCGGGCCGAGCTTGGTGATCGCGGCACCCGCGAGCGGCGAGCCGACGATCATCATGCCGGTGAGGGGCAGCAGGTGCAGACCGGCGTCGATGGGGCTCATGCCGTGGACGTTCTGGAGGTAGAACGTCACGAAGAACAGGCCGCCCATGAAGGCGATCGCCATCAGGACCATCAGCACGACACCCGCGGACAGCGGGACCGAGCGGAACAGGCCGAGCGGGATCAGGGGTTCGGCGACCCTCGTCTCCCAGAAGGCGAAGCAGCCGAAGAGCAGCACCGAAGCGGCGATGAACACCCACGTCTTGCCGTCGCCCCAGCCCCAGGTCGGGGCCTTGATGAGCGCCCACACCAGGCAGAACATCGCGCCGGAGAGCAGGGCGATGCCGAGGATGTCGAAGGAGCGCGGCGCGTTCTCGGCGCGGTGGTCCCGCAGGATCAGCAGGCCGAGGAGGAGCGCGATCAGGCCGACCGGCACGTTGATGAAGAACACCGACTGCCAGTTGACGTGCTCGACCAGGACACCGCCGAGGATCGGGCCGCCCGCGGTGGAGGCGCCGATCACCATGCCCCAGATGCCGATCGCCATGTTGAGCTTCTCGGCCGGGAAGGTGGCGCGCAGCAGGCCGAGCGCGGCCGGCATCAGCAGCGCGCCGAAGAGGCCCTGGAAGACACGGAAGGTGACGACCGCGGCGATGCTGTGGGACAGGCCGATGGCGCCCGAGGCGGCGGCGAAGCCGGTCACGCCGATGAGGAAGGTCTGCCGGTGGCCGAAGCGGTCACCGAGCTTGCCCGCGGTGATCAGGGAGACCGCGAGGGCGAGGAAGTAGGCGTTGGTGATCCACTGCACGTCCGAGAAGCTCGCGTGCAGGTCCTTCGCGATGGCGGGGTTGGCGATCGCCACGATGGTGCCGTCGAGGGCCACCATCATGACCCCTACGGCAACGGTTATGAGGGTGAGCCACGGGTGGCCGCGCAGCCCCGCGGCCGGGGTCGCCTCCAACGGGGCTGCCGGTGCCTCGTCCCCCGGCCCCGTGGTGTCGATGGTGGTCTGACTAGTCATGCGTTCGAGGCTAGTGACAGCGACTGACAGTTGACAAACCAATTCACAAGTCGGTAACTGACACATCATGGAAACACTGCGTGAGCGCAAGAAGCAGCGCACCCGGGAGGCCCTGCTGCGCTCCGCCCTCGAACTGTTCACGACCCAGGGGTACGAGCGCACGACCGTCGACGAGATCGCCGAGACCGTCGACGTCTCGCAGCGCACCTTCTTCCGCTACTTCGCCGGCAAGGAGGACGCGGCCTTCGCCGTCCAGGACATGGCGGAGGCCCACTTCGTGGCGGCCGTGCGCGAACGGCCGCCGCACGAGGCCCCGATGGAGACGCTGCGGCAGGCGATGCTGGAGGGCTGGGACGGGCTGAGCGAGGCCATCGCAGCAGTCGTACCGGTCGAGCTGTACGTGCGCATGTACCGCACGATCGAGTCGACTCCGTCCCTGCTCGCCGTCCATCTGCGACGCTCCGCCGCCACGGAGGAGACCATCGCCCGGGTGCTCGCCGAGCGGGAGGGCGTCGACGTGGACACCGACCCGCGCCCGCGGCTGGCCGTGGCGGTCTTCGGCGGGGTGATGAGGGTCACCGAACGGCAGTGGAGCACGGGCGAGGACTTCAGCCTGGAGGCGATCCGCACGCTCACCGCTTCGTACCTCGATCAGGTGGGTTCGGCACTCACGGGACACTGGCGCACCACCTGAGCACGCCCCGGATCGTTCGACTCTGACGAAACGTGATACCTGTCACTCGGTTACCGCGAGACCCTGTCGTTCTCCTAGTGTGTCCTCCCAGTGACTTCCTTCGACACCTCCCCGCCATTCAACGTCTGGCGCGCTCTGCTCGCGCTGGCCGTGGTCTTCGTGATGCTCGCGACCACCGGCTGGACCGCCCTGCGCAGCCACCGGGAGTCGACCGCTCTGCAGGCCTCGCTCGCCCAGTGGGAGCACGGCAGCATCCACGGACGCCATCTGCCGGACGCCGAGTCCGGCCCCGTAGGGCTCGCCCGCTTCTTCGGCTCGCTCACCCCGCACGAGCAGAACCGCCTCGCGCACCGCTACCCCCTCGCGGTCGGCAACATGAACGGCGCTCCCGTCTCGCTGCGCTACCGCGCCAACCGCATCGCGCTGGAGCAGGCGCGCAAGGTCGAGAAGAAGCGCATGCACGACAGCCGGCTCAGCGCGGCCGGGCAGCAGGAGGCGGGCCGCCGTATGCACCGCTACGAGTCGCTGCTCAGCCCCGACCGGAAGATCCTCGCCTTCGACCCCGAGGGCTCGGGCCGGATCGCGGAGGTGTTCGGGGACCTCGCCGAGGCCGAGCGGATCTCCGTCGTCGTCCCCGGCGTCGACACCGACCTGCTCACCTTCCAGCGGACGAACCGCAAGTACAGCGCCCCGGTCGGCATGGCCGGCGCCCTGTACGCGGCCGAGCGGACCGCGCGCCCCGGCACGCGTACGGCGGTGATCGCCTGGGCCGACTACACCTCGCCCGACGGGCTCGGGGTGGACGCGGCCACCGCGATGCGCGCCGAGGACGGCGCCGTACGACTCAACGCGCTGCTGCGCGCCCTGCCCGGTTCGGCGCCGGTGTCGATGTTCTGCCACAGCTACGGTTCGGTGCTCTGCGGCGTCGCCGCGCACGGCATGCCGCGCCGGGTGGCCGACATAGCGGTGGCCGCGAGCCCCGGTATGCGCGTCAGCAAGGCCTCCAGTCTGGGCACCTCGGCCCAGGTGTGGGCGATGCGGGACGCCACCGACTGGGTGCAGGACGTGCCGTATCTGGAGGTCGGCGGCCTCGGACACGGGGAGGACCCGGTGTCCTCGGCGTTCGGGGCGCGGGTGCTCTCGGCCCGGGACGCAACTGGGCACAGCGGGTACTTCCAGCCGGGCACCGACAGTCTGCGCAACCTCGCCGACATCGGGGTAGGCGCCTACGACGAGGTGACCTGTGCCCACGAGAACGATGCGTGCCTGGCCGGTCTGCCCCGCACGAACATGGCCGGACGCGCGTAGAAACAGCAGGAAGTGCGGTCTGCGCGGGTGGCGACGGAGGAGCACGTGCCGCATACGATGAGCCGCATGGGTGACGTACTGGCGGGTTTTCATGCCGTCTGGGAGTTCGAGTCCGACTCCGTGCTCATCCGCTACGAACGGGGGATTCGGACACCGAAGCTGTTCCAGGCGCTGGGCGAGCGGCGGGTCCCGCTGACCGCGCTCGAGGAGGTGACCCTCACCCCGGGCAAGCGCGGCACCGTCGCGCTGCGGCTGCGGCTGCGCCCCGGGTCCGACCCGCTGCTGGAGGCGGCGGCCGGGCAGCTGCGCGAGGGCTCCGACCCCTACCGGCTGGTGCTTCCGGCCGAGCGGTCGACGCTCGCCGAGTACTACGCCGACGAGCTGAAGGGGCAGCTGACCGAGTCCGGGGCCGGGCCCGCCGACCGGTATCTGGTGGCCGCGCCCGAGTCTCCGCTGCAGTTCAAGGCGTATGACGGGAAGGCGTCCTTCGACGGGACGACCGTGCAGTTCCGCTGGTCGTGGACGGGGGCGTCCTCGGCGAAGTGGAAGGCCGGGGACCAGAGCTTCGCGGTGGCCGACCTCAGCGGGGTGGAGTGGCGCTCGCCGGAGGTCTTCGAGGGGCATCTGCGGCTGCTGCGGCGCTCCGCCGATTCAGCGGGTCCTGTGCAGCCCGACCAGGATCCGGCGGCCGTCGTCTTCGGGCTCGGCTACGGGCCGGTGCACGAGTCGCTGCCCTTTGCGGCGGCCGTACTGGAGGCCGTACGGACACGCGGGCCGGTACCGGCGGTACCGGCCCCGGCGCGTCGGGATCCCGCCGACATCGCCGAGCGGATCCGCCACCTCGGGGAGCTGCACCAGGCGGGGCTGGTCACGGACGAGGAGTTCTCCTCGAAGAAGGCGGAGTTGCTGGCCGAGCTGTGACCAGGACCTGTTGCCCTAGCCGGCCGCACGGCCGCCGGCGTAGAAGCTGATCTTCCGGTCCAGGACCGCGAGGGTGTCGTGCAGCTCCGCGATCCTGGCCAGGACGTCCCTGCGGGTCGACTCCAGCAGCGCCTGCCGCTCCCCGTAGGTCTGCTCGCCCTCGCGCACCAGCTCCGCGTACCGGACCATGTCCGCCACCGGCATACCGGTCAGGCGCAGCTTGGTCACGAAGTCCAGCCAGTCCAGGTCGCGGTTGCTGTAGCGGCGCTGGCCGGTGTGGGACCGGTCGACGTGCGGCATCAGGCCGATGCGCTCGTACCAGCGCAGCGTGTGCGCGGTCAGGCCGGTGAAGGCGACCACCTCGCTGATCGTGTAGCGGTCCTGGCCGTCCGGGCGGGGATGGCGCCGGGGTGGGGCGGAGCAGATGTCGACGGGGGTGGCCTGCTCGGTGTCCGCTGGCGTCGTCTGCATCACCGTCATGACCCCAACGCTATGGCCTTGGAGTGCACTCGAAGCAAGCGGAACCCGGTAAGAAATCGGCGCGACGGGCCCGGACGGGGGTCGTTAGCGTGCGGGGCATGAGTCTTGCACGCCGGGCCGTGCCCGAGGATGCCGCCGAGGTGCTGCGGCTGCGCCAGGTCATGATCGATTCTCTGTGGGGTGCGGGGGCCACGGGGCCCACGGACTGGCACGCCGAGTCCCTGCCGACGCTGCGGGAGCGGCTCGCCGAGACCGACGGTGACTTCGCGGCCTTCGTCGTGGACCATCCGGAGCGGCCGGGGGCGCTGGCCGCGCTGGTCGCCGGGACGCTGGAGTACCGGATGGGGCGGGCCGGGAACCCGCGCGGGCGGGTCGGGCACGTGTTCAGCGTCGCCACCGATCCGGACGTGCGGCGGCGCGGGTACGCGCGTGCGTGCATGGAGGAACTGCTGGAGTGGTTCCGGGCGCGCGGTGCCGCGCAGGTCGACCTGAACGCGTCCGCCGAGGCGGAGCCGCTGTACACGGCGCTGGGGTTCGTGCGGAAGCCGGACCCCTCGATGCGGCTCCAGCTGTGAGCCGGCACTAGGCTCGCCGGCATGTCGTTGCAGAGCCTGGCGCTGATCGAGAACTGGCCCGTCCCCACCGCCGCGGTGGGTGTCGTACGGGCCGATGGGACCGTCCTCGGGACCCATGGGCCCGTCGGACACCGCTTTCCGCTGGCCTCGGTGACCAAGCCGCTGGCGGCGTACGCGGCGCTGGTCGCGTACGAGGAGGGCGCGATCGAGCTGGACGAGCCGGCCGGGCCGCCCGGGTCCACCGTCCGGCACCTGCTGGCGCACACCTCCGGGCTGGCCTTCGACGAGCACCGGGTGACGGCTCCCGCCGGGGAGCGGCGGCTGTACTCCAACGCCGGGTTCGAGCAGCTCGGGGATCACATCGCCAAGGCGACGGACATCCCCTTCGGCGAGTATCTGCGGCAGGCGGTGCTGGTCCCGCTGGGAATGACGCAGACCACGCTCGAGGGGTCTCCCGCCAAGGACGGCGTGTCGACGGTGGAGGACCTGCTGCGGTTCGCGGCGGAGGTGCAGGCGCCGCGGCTGCTGGATCCGCGGACGGTCGCCGAGGTGATGACCGTCCAGTACCCGGGGACGAAGGGTGTGCTCCCGGGCTACGGCCACCAGAACCCGAACGACTGGGGGCTGGGCTTCGAGATCCGGGACTCCAAGTCGCCGCACTGGACGGGTGCTTCGTCCTCGCCGCGCACGTTCGGGCACTTCGGCCAGTCCGGGACGTTCCTGTGGGTCGACCCGGATGCGGGAGTGGCGTGCGCCGCTTTGGCCGACCGGGCGTTCGGGCCCTGGGCGATCGAGGCGTGGCCGGTGCTCACGGACGCGGTGCTCGCGGAGCTGCGCGGCTAAGCTGCCATCTCCCACAGCAGCAGCTCCGCCGCCGTCGCCCCCACCGCCTCCAGCCCCTGCGCCCCCGTGATCCGCGCCGAGTCGCCCGGGCCCAGGGTCTGCCCTGACAGGTGGACCTCCCCGCGGACCACGTGGACGTACACGTGCGGCGCGTCCGGGATCGCGGTCCGCTCCCCCGCGTCCAGGCGGCGGACGTGGAGCATCGCGCCCGCGCCGGGGACGGCGTACGGGGTGGAGTCGGCGATGCCCGGGATGATCTCGTACGACGGGTCGCCGCCGGGGGTCAGCGGGGCGAGCCACATCTGGATGAAGGTCAGGGGGGTCGTGCCGTCGTTGCGTTCCACGTGGCGGACGCCCGCTGCCGCGCTGAGGTGCTGGACGTCTCCGGGGCGGACCCGGGTCTCGCGGCCCGTGGAGTCGCGGTGGGTCAGCTCGCCCTCGACCACCCAGGTGACGATCTCCGTGTGGCTGTGCGGGTGCTCGTCGAAGCCGGCGCCGGGGGCGAGCCGCTCCTCGTTGCAGGCGATCACCGCGCCGAAGCGCAGGTTCTCGGGGTCGTAGTGCGGGCCGAAGGAGAAGGCGTGGCGGGACGCGATCCCGGCCTCCGGATCCCCTCCGCGGTAGCGCTCGTCGGCGCGCCGTACGTCCATCACGGCACCACCGTAGACCGCGTACGAACGGCGCCGCAGACCGCCGTGGGCTCCGCGGTGCACCCCGTCCACGCCCCCTGCGACGCACGCTCCCGTCCGGATAAGGCAGTCTTGTCCCCGTGCCCGAACCCGAATCCCGTCACAGCGAACCCGCAGCGCACGAGGTCCACACGCACTCCGCGACCCTGAAGCGACTGGAGAAGTCCTCCGGGAGCCTCGCCGCGCAGGCCATCGCGCGCATGGACGAGACCCTGCCGTGGTACCGGGCCATGCCCCCGGAGAACCGTTCCTGGATCGGGCTCGTGGCCCAGGCGGGCATCGCCGCCTTCACCGAGTGGTTCCGGCATCCCGACGCGCCCCAGGCGATCTCCACGGATGTCTTCGGGACGGCACCCCGCGAGCTGACCCGGGCCATCACACTGCGGCAGACCGTGGAGATGGTGCGGACCACCATCGAGGTCATGGAGAGCGCGATCGACGAGGTCGCGGCTCCGGGCGACGAGAGCGTGCTGCGGGAAGCGCTGCTCGTGTACGCCCGCGAGATCGCCTTCGCCACCGCCCAGGTCTACGCCCAGGCCGCCGAGGCACGCGGTGCCTGGGACGCGCGGCTGGAGTCGCTGGTCGTGAACGCCGTGCTGAGCGGGGAGGCCGACGAGGGGGCCGTCAGCCGGGCCGCAGCCCTGGGGTGGAACTCGCCCGAGCATGTGTGCGTCGTGCTCGGGACCGCGCCCGACGGGGACAGCGAGCTGACCGTCGAGGCCATCCGGCGGGCCTCGCGCCACGCCAAGCTGCAGGTGCTCACCGGGGTGCTCGGGGACCGGCTCGTGGTCATCGCCGGTGGAAGCTCGAATCCGCTCGCCGTCGCCAAGTCGCTGATCGGGCCGTTCGCCGCGGGGCCGGTCGTCGCCGGGCCCGTCGTCCCCGATCTGCTGGCCGCGACGCGGTCCGCGCAGGCCGCCGCGGCCGGGCTGAAGGCGTGTGCCGCCTGGCAGGACGCGCCGCGGCCGGTGCTGGCGGACGATCTGCTGCCGGAGCGTGCCATCGCGGGCGATCCGAGCGCGCGCGAGCAGTTGGTGGAGGAGATCTACAGACCGCTGGAGGAGGCGGGCTCGGCGCTCCTGGAAACCCTGAGTGTCTACCTGGAGCAGGCGAGCAGTCTGGAGGGCGCGGCCCGTATGCTCTTCGTTCACCCGAACACCGTGCGCTACCGGCTCCGACGTGTGACAGATGTCACCGGTTGGTCGCCTTCGGATGTACGATCCGCGTTCACACTGCGGATCGCGTTGATCCTGGGGCGTCTGGCCGACGCAGACGCCCAACCCTAGCTTTTTGTCGAGGGCCCACAAAACGCCCCGTTGTTCTTCGTCCCTGTCCTCACGGGCGGCCGTGGCCGTCCCCAAGAGAGAGTGTGAGAGTGCTCGTACTCGTCGCTCCCGGCCAGGGCGCCCAGACGCCCGGCTTCCTCACTCCCTGGCTCGACCTCCCCGGTGCCGCTGACCGGGTCGCCGCCTGGTCGGACGCCATCGGCCTGGACCTGCTCCACTACGGCACCCAGGCCGACGCGGACGCCATCCGCGACACCGCGGTGGCGCAGCCGCTGCTGGTAGCCGCCGGGATCCTGTCCGCCGCGGCACTCGGTGACATCGCGGACATCGCGCCCGGTGCCGTCGCCGGCCACAGCGTCGGCGAGATCACCGCCGCCGCCTTCGCGGGCGTCCTGGACGACACCGCCGCGCTCGGCCTCGTCCGCAAGCGCGGTCTAGCCATGGCCGACGCCGCCGCGATCACCGAGACCGGCATGTCGGCGCTGCTCGGCGGTGACCCCGAGGTCTCCGTCGCGCACCTGGAGAAGCTGGGCCTGACCCCCGCGAACATCAACGGCGCGGGCCAGATCGTCGCCGCCGGCACGCTGGAGCAGCTCGCCGCGCTGAACGAGGACAAGCCCGAGGGCGTCCGCAAGGTCGTCCCGCTCAAGGTCGCCGGCGCCTTCCACACCCGCCACATGGCCCCTGCCGTCGAGACGCTGGCCGGCGCCGCCGCTCAGCTCGCGCCCGCCGACCCGAAGGTCACCTACGTCTCCAACAAGGACGGCCGTACCGTCGCCACCGGCGCTCAGGTGCTGGAGCGGCTGGTCGGCCAGGTCGCCAACCCCGTGCGCTGGGACCTGTGCATGGAGACGTTCAAGGAGCTGGGCGCCACCGCGCTCATCGAGGTGTGCCCGGGCGGCACGCTGACCGGCCTGGCCAAGCGGGCCCTTCCGGGCGTGAAGACGCTGGCCCTGAAGACCCCCGACGACCTCGACGCGGCCCGCGAGCTCATCTCAGAGCACGCCGACGCCTGACGCCTAAGGAGCCGTACCGATCATGGCGAAGATCAAGCCCAGCAAGGGCGCCCCGTACGCGCGCATCCTCGGCGTCGGCGGCTACCGGCCGACCCGGGTCGTGCCGAACGAGGTGATCCTGGAGAAGATCGACTCGTCCGACGAGTGGATCCGTTCGCGCTCCGGCATCGAGACCCGGCACTGGGCGGGCCCCGAGGAGACGGTCGCCGCGATGTCCGTCGAGGCCGCCGGCAAGGCCATCGCCGACGCGGGCATCGCCGCCGAGCAGGTCGGCGCCGTGGTCGTCTCGACCGTCTCGCACTTCAGCCAGACCCCGGCCGTCGCCACCGAGATCGCCGACAAGCTGGGCACCGACAAGGCCGCCGCCTTCGACATCTCGGCGGGCTGCGCGGGCTTCGGCTACGGCCTCACGCTCGCCAAGGGCATGGTGGTGGAAGGTTCCGCCGAGTACGTGCTCGTCATCGGCGTGGAGCGGCTGAGCGACCTGACCGACCTGGAGGACCGGGCCACGGCCTTCCTGTTCGGTGACGGCGCCGGCGCGGTCGTGGTCGGCCCCTCCCAGGAGCCGGCGATCGGCCCGACCGTCTGGGGCTCCGAGGGCGACAAGTCCGAGACCATCAAGCAGACCGTCCCCTGGGACCGGTTCCGCATCGGAGACCTCTCCGAACTGCCCCTGGACAGCGAGGGCAACGTCAAGTTCCCTGCGATCACGCAGGAAGGCCAGGCGGTGTTCCGCTGGGCCGTGTTCGAGATGGCGAAGGTCGCCCAGCAGGCGCTGGACGCGGCCGGAATCACCTCGGACGACCTGGACGTCTTCATTCCGCACCAGGCCAACGTGCGGATCATCGACTCGATGGTGAAGACGCTGAAGCTGCCGGAGCACGTCACGGTCGCCCGTGACATCCGCACCACCGGCAACACCTCGGCCGCCTCGATCCCGCTCGCGATGGAGCGGCTCCTGGCAACCGGGGAGGCGAAGAGCGGCGACACCGCGCTCGTCATCGGATTCGGGGCGGGTCTCGTCTACGCCGCCACGGTCGTTACCCTCCCCTAGGCACTCCGTGCCGGATCATGCGATCCGGTGCGGGAGCCGAACCACCTGCCGCTGACGCGGCGGGCGCCACAAACCGTCTGGAATATCGAAGAAGGAGCGCCTGACATGGCCGCCACTCAGGAAGAGATCGTCGCCGGTCTCGCCGAGATCGTGAACGAGATCGCCGGGATCCCCGTTGAGGACGTCCAGCTGGACAAGTCCTTCACCGACGACCTGGACGTCGACTCGCTGTCCATGGTCGAGGTCGTCGTCGCCGCCGAGGAGCGCTTCGACGTGAAGATCCCGGACGAGGACGTCAAGAACCTCAAGACCGTCGGTGACGCCACCAGCTACATCCTCAAGCACCAGGCCTGAGCCACCCTTTAGGCCTTCAGGCTGCGAGGCCCCGCCACCCGGCGGTGGCGCCGTATGAATCCCGCATCCGTTGGAGAAAGAATTCCCGTGAGCCCGACCAATCGCACCGTGGTCGTCACCGGTATCGGCGCAACCACACCGCTGGGTGGCGACGCAGCTTCGTTCTGGGAGGCCCTGCTCGCCGGCAAGTCCGGCGTCCGCCTCCTGGAGCAGGACTGGGCGGCGGAGCTGCCCGTCCGCATCGCGGCGCAGATCGCCGTCGAACCGAGCGAGATCATCCCGCGCCCGCAGGCCCGCAAGCTGGACCGGTCCGCGCAGTTCGCGCTGATCGCCGCTCAGGAGGCCTGGAAGGACGCCGGCTTCACCGCCAAGGCCGGTGAGGACGTGTCCGCCAACCCCGACCGGGTCGGCGCCGTCATCGCCTCCGGCATCGGCGGTGTGACGACCCTGCTGGACCAGTACGACGTGCTCAAGGAGAAGGGCGTACGCCGTGTCTCCCCGCACACCGTGCCGATGCTGATGCCCAACTCGCCGGCCGCCAACGTCGGTATCGAGCTGGGTGCGCGGGCCGGTGTGCACACCCCCGTGTCGGCCTGCGCCTCCGGCGCCGAGGCCATCGGGTACGCCATCGAGATGATCCGCACCGGGCGTGCGGAGGTCGTCGTGGCCGGTGGCACCGAGGCGGCGATCCACCCGCTGCCCATCGTCGCGTTCGGCAACATGATGGCGATGTCCAAGAACAACGACGACCCCGAGGGCGCGTCGCGTCCGTACGACTCGGGCCGTGACGGCTTCGTCCTCGGTGAGGGCGCGGGCGTGATCGTCCTGGAGTCCGAGGAGCACGCGAAGGCGCGCGGGGCCCGGATCTACGTCGAGGCGGTCGGCCAGGGCATCTCGGCCGACGCGCACCACATCACGCAGCCGGAGCCGTCCGGCAACGGCATCGCGCACGCGCTGCAGAACCTGCTGGACAACACCGACCTGAAGCCGGCCGAGATCGTGCACGTGAACGCGCACGCCACGTCCACGCCGCAGGGTGACGTGGCCGAGATCAAGGCGCTGCGCAAGGTGTTCGGCGACGACGTCGACCACATGGCGATCTCGGCGACCAAGTCGATGACGGGTCATCTGCTGGGTGGTGCCGGTGGTATCGAGACGGTCGCGTCGATCCTGGCGCTGGTGAACCGTACGGCTCCGCCGACCATCAACGTGGAGAACCTCGACCCCGAGGTGAACGCGGACGTCGTCGTCGGTGAGGCGCGTCAGCTGCCCGAGGGGCGGATCGCCGTGCTGAACGACTCGTTCGGGTTCGGCGGACACAACGTGGTTCTGGCGTTCCGGACCGTCTGAGAAACGTGAGCGAAGGGCCCCCGCCGGCAGGCGGGGGCCCTTCCTCGTGTCCCGGTGCTCACACCACCTGGTGCAGCCAGCGCACCGGTGCTCCCTCGCCCGCGTATCTGAAGGGCTCCAGTTCGTCGTCCCACGGTTTGCCGAGAAGCCTGGAGATTTCGGCCTCCAGGTCCGTCTCGCCCCGCCCGCTGCGCAGCAGCGCCGCGCGGAGGCGGTCCTCGGGGATGAGGATGTCGCCGTGGATGCCGGTGACGGCGTGGAAGATGCCGAGGTCGGGGGTGCAGCTGTAGCGCTCGCCCTCGGCGGTGGGGCAGGGTTCGGCGGTCACCTCGAAGCGCAGCAGGTGCCAGCCGCGCAGCGCGGAGGCGAGCTTGGAGGCCGTGCCGACCTCGCCCTGCCAGGAGAACTCCGCACGCCAGGTGCCGGGGGCCGCGGGCTGCCGGATCCAGTCCAGGCCGACGCGCGTGCCGAGCACCCCGGCGACGGCCCACTCGACATGCGGGCAGAGCGCGCGCGGCGCGGAGTGCACGTACAGGACTCCACGTGTCGTCACCGGAACCTCCGGGCAGAGCGGGACATCTTGCGGACTGGCTGGCGGCAGCGGCACGACGGCCGCGTTGATGGCGAGGCTACCCTGCGGCGGCGCAAGGAGTGTGACGTACCGTCGGTCCCGGTGCCAGGAAACTCCCGCCATTCACCCAGGGGGACGCTTGTACGGGGGTGCGCCGTTCCAAGGTCCACGGCCGGGAACCCGCGCACGTTGTTATGGGAGGGAGCACTGTACGTCGAGCGAGGAGATCAGCGGGAATGCGGAAGCGGAGGCACCGTGCGCGGGCTGCCCTGGCCGTGGTGACGGCGGCCGTGCTGAGCACGGCGGGCTGCGATGCCTTCGGTGGCGGCGACGGTACGAAGGATTCCGGGGCGGGCGCGTCCCGTCCCTCGGCCCGGCCGGCGCCGGTGTGGAACCGCAGCCCGGACTCGATCGCCGCGGTGGGCGATTCCATCACCCGTGGATTCGACGCGTGCTCGGTGCTCTCCGACTGCCCCGAGGTGTCCTGGGCGACGGGCAGCGACGCCAAGGTGGACAGCCTGGCGGTGCGGCTGCTGGGGGTGCCGGGGGCGGCGCAGCGCAGCTGGAACTTCGCGGTGACCGGCGCCCGGATGGCCGACCTGCCGGAGCAGATGGCACAGGCGGCCACCCGGAGCCCCGAGTTGGTGACGGTGATGATCGGTGCGAACGACGCGTGCCGGTCGTCGGCCAGAGCGATGACGTCGGTGGCCTCCTTCCGCGCGGACTTCGAGGAGGCGCTGGCCACCCTGCGTGCGGCGCAGCCGAAGACGCAGGTGTATGTGGCGAGCGTGCCGAACCTGAAGCGGCTGTGGTCGCAGGGCCGGTCCGATCCGCTGGGCAAGCAGGTGTGGAAGCTGGGCATCTGCCCGTCGATGCTGAGCGACGCGGACGATCTGAGCAGCCTGGCCACGCGGCGCCGGGAGAAGGTGCAGCAGCGGGTGGAGGCGTACAACGCGGTGCTGAAGGACGTGTGCGCCAAGGACCGCCGCTGCCGTTTCGACAGGAACGCGGTCTTCGACTACCGCTTCGACACCGAACAGCTCAGCCACTGGGACTGGTTCCACCCGGGCCGGGGCGGCCAGGCCCGGCTGGCCGAGATCGCCTACCGCACGGTCACGGCGGAGAAACCGTGACCTAGGGACCGGGACCGACAAACGTCGGACGTGGTGCTGGGGTTCCCCGGGCTCGACGGCTACATACAGCACCCGGAGCCGTTTCTCGGCGCTCTGGTCGGCCGGTATGCCAACCGCATCGCGGGCGGCCGCTTCCCGCTGGACGGCCGTACGTACGCGCTGGCGCGCACCAGCGGGCCCAACTCGCTGCACGGCGGCGAGCGCGGCTTCGACAAGCGGGTGTGGGACGTGGAGCCGCTGGAGCACGGGCTGCGGCTGAGCCGGGTGAGCCCGCACGGCGAGGAGGGGTTCCCGGGCCGGCTGGAGGTGGCGGCCACGAGCTGCGGCTGGCCGCCTCCCGCTACACCCCGGTGGACACCGACCTGATCCCCACCGGAGCGCCGGCGGATGTCTCCGGCTCCCGCTTCGACTTCCGTACGGCCCGCAAGGTGGGCTCCGGCTACGACCACACCTTCGTGCTGGACAAGGGCGTGACCGGGGCGCCCGAGGAGGTGGCGGAGCTGCACGACCCGGCGTCCGGGCGGGTGCTCACGGTGGCCACGACCGAGCCGGGCCTCCAGCTCTACACCGCCGACCACCTGACCGCCCCCTTCGCCCCCGGTGACGGCATCGCCCTGGAGACCCAGCACTTCCCGGACTCCCCCAACCGCCCGGACTTCCCGAGCACCGAACTGCGTCCGGGTCAGGTCTACCGCTCGGAGACGGTGTACGGCTTCTCGGTGCGCCAGGGATCTCGATGACGAGCCCCGGTCCAGGGGTCAGGTCCCGGACCGGGGCTGTTCGTGGGGGACTTGTCCCGGATCAGACGTTAATCGGCGCGGTCAGCCTGCGGTCCGCGATCGAGTGTCCGGCGGCGATCTCGTACGAACCCTTCACAAGTGCCCACGACTTCACCGTGTCGTCCCAGACCTCGAAGGCGCGGCGGGGCAGTTCGACGGTGACTTCGACGGCTTCGCCGGGCCCGGCCTCGGCGCCCGCGAACCCGGCCAGCCGGCGGGCCGGGCGCTCGGCGTCGGGCTCGGCCGGGGAGACGTAGACCTGGACGACCTCACGCCCGGGCCGCTCGCCGGTGTTGCGCAGGCGGACGCGGGCGGTGGTGCCGTCGACGTCGAGGGACTCGTAGGTCCAGTCGGTGTAGCCGAGGCCGTGGCCGAAGGGGTACGACGGGGTGCGGCCGGCCTGCTCCCAGGCGCGGTAGCCGATGAACACGTCCTCGGTGTAGGGCAGTTCACCGTCGGCGGGGACGACCTGGGTGACGGGGGCGTCGGCGAGGGAGCCCCAGGTGGTGGGGAGTCGGCCGCCGGGCTCGTGGGCGCCGGTCAGCACATCGGCGAGGGCGGCGCCGCCCTCCTGGCCGGGGAACCAGGTCAGCAGCACGGCGGCGACCTCGTCGCGCCAGGGCAGTTCGACCGGGGAGCCGGAGTTGACGACCACGACGGTGTTCGGGTTGGCGGCGGCGACCGCGCGGACCAGGTCGTCCTGGCGGCCGGGCAGGCGGAGGTCGGTGCGGTCGAAGCCCTCGGACTCGACGCGGTCGGTGGTGGCGACCATGACGACGGCCGTGTCGGCGCCGCGGGCTGCTTCGACGGCCTCGGCGATCAGCTCGTCGGGGTCGCGCTGCGGGGCGGAGTGGGCGAGGGCGAAGGTGACGACCTTCATGGGGATGTTCTCGGGGAACTGCACGACGTAGGTCAGGGAGACGTCGACCGGTTCGCCCGCGGTGAGTTCGGCCTGGGCGCGGGGCGTGGGTGCGGCGAAGAGGGTTTCGAAGGGGTCCTCGCTCTCGGGGCGCTGGACGTCGTCGTAGTAGTTCGTCCCGTCGATGGTGAGCGTGAAGGCGCCCACGCCCTTGATGCCGAAGGTGTGCGCGCCGGACTCGCGCGGGGTGAAGGTGCCGGTCAGTTCGACGGTGTGGAGGGTGTCGTGGGTGACGCCGTCGGGGAGGTCGGCGCCCATCCACTGGATCTGCCCGCCCGGCGCGGAGCCGCTGCCGAGGACCTTCCCCTCGGCGTCGCGGCAGACCGCGCGGAGCGTGAAGCCCTGGCCGGCGGGGGCGAGTTCGGTGGCGGGGTCGGCGCCGACGGCGTAGGTGAGGGTGCCGTCGGGGAGGGCGGCGGTGAGGCCGTCGAGCGGGGAGACGATCCGGGCGGGGAAGACGGTGGCGGAGCCGCCGCCGAGGACGCGGGCCTCGCGGGCGGCGGCGCCGATCAGGGCGACCCTGCCGGCCGTCAACGGGAGTGCGCCGTTCTCGTTGCGCACGAGGACGAAGGAGCGGCGGGCGATCTCGCGGGCCAGGGCCTCGCCGTCGACCGGCGCGGGCGGCTCGGCGACCACCGGGTCGGCGCCGTCCAGGATGCCGACGCGGGCCGCGAGGCGCAGCACCCGGCGTACGGCCGCGTCGACGGTGGCCTCGGCGACCTTGCCGTCCCGGACGGCCTGGGCGAGTGCGTCGCCGTAGACGGTCTCGGGGCCGGGCATGGCGACGTCGAGGCCGCCCTCGATCGCACCGACGGTGTCGCGGGCGGCCATCCAGTCGGAGACGTTGAAGCCGTCGAAGCCCCATTCGCCGCGCAGGACTTCGCCGACCAGGTGGTGGTGCTCGGTCATCGTCGTGCCGTTGACCTGGTTGTAGGCGGTCATGATGCCCCAGGGGTGGGCGTTCTCGACGATCGCCTCGAAGGGGGCCAGGTACAGCTCGCGCAGGGCGCGTGCGGAGACCACGTTGTTGACGGTGAAGCGGTCGGTCTCGGCGTCGTTGGCGACGAAGTGCTTGACGGTGGTGCCGACGCCGCCGGACTGGACGCCGGTCACATAGCCGGAGCCGATCACGCCGGTCAGGTACGGGTCCTCGCTGTAGGCCTCGAAGTGGCGGCCGCCGAGCGGGGAGCGGTGCAGGTTGACGGTGGGGGCGAGCAGGACGTGGACGCCCTTGCGGCGGGCCTCCTGGGCCAGCAGCACCCCTGCGCGGCGGGCGAGTCCGGGGTCCCAGGTGGCGGCGAGCGCGGTCGGCGAGGGCAGGGCGACGGAGGGGTCGGCGGCGGTCCAGCGCACACCGCGGACACCGATCGGGCCGTCGGACATGACGAGGGACTCCAGGCCGATCTCCGGCAGGGCGGGCAGGGTCCACATGTCCTGGCCGGCCAGCAGCCGCGCCTTGGCGTCGAGGTCGAGCCGGCCGAGCGCGGCCTCCACGACCGCCTCACGGGCCTCGTCTGCACGCGTCTTGTCCGTCACCGCCACGGCGGTACCTCCTCGCTGAAGTGCCTTGGGTCCTCTCATCCTGCATCCGCTACCTGTAGAGCGGTAGGTTTTGTTATCTTGCCGTTATGTTCAGCCCATAGGGATGTCGTACGGTGACGTCATGAACGCGAGGGTCAGGAGCGAGGAGCGGCGCGCGGAGATCGTGGGGGCGGCCCTGGAGGTGATCGCCGAGCGCGGTTACCGGGGCGCGAGCCTGGCCGCCGTGGCCGAGCGGGTCGGGCTGACCCAGCAGGGGCTGCTGCACCACTTCCCGACGAAGGACGCCCTGCTGGTGGCCGTGCTCCAGGAGCGGGACCGGTGGGACGCGGTGCCGGACACGCAGTGGCGGGTCGACCTGCTGGCCTCGCTGGTCGAGTACAACGCGATGCGCCCGGCCATCATCCAGACCTTCTCGGCGCTGCTCGGCGAGAGCGTGACGGAAGGGCACCCGGCGCGCGCCTACTTCACCGAGCGCTACGCCAGGGTCCGCGAGAGCATGACGGCGGTCCTGCGCGCCGAGTACGGCGACCGGCTGCCGAACGGCCTCACCCCGGAGCGCACCGCACCGCTGCTCATCGCGGTGATGGACGGTCTGCAGTACCAGTGGCTGCTGGACCCGGAGTCGGTCGACATGCCGGGCGCGTTCCGGGACTTCCTGCGGCTGCTGGGAGAGCCGGTGGACTGACGGTCACGGGTTCCGGACGAAGGCGACGCGGGGGGGAGATGCCGCCGGGGTTCACGGCCTTCGCCGTCTTCGCACGTGGCAGTATCGCCTCTCGAACGGCACTTCCACCACGTGCGACTGGAAGGATCCGAACTCCCTTGACCCCCCTCCGCATACGGGCCGCCGTCCTCGGCGTGGCCCTGCTGGCCGGTCTCTCGGCCCCCACCACGACAGCCTCCGCGACACAGTCGGCCCCTTCCCCCACCGTCGAGGAACAGCGGCTCGACCGGGCCGTACCGCAGGAGATCCTCGCGCGGTCCGGATTCGACGACGTGACACCGGAGTTCACCCGCGAACTGGAGCGCGCCCACTCCTACGCGCAGGCCCGCCGCATCGTCGTACGGGAAGGGTCCGCACTGTGGCGGCGGGCGGTCGACCGCGCGCAGGGGCGGGGTCCGGCCGGCGGTGACGTCAGCCGGGACGACGACCGGCCGCTGTACTGGGCGCGCCTCGGGATGACCCGGGAAGTACGCACCTGGGTGCCGGAGTTCACCCTGACCGAGGGCCAACGCACCGCCCTGCTGGATCAGTTGGAGCGCACCTCACGCGGGCAGAGCGACATCACCTATCCCGGACACCTGAGGCGCGTCCTCCTCACCGGCTTCGACCCCTTCACCCTCGACCGGGACGTCCGCATCTCCAACCCCTCCGGGGCGAGCGCGCTCGCGCTGGACGGCACGGTGATCGAGACGGCCGAGGGTCCGGCCCGGGTGGAGACGACCGTGTTCCCCGTCCGCTGGGCGGACTTCGCGGACGGGACGGTGGAGCGGACCCTGCGGCCGTACCTGCCGAGGGTCGACCTGTTCACGACCGTGAGCCAGGGCCGTGTCGGGCGGTTCGACATCGAGCGCACCAACGGGGCCTGGCGGGGCGGCTTCCCCGACAACGACACCGTCTCCCGGACCGAGACCGTGCCGGTAGCCGACCCGGCCACGCAGCCGCAGTGGACCACGACGACCCTGCCGTACGCCGCCATCACGGCCGCGAGCACGGGCCGGTTCCCGGTGTACGACCACACGGAGGTGACGGAGATCCCGGCGGGCGGCACCGATCCCGTCGTCCGCCCGGACGGTCCGACCGCCGGCTCGACGGCCCGTGCGGGCGGCGGCGGGAACTACCTCTCCAACGAGATCGCCTACCGCGCGACCCTGCTCCGGGACCGGCTGGGCCTGCACGACACGCTGCCCGGCGGCCATGTGCACACCCCGGTCCTGCAGTTCGGCGCGGGCAACACCGACCCGGCGACGGGGACGGTGACCGACCCGGAGTTCGTGCGCAACCGGCTGGACATCGTCGCGCAGGTGCGGTCGATCGTGACGGTGGCGGCGGAGGCCACCTTCAGGAACTGAGCCGGTTCAGGAAGTGAGCCGGTTCAGGACGTGAGCCGGTTCAGGACGTGACCTGCGCGTCGTCGTCCGCGGACTCCTCCTCGGCGCTCTCCTCGCCCAGCAGCTCGCGGGCGAGGAGGGTGGCTCCCGCGACCGCGCCCGGCATCAGGAACACCGCGACGAACGGCACCAGGAGGGCCAGGCCGAGGGGCGTGCCGAAGCCCCAGACCAGGGTCTTGCGGGAGCGGAGCAGGGTGAGGCGGGCCCGGAGTTCGACGCCGCGGCGCTGCAGGGCCACGGCGGTCAGTTCCTCGGTGAGGAAGAACCCGGTGACGAAGAAGCCGATCACCGGGACGACCGTCTGGCCGACGACGGGCAGGAAGCCGAGCGCGAAGAGCAGGACGCCCCAGAGCAGGGCGCGGACGAGAATGCGGAGGCTGTCGCGGGCGGAGATCCACAGCTCGCGCCAGAGCGGGAGCCCGGAGCGGGGTGCGGTGCCGTCGGGCGAGACGTCCTCGTCGACCTTCTCGGAGAGGTTCTCGTAGAACGGCTGGCCGATCAGCAGGGTGACGGCCGTGAAGGTGAGGACGGCGAGGAGCAGGCCGAGCGCGAAGAGGACGGCGGTGAGGAAGCCGCGGAACAGGCCCTGCCAGGGGCTCGACCAGTCGTCGGCGAACGGGGTCGCCCAGGCGACGCCGTCCTCGCCCCACACCGCGAGCGCGACCAGCGCCGCCGCGTACAGGACCAGCGCGATGAGACCGGGCAGCAGGCCGAAGCCGTACTGCTTCCCGTGCCGGCCGACCCACCGCTGGCCCCGCAGGAGATACCGGAATCCCACCCCAAGATCGCGCATGGCGAAGACTTTACCGGGGGTCTTCCGAGGGCGTCCTAGGCGTCCAGCATCCGCCGCAGCAGGTCCCGCAGGGACCCGCGTTCCTCGTCGGAGAGGCCGGCGAGGGGTTCGCGGGCGAAGCGCAGGCCCTCGCGCAGATCGCGGGCGACCCTGAGGCCCTCGTCGGTGGGCGCGGCCAGCTTCACCCGGCGGTCGGCGGGGTCGGGGCGGCGCGTCACCAGGCCGCGGGTTTCCAGGCGGTCCACGATCCCGGTCACGTTCGACGGCTCGCACTTCAGCTTCTGGGCCAGCTTGCGCATGGGCAGCGGCTCCAGCGCGAGCAGGTTGAGCAGGCGCGCCTGCGGGCCGGTCAGCGCGTGCTCGCCCGCCGCGAGCTCGTAGTCCGCGTAGAACCGGGCCACGACGTCACCGATCAGCTCGACGACCTCCATGGTCAGGGCGTCGGGGCGGCGGTTCTTCTGTGGGGTGGACATGCCCTCCAGGGTACCCCGTTACTTGACATCCTGAAATATTCAGGCGCATGGTTGTTTCAGGTACTGAAGTAAATCTCGAAAGGCAACGTCATGATCAACCGCGAATGGCACCTGCTCAGCCGCCCGGTCGGCTGGCCGAAGCCCGAGGACTTCGCCCTGGTCGAGGCCGAGGTCCAGGAGCCGGGCCCGGGCCAGGTGCTGGTGCGGAACAAGTACCTCTCCGTGGACCCGTACATGCGCGGCCGAATGAGTGCCGCCAAGTCGTACGCCGCCCCGTTCGAGCTGGGCAAGGTCATGCAGGGCGGTGCGGTCGGCGAGGTCGTCGCCTCCAACGCCGAGGGCATCGAGGTGGGCGACCACCTCCTGCACTTCTTCGGCTGGCGCGAGTACGCGGTGCTGGACGCCCGGCACGGCGGCGTCAAGGTCGACCCCGGGGCCGCGCCCCTGTCGACGTACCTCGGCGTGCTCGGCATGACCGGCCTGACCGCCTACGCCGGCCTGCTGCGCACCGCCTCCTTCAAGGAGGGCGACACCGTGTTCGTGTCCGGCGCCGCGGGTGCCGTGGGCAGCCAGGTCGGGCAGATCGCCAAGCTCAAGGGCGCCTCGCGGGTCATCGGCTCGGCCGGCTCGGACGAGAAGGTCAAGCTGCTCCTGGAGGAGTACGGCTTCGACGCCGCGTTCAACTACAAGAACGGCCCGGTGAGCGAGCAGCTGCGCGAGGCCGCTCCCGACGGCATCGACGTGTACTTCGACAACGTCGGCGGCGACCACCTGGAGGCGGCCATCGGCTCGCTGAACCAGGGCGGCCGGATCGCGATCTGCGGCATGATCTCGGTCTACAACAACACCGAGCCCGCTCCCGGCCCACGGAACCTCGCCCGTCTCATCCAGACCCGCGGCCGCATGGAGGGCTTCCTGGTCGGCGACCACTACGACCTCCAGCCGCAGTTCGTCCAGGAGGTGGGCCCCTGGGTCGCCTCGGGCGCGCTGAAGTACCGCGAGACGGTCGTCGAGGGCATCGAGAACACCCTGGAGGCGTTCCTCGGGGTCCTGCGCGGTGACAACACCGGCAAGATGATCGTCAAGCTCTGACCCCTGGCCCGAGCTTTCCGGCATGCGGTAACTTCTTTCCGAAATCTGCCGTCGATCGTGGGCGCGAGTCACGGCGGACCGAGGAGGAAGACAACCGCATGCCCATTCAGCAGTCCGACGTCCTGTACACCGCCGTCGCCACCGCCGAGAACGGCCGCGACGGCCGTGTCGCCACCGACGACGGCAAGCTCGACGTCGTCGTGAACCCGCCCAAGGAGATGGGCGGCAACGGTGCCGGCACCAACCCGGAGCAGCTGTTCGCCGCCGGGTACAGCGCCTGCTTCCAGGGCGCGCTCGGCGTGGTCGCCCGGCAGGAGGGCGCCGACGTCTCCGGCTCGACCGTCACCGCGAAGGTCGGGATCGGCAAGAACGAGGAGGGCTTCGGGATCATCGTGGAGATCTCCGCGAACATTCCGAACGTCGAGCCGGCCGCCGCGCGAGAGCTTGTCGAGAAGGCTCACCAGGTGTGCCCCTACTCGAAGGCGACGCGGGGGAACATCAGCGTGACGTTGGTCTGAGCATCGTCGTTGCGTACAACGGCAGCCGCATCCTTGGACGTGGGGTGCGGCTGCGCTGCGCCGGCTTTGGCGGGGATTGGCGTCTGCCGGGTGCGGTGAGAGTTCGGGTGCGGGTGCGTTGTGGCTGGTCGCGCAGTTCCCCGCGCCCCTTAGGTAGTTAGCGCCGACCGGTGTAGTGCCGCCACCAACTTTTCGTTCTCTGGCGCCGCCCCTCCTGGAAATGCGAACCGGCGTCGTGTGTAGCCATAAGCCAAGCCGCTGCGGGGGTCCGCGAAAGCCTGGGAGCCTGCTGCTCCGCTGTGGCCGATCGCGCCGGCGCCCAGGAAGGCGTACCAGGTCTCGGCGGTGGTCTGGAAGCCGAGGCCGAACGACTTGTGGGTGCGGGCCACCAGGTCGTACCCGACGGAGTGCAGCCGGCCGAACTCGGCGACCGTGTCCTCCTTCAGCAGCGGTGCCTTGCCGTCGACCTCGCTGATCATCGCCGCGTACATGGCGGCCAGGCCGCGTGCCGAGGCGACGCCGCCCACCGATGCCGGACCCTTGGCGCGCACACCGCGCTCGTTCGGCAGGGCCCACAGCTCCGTCGGCTCGGGCGCGTGCCGGTTGAAGGCGATCGAGGCGAGGGTGTGCGGTCCGCTCGGCAGCGCGTCGAGGACCGCCTGCTGTTCGGGGGTCGGCCGCATCGGCTGGACCGTGCGGAAGCGGGACTCGAGGGATGCGGGCAGGCCCAGGTGGAAGTCGAGGGCGTAGGGGGCGCGGACCCGCTCCTCGTACAGCTCCTGGACCGTACGGCCCGTCGCCCGCCGGACCACCTCGCCGGTGAGCGCGCCGATCACCAGGGCGTGGTACCCGAAGGCTGTGCCCGGGCGCCAGAACGGCCGCTGGTCGGCGAGGCGCTCGGCCAGCGCCCGGTCGTCGGCCAGCTCCGCCGCGCTGAAGCCGGTGTCGGTGCCGACCAGGCCCGCGCGGTGCGCCAGCAGGTCGCGCAGGGTCAGCGCACCCTTGCCCTCGACGCCGAACTCCGGCCAGTAGTAGGTGACTTTGCGGTCCAGCTCCAGTGTGCCCTCCTGCACGAGCAGGGCCACGACGAGGTGGGCTGCGCCCTTGGTGGACGAGAACACGCCGTACAGCGCGTCCCCGTCGGCGCCCTCGCCCGCCCACAGGTCGACGACCCGCCGCCCGTGGACGTAGGCGCACAGCTGGCCCTCGTAGTCGTCCCGTTCCTCGGCGACGAAGGCGGCGAACTCCTCGCGCACCGCTTCGAAGCCCTCCGCGACCGTGCCGTGCACGGTGATCCCCTGCGTCATCCGCTCTCCTCCACTGAGCCGCTGCTCGCTGCTCCCCCTGTGCACAACGCCCGTTCCGCCGTCGGGCGTTTCCCGAGATCGTGTACGGCGAGACGTACCTGTCCGACTCAACCGCCGGAGGGCGGGTTGGTGTCACCGAGGATGCCCCGGATGGCCGATGGCGCACAGGGTGGCGCGGGCGGAAGGGAGTCGGGGCGCGGGGTGATCAGCGGTGCGGGCTCCGTGGAGCGGACCGCCTACGCGCACCACCACAGGAACCGGGTGCACGTCTTCGTCGGTGACGGCTTCGGTGTCGGGTCCGCGGTCGTCGGGTTCGACGTCGGGGTGGACGCCGGCCGGGAGGTGGCCGGGGCGGTCGGGGCCCTGGTGGTGCCCGTGCCGGTGGCGCCCGACTGTTCCTTCGTGTCCGTCGCGGACGGGGACGGGGAGGCCTTGTCCTTCGGGGACTCGGAGGCGGAGGCCGACGCCGAGGCGTCCGGGGAGGCGGAGGCGTCCGGCTTCCCCGTGGAGCCCGCGGTGTCGTCGAGGGGGTCCGCCGTCCGGTCCGGCGACGGGGAGGCGCCGCCGTCCGCCGACACACCCCCGGACGCCGCCGGGTTGTCGCCGGCGAACGGGGAGAAGGGGGCGTCCGTGCCGAGTTCGGCGATGCTGAGCCCGCCGGTCGCCAGCACGAAGCCGGCCGCGATCAGCACGGTACGGCGCCGGCGGCGCCGGTGCGCGGCGGCCTTGCGGTCACGCCGGCTGGAGTCCGCGGCGGCCGGGCCGCTGCCGGCCTCACCGCCGCCGGTGGCCGAGCCGCGGCCCCGGCCACGCGACCCACGCCGGGCAGCCCGCCCGCCGCCCTCGTCCGGGTCGTCGTACTCGTCCTCGTCGTACTGGTCGTCACGATCGTCGCGGTCGTCATGATCCGCGTGGGCGTCGCCCTCGTCGGCGTAGGCGTCCGTGCCGCCGTCGTACGCGTGCCCCGACTCGGAGGCACCGAACTCCGTCTGTGCCGCGGAGGCGTTCGTCGGGTAGCCGCCGGAGGGGTCGGGCGGGTAGTAGGCGGCCTGCGGGGCGTAGGGGCGGCTCGCGGGGCCCGGGTAGGTCTCCTGCCCGTACGGATGCGCCACCGCGTCCGTGTACCCGTGCGCGACGGGCGCGTCCTGCGCGGCGGAGGACTGCGCGGGAGCGCCGCACCCGGGGCAGGCCAGGGCGCCGTTGAGGTGCCGTTGGCACGGGTGGCAGAAGTCCATGACGCCGGAAGACTAGATTCCCCGTCGGTCACGTTCCTAGGCGCCCCTGTGAAGGTTTCGTGCGGGACCGAAAACATTCTCGAAAGCCTTGTCGAAACCGTTACCTGTTCGCCCCATTGACACCCCTGCCGCCCCGTCCTTACTGTCACGCCAGCATTTCGAACGTGTGACGAAATCTCGAACAGCTGAGAGGCAACTGCCGTGCGCATCACCGGAATCAGCACACACGTGGTCGGGACGCCGTGGCGCAATCTGACCTACGTGCAGGTGCACACCGACGAAGGGATCACGGGAGTCGGCGAGACCCGGATGCTGGGCCACACCGACGCGCTGATCGGCTATCTGCGGGAGGCCGAGGCCAACCACATTCTCGGATCCGACCCGTTCGCTGTCGAGGATCTCGTACGCCGTATGAAGTACGGCGACTACGGCCGGGCGGGTGAGATCGTCATGTCCGGTATCGCGGTCGTGGAGATGGCGTGCTGGGACATCAAGGGCAAGGCCCTCGGTGTGCCGGTGTGGCAGCTGCTGGGCGGAAAGGTGACGGACAAGGTCAAGGCGTACGCCAACGGGTGGTACACGACCGAGCGAACGCCCGAGGCGTACCACAAGGCAGCCCAAAGGGTGATGGAGCGCGGTTACCAGGCCTTGAAGATCGACCCCTTCGGCACCGGACACTTCGAGCTGGACCACGAGCAGACCCGCTACGCCGTCTCCCTCATCGAGGCCGTGCGCGACGCCATCGGTCCGGACGCCGAGCTGATGCTGGAGATGCACGGCCGCTTCTCCCCCGCCACCGCCGTCCGGCTCGCGCACGAGCTGGCGCCGTTCAGGCCGGCCTGGCTGGAGGAGCCGGTGCCGCCGGAGAACCTCAAGGCGCTGGAGAAGGTCGCCGCCAAGGTGGACATCCCGGTCGCCACCGGTGAGCGCATCCACGACCGGATCGAGTTCCGTGAGCTGTTCGAGAGCCAGGCGGCGGACATCCTCCAGCCCGACGTCGGCCACATCGGCGGCATCTGGGAGACCCGGAAGCTCGCGGCCACCGCCGAGACCCACTACATGCTCCTCGCCCCGCACAACGTGGGTGGCCCCGTTCTGACGGCAGCGAGCCTCCAAGTCGGCTTCACCTCCCCGAACTTCAAGATCCTGGAGCACTTCAACGACTTCGCGGACGCGGAGATCAAGAAGGTCGTGAAGGGGGCGCCGGAGGTCGTCGACGGCTACTTCCACCTCTCCGACAAGCCCGGTCTCGGAGTCGAGCTGGACACCGACGCGGCCGCCGAGTTCCCGCAGCAACAGGCCCGGTTCGACCTGTGGGCCGAGGGCTGGGAGCAGCGCAAGCCGAAGGGCACGACGTGAGTTCCCAGGTTCTGGTCGAGGCGCCGGGCATCCACCGGATCGAGGAGCACACGCCCCGCGATCCCGGTCCCGGCGAGGCGCTGGTCGCCGTGCACGCGGCCGGCATCTGCGGCAGCGACCGCGAGGTGTACCAGGGCAACCGGCCCGAGGGGTACGTGCGGTACCCGCTCACGCCCGGCCACGAGTGGTCGGGGACGGTCTCGAAGGTGGGCCCGGGAGTCCCCGTGTCCCTCGTCGGGCGCAAGGTCGTCGGCGAGGGCTTCCGCAACTGCCAGGTGTGCGACCGCTGCCACGCGGGCGAGACCACGCTGTGCACGGCCGGGTACGAGGAGACCGGGTTCACCCGGCCGGGTGCCATGGCCGCCACACTGACCCTGCCCGCCCGGCTGCTGCACCCGCTGCCGGACGACGCCGACCTCACCGCCGCCGCCCTCCTGGAGCCGGCCGCGTGCATCGCGGCCGCCGCGCTGAAGGCGCAGGCCCGGCCGGGCGAGCGGGTCGCGGTGGTCGGCACGGGCACGCTCGGGATGTTCGCCGTGCAGTTCCTGAAGGCGATCTCGCCGGCCGAGCTGCTCGTCGTGGGCACCCGGAACGACCGGGAGGCACTGTCCCGCCGGTTCGGCGCCACCGACTTCCGGCTCAAGGACCAGCACCTGCCCGACGACTTCGACGTCGTGATCGAGACCGCCGGGTCCGCGTCCGCCGCGCGCACCGCCGCCTCCCTGCTCAGGCGCGGCGGACGCCTGGTCCTGACGGGCATCCCGGCGCCGGGAGCGGAGGGTCTCGACCCGACCGATCTGGTCGTACGGCAGCTGGAGGTGCACACCGTCTTCGGGGCGCCGCCGGACGCCTGGGCGCACGCCGTGCGGGTGTTCGGTGCCGGACTGCTGGACCCGCTGCCGCTGGTCACGCACGAGCTGCCGCTGACCGGGTTCCCGCAGGCCATCGAGCTGGTGGGAGCCGGCGACCCGAAGGTGGGCAAGGTGCTGCTCCGCCCCTGACCGTGCGCCGGTCGGGGCGTGACCTGACGGCGCCCCGACCGGCGTACCACCAAGGCCTTTTTCCACCCAGAGCCGCGAACCTTGTCCGAAATACCGAACACGAAGGACAGCTTGTGACCGACGCCTCCGCCCCGGCAGCCCGCAGGCCCGGCGAGCAGCTGCTCGCCGCACTCGGCCTGGGCGCGCCCGCCCTCGACCCCGCCGACACCTCCGCCCACAGCTTCCCGGGCGGCGGCCGCTGGCGCACCGAGATCCCCTCGTGCGAGGGTCCCGAGGCGCTGGCGGTCGTGCTGAAGGAAGCCTCGCGCCTCGATGTCCCGATCCACCGGATCAGCCAGGGCAGCGGTGTGTGGATGCTCACCGACGCCGAGATCACCGAGATGGTCGAGGCGACCGGCGAACGGGACATCGAGCTGTGCCTGTTCACGGGCCCGCGCGGCACCTGGGACATCGGCGGCTCGGTGCGCTCCGACTCGCGGGGGGCCGGACTGCGCGCCCGCGGCCACGACGCCGTCGCCGGCTGTGTCGAGGACGCCGTCCGCGCCACCGAGCTGGGCGTCAAGTGCCTCCTCGTCGCCGACGAGGGCGTGCTGTGGACCCTGCACCGGGCACGCGAGGCGGGCATCGTCCCGGCCGACACGACCCTCAAGGTCTCCGCGCTCATCGGGCCGGTCAACCCGACCTCGTACGCCGTCTTCGAGCGGCTCGGCGCCGACTCGATCAACGTGCCCAGCGATCTGACGCTCGATCACCTCACCGAGATCCGCCGGGTGTCCGGCGCCCCCATGGACATGTACATCGAGGCCCCCGACGACCTCGGCGGCTATGTGCGGATGTACGAGGTCGCCGAGCTGATCCGGCGCGGCGCACCGCTCTATCTGAAGTTCGGCCTGTCCAAGGCTCCCGGCATCTACCCGTGGGGCACCCATCTGCGGGACGTGACCCTGGACACCGCCCGGGAGCGGGTGCGGCGCGGCCGGCTCGCCCTGGACCTGCTCGCCCGGCACGGCGCGGACGGCGAGATGGCGCCGCTCGGCTCCCGGCTGCCCGGCCCGCTCCACCGCTTCCCCACCGAGCGCTCCGCGGGATGAGCCGATGAAACTGCGGGCCGTTTGTGGCTGGTCGCGCCCACGCGGCGGAGCCGCATATCTGCCGCAGCCCCGCCCCCCCTTCGGGGCGCTTCAAGACCTCGCTCAGAACATCTCACCGACGAGAAGAACAGGGACCGATCACCATGCGCACTCGTAGAAGCGCCCTCACCCTCATAGCCGGAGCCGCTTCCCTCGCCCTCACCCTGTCCGCCTGCGGCCAGAACAGCGACGGCGGCAGCAAGACGGAGAAGGGCAGCGCCAAGGGCGGCACCATCGGCATCGCGATGCCGACCAAGTCCTCCGAGCGCTGGATCAACGACGGCAAGAACGTCGTGAAGAACCTGGAGGCCAAGGGCTACAAGACCAAGCTGGTCTACGGCGAGGACGACCCGGAGACCCAGGTCTCCCAGATCGAGAACCTGATCACGCAGGGCGTCAAGGGCCTGATCGTCGCGGCGATCGACAACAAGTCGCTGAACAGCGTGCTCCAGGAGGCCGCGGACGCCCACATCCCGGTCATCGCCTACGACCGCCTCATCCTCGGCACCAAGAACGTCGACTACTACGCGTCCTTCGACAACGAGAAGGTCGGCCGGCTGCAGGGCACGTACATCGTGCACAAGCTGGGCCTGGACAGCGGCAAGAAGGGCCCGTTCAACATCGAGCTGTTCGCCGGCTCCAACGACGACAACAACACCCGGTACTTCTTCAACGGCGCGATGAGCGTCCTGAAGCCGTACATGGACAAGAAGCAGCTGGTCGTCCGCTCCGGCCAGACCGAGCTGACCAAGGTCGTCACCCTGCGCTGGGACGGCGCCACCGCGCAGAAGCGCATGGACGACATCCTGACCTCCTCCTACAAGTCGCAGAAGGTCGACGCGGTCCTCTCCCCGTACGACGGCATCTCCATCGGCATCCTGTCCTCGCTGAAGTCGGACGGCTACGGCTCGGGGAGCAAGCCGCTGCCGGTCATCACCGGCCAGGACGCCGAGCTGGCCTCGGTGAAGTCGATCATCGCCGGTCAGCAGACGCAGACCGTCTACAAGGACACCCGCAAGCTCGCCGAGGTCGCCTCGACCATGGTCGACGACGTACTGGGCGGCAAGAAGCCCGAGGTCAACGACAGCAAGTCGTACGACAACGGCACCAAGGTCGTGCCCGCCTACCTGCTGCAGCCGGTGAGCGTCGACAAGACCAACTACAAGCAGGTCCTGGTCGACGGCGGCTACTACACCGAGTCCGAGCTCAAGTAAGCGCCCGCCCCTACGGATTGGAAGGCACGACCATGGCGGGACCCGTCCTGGAAATGCGCTCGATCGTCAAGACCTTTCCCGGTGTCAAGGCGCTGTCGGACGTCACCCTGACCGTCCGGCAAGGCGAGGTCCACGCCATCTGCGGGGAGAACGGCGCCGGCAAGTCCACCCTGATGAAGGTGCTCTCCGGCGTCCACCCGTACGGCAGTTACGAGGGCGACATCCTCTTCGAGGGGGAGGTCAGCCAGTTCAGGGACATCCGGGCGAGCGAGCAGCACGGCATCGTCATCATCCACCAGGAGCTGGCGCTGGTGCCGTACCTCTCCATCGCGGAGAACCTCTTCCTCGGCAACGAGCACGCGAGGCGCGGGCTCATCAACTGGAACGAGACCCTCAGGCACGCCACCGCACTGCTGCGCCGGGTCGGTCTGGACGAGCATCCGGAGACCCGCGTCGCCGACATCGGCGTGGGCAAGCAGCAGCTCGTGGAGATCGCGAAGGCGCTGTCGAAGCAGGTGAAGCTGCTGATCCTGGACGAGCCGACGGCGGCCCTGAACGACGAGGACAGCGGCAAACTCCTCGATCTGATCCTGGAGTTGAAGGACCAGGGCATCACCTCGATCATCATCTCCCACAAGCTGAACGAGATCCGCCGGGTCGCCGACTCGGTGACGATCATCCGGGACGGCCGGTCCATCGAGACCCTCGATGTGAAGGCACCGGAGACGACCGAGGAGCGGATCATCGCCGGCATGGTCGGCCGCGACCTCGACCACCGCTTCCCCGAGCGCACCCCGCACCGGCCCGAGGAGGGGGCGGCCCCGGCGCTGGAGATCCGGGGCTGGACCGTGCACCACCCGATCGACCAGCAGCGCAAGGTCGTGGACGACGTGTCGATCCAGGTGCGCCGGGGGGAGATCGTCGGCATCGCGGGCCTGATGGGCGCCGGCCGCACCGAACTCGCGATGAGCGTCTTCGGCCGCACCTACGGCCGCTACGCGGGCGGCACGGTCCTCAAGGACGGCAAGGAGATCCGGACCAGGACCGTCGCCGAGGCGGTCGGGCACGGCATCGCCTACGTCACCGAGGACCGCAAGCACTACGGCCTCAACCTCATCGACACCATCAACCGCAACATCTCGCTGACCGCGCTGAACAAGGTGGCCAGGCGGGGCATCGTGGACGAGCACGAGGAGCGGCAGGTCTCCGAGGGCTTCCGGAAGTCCATGAACATCAAGGCGCCGACCGTGTTCGAACCGGTGGGCCGGCTGTCGGGCGGCAACCAGCAGAAGGTCGTCCTCAGCAAATGGATCTTCGCCGGGCCCGATGTGCTGATCCTGGACGAGCCGACCCGCGGTATCGACGTGGGCGCCAAGTACGAGATCTACACGGTCATCGACCAGCTCGCCGCCCAGGGCAAGGCGGTCGTCTTCATCTCCTCCGAGCTGCCCGAGCTGCTCGGCATGTGCGACCGCATCTACACCATGGCCGCGGGACGGCTGACCGGTGAGGTGCCGCGGGCCGAGGCCACGCAGGAAGTGCTGATGCGCCATATGACGAAAGACAAGGCGAAGGACGAAGAGGTAACGCGATGAGCACGGATGTGACCGCCAAGAGCCCGGCCCCCGCGCCGCCGGGCAGGAGCGGAGCGGCCGCCGAATCCGGTCTGCTCCGGCTGGTGCTGGACGGCCTGCGCCGCAACATGCGCCAGTACGGCATGCTGATCGCGCTCGGCCTGATCGTGGTCCTCTTCGCGATCTGGACCGACGGGGACCTGCTGCTGCCGCGCAACGTCTCCAACCTGGTGCTGCAGAACAGCTACATCCTGATCCTCGCGATCGGCATGATGCTGGTGATCATCGCCGGGCACATCGATCTGTCGGTCGGCTCGCTGACGGCGTTCGTCGGCGCCTTCGCGGCCGTACTGACCGTGCAGCACGGGGTGTCCTGGCCGATCGCGCTGGTGCTGTGCCTGCTGGTGGGCGCGGTGGCGGGCTCGGTCCAGGGCTTCCTGATCGCCTATCTGGGCATACCGTCCTTCATCGTCACCCTTGCCGGAATGCTCCTCTTCCGCGGTCTGACGGAGATCCTGCTCAAGGGCCAGACCCTCGGCCCCTTCCCCGACGGCCTGCAGAAGATGGGCAACGGCTTCCTGCCCGAGGCCGGCCCGAACACGAACTACCACAACCTCACCCTGCTGCTCGGGCTCGTCCTGATCGCGGCCGTGATCCGGCAGGAGGTCCGCGACCGCGGCCGCCAGCAGGAGTTCGCCCTGGACGTGCTGCCCATGCGGCTCTTCCTGCTCAAGCTGACCGCGCTGGTCGCCGCGATCCTCGTGCTGACCCTGCTGCTCGCCAGCTACAAGGGCGCCCCGATCGTGCTGATCATCCTCGGCGCGCTGGTCGTCGGCTACGGCTACGTCATGCGCAACGCGGTGTTCGGCCGCCACATCTACGCGATCGGCGGCAACCTGCCGGCGGCCAAGCTGTCCGGCGTGAAGGACAAGAAGGTCACCTTCTACGTCTTCCTGAACATGGGCGTGCTCGCGGCCCTGGCGGGTCTGGTGGTCGCCGCCCGTCTGAACGCGGCCTCGCCGAAGGCGGGCGTCAACTTCGAACTCGAGGCGATCGCCTCCTCGTTCATCGGCGGCGCGTCCATGAGCGGCGGTGTCGGCACCGTCCTCGGCGCCATCATCGGCGGTCTCGTCCTCGGCGTGCTGAACAACGGCATGAACCTCCTCAGCGTCGGCACCGACTGGCAGCAGGTCATCAAGGGCCTGGCCCTGCTGGTGGCGGTCGGATTCGACGTGTGGAACAAGCGCAAGTCCGGTTCGTAGGTCCGATCGGGCCCCACCGGAGAGCCGGTGGGGCCCCTCCTTTCACGGGAGCCGCACATGGAACTGAACAGACGCACGGTCATAGCAGGCGCGGCGGCCGCGGGCATCGCCGCCACCACGCTCGGCACCGGCACCGCCGAGGCCGCCACCGGTCCAGGAGGCAGGAAGCCGGTGAAGGAACCCTTCGGCAAGCTCGCCGACGGCACGAAGATCTACCGCTGGTCGCTGGAGAACGGCGGCACGCGGCTGAGGGTCCTCAACTGGGGCGGTGTCGTCCAGAGCCTGGAGCTCCCCGACCGCCACGGCCACCACGCCAACGTCTCCCTGGGCTTCGACACCATCGACGACTACGTGGCGAAGACGCCGTACTTCGGCGCCCTGATCGGCCGGTACGGCAACCGCATCGCCAAGGGGCAGTTCAGCCTGGACGGCAAGGCCTACCAGCTGCCCGTCAACGACGGCGTGAACAGCCTGCACGGCGGCAAGCAGGGCTTCGACAAGCACGTGTGGGACGTGGAGCCGTTCACCAAGGGCTCGGACGTCGGCCTGCATCTGCACTACACCAGCGTCGACGGCGAGATGGGGTACCCGGGCACGCTCAAGGCGACGGTGACGTACACCCTCACCCGGCACGGCGACTGGCGCATCGACTACGAGGCCACCACCGACAAGGCCACCGTCGTCAACCTCACCAGCCACGTCTACTGGAACCTGGCCGGCGAGGGCAGCGGCACGATCGAGGACCACGAGCTGCGCATCGCGGCCTCCCGCTACACCCCCACCGACGCGGGACTGATCCCGACGGGCGAGCTGGCGAAGGTGGCCGGAACCCCCTTCGACTTCCGCCACGCCAAGCCGATCGGCCGCGACATCCGCGCGGGCCACGAGCAGCAGGTGCAGGCCAAGGGCTACGACCACAACTGGGTCCTGGACAAGGGCATCACCGCGAAGCCCGAGCACATCGCCACCCTCCGCGACCCGCGCTCCGGCCGCACCCTGAAGATCGCCACCGACCAGCCGGGCCTGCAGTTCTACTCCGGCAACTTCCTCGACGGCACCCTGACCGGCACCGGCGGCCGCACCTACCGCCAGGGCGACGCGCTGTGCCTGGAGACCCAGCACTTCCCGGACGCGCCGAACCACGCGAACTTCCCGTCGACCGTGCTCCGGCCCGGGCAGACGTACCGTTCGACGACGATCCACACCTTCGGGGCGTGACGTGACTCGGGTGGCGTGAACCGGCTCACACAGCAGGTGAGTTGAACGCCACTGCCGTCCCCTCCGTATCCAAGGGTGGCCCGTGCTCCCCCGCACGGGCCACCCTTCGACGGAGGTTCCCTTGCCTGACAACGTCACCTCGTTGTTCCGCAACACCGCAGCGCACAGCCCCTCGATGGCGGCGCTGACGCGGGAGAGCGACGGGTCGGGCCCGGTGGACTTCTGCATCCCGTGCAACCCGTACTTCCCCACTCCCGCCATGTTCGAGGAGATGGCGGTCCGGCTGCGCGAGATCATCACGTACTACCCGAGCAGCGCCGACACCATCACGGCCGAGCTGTGCAGCCTGCTCCAGCTGCCGCCGCAGTGCGTGGCGATGGGCAACGGCTCCACGGAACTCATCACCTGGATCGACCACCTCCTGGTCCGCGAGTCCCTGGCCGTCCCCGTCCCCACCTTCGGCCGCTGGACCGACCAGCCGATGGAGACCGGCAAGCGGGTCGACATGTTCCCGCTCCAGGAGGCGAGCGGCTTCGCGCTGGACCTGGCCCGGTACGCGGAGTTCATCCGCGCCCGGGGCACCCGTGTGGCGGTCATCTGCAACCCGAACAACCCCGACGGCGGGTATCTGCGCAAGCAGTCGGTGGTGCAGTTCATGGACGCGATGGCGGACCTGGACCTGGTGGTGATCGACGAGTCGTTCCTGGAGTTCGCCGACGCCGAGGCCGACCCGAGCGTCGTCCAGGAGGCGATGCTGAGGCCCAACGTGGTCGTGCTCCGCAGCCTCGGCAAGAACTTCGGGCTGCACGGCATACGCTTCGGCTACCTGGTGGCGAATCCGGCCCTGGCCGGACGCGTCCGCGCCATGCTTCCCAAGTGGAACCTCAACTCCTTCGCCGAACACGTGGTGTTCATGCTGAGGGAGCACGGCGCGGAGTACGCGCAGAGCCTGATGCAGGTGCGCCGGGACCGCCTGGAGATGGCCAGCCACCTCTCCGCGCTGCCCGGTCTGACGGTCTACCCCTCCCAGGGCAACTTCCTCTTCGTGCGCCTTCCCGTCGGCGCCGAGGGCACGGTGGTCCGGGACCGGATGCTCACCGAGCACCGGATCCTGGTCCGCGAGTGCGGCAACAAGATCGGCTCTTCCAGCCGCTTCCTGAGACTCGTGGTGCGCCCCCAGGTCGACGTGCGTCGCCTGGTGTCCGGCCTGGAGCAGGTGCTCTACGGGTCCAGGAGGGGAGCCGCCGTACCCGAGCTGGGCACCGGGACCAGCTACAGCTCGGGTACGGCGGCGGTGGACCGGCTGATGAGCGAGACCAACGGCGACGGGATGCCGGGGCTTGCCGCGCAGGCCGTCGGTGCCGGCGCCGCCCCGGGCCTGGCCGCCGCCCCGGCCGCCGGCACCGGCATGCCGCTCCCCGCCGCCGCAGCGCCGACCGGCGGCGGGATGCCGATGCCGGCGGCAGCTCAGCCGGTACCGGTGCAACAGCCGGCGACACCGCTGCAGCAGCCGACGGCCCCCGCACCCATGCCGGCCCCTGCCCCTGTTCCGGCCCCGGCCCCCTTCCCCGCGCCGGTACCCGCACCCGCGCCTGCCCCCGCGGCTCCTGTTCCCGCTCCCGCCCCGGCACCCGTCCCGGCTGCTGCCGTGGCCGGCCCGACCCCGCCGGGTGTGCCGGCCCGCGGGGGCCTCACGGCCGCCCAGGTGCGCGGCATGACGGCCCCCGCCACCCCGGTCCCGGCCGCCGGCCTGACCCCAGCCCCGGCAACGGGCTGGCCCAACGCCCAGAGCTGGCCGAACGCGGCGGGGATGGGGCAGGCGGGGTAGGCGGCGGGCCTCAGGTCAAGGGCATGGCCCACCGACCCTGGGCGTCTCCGGCTGATCCGAGGACGAACACGCCGTGGAGCCGGGCCCGGTCGGGCTCGGCTCCACCGGGGTGCGGGGGTCAGATGCGGTCGGCCGCGATGAGCAGGTAGTGGAAGCTGCCCTCCTTGTAGGCGGTCAGGAACGGGTCCTCGATGCCCGTGGCCACGGACGACTTGGCGCGCAGTTCCCAGTAGGGGATCGTGTCGGGGGTCAGGTCGATCACCTGGATGGGGACGAGGTTGTTGGCGGCCAGCGCCTTGAAGTACTCGCTGCGCGGGTGGATGTTGCAGGTGTAGTGCTCGTCGATCCGGCTGACGGCCTTGGAGCGCATGCCGGTGACGTCGTTGGAGCAGCCGGTGATGCAGACGTAGCGGCCGCCGTACTCCAGCAGGCGCGAGAACTCAGCGAAGAGTTCGAAGAGGTCGACGTACATGGTCGTCTCGTTGGTCCAGATCGCGCGGCGCGAGCCGGTGTCCAGCCGGGTGTCGAGCATGTTGCGGAAGTGGAAGCCGACCTTGTCCGCGACACCGCGCTGCTTCGCCTGGTCGTTGGCGAAGTCGACCTGCTGCTCGGAGATGCTCACGCCGTCGACGTGGCAGCCGAAGCGTTCGTTGGCCATGAAGCTGGTGCCGCCGCGGCCGGACCCGGCGTCCAGCAGACGGTCGGCGGGCTTGATGTCGCCGAGGTGGTCGAGGAGTACCTCGGCCTGGGCGGTCTCCAGGCGGTGCATCTCCTCGATGATGCGCTGGTCGCGGGTCTGCGGCGGCTCGGCGAGCACCGAGGGGTCCCAGTCGCCGAGGCCGTAGTGGTGGTGGTAGAGGCCGTCGACCTCGCCGAGCTTGATGTTGACGGGGTCCTTCTCCTTGTTCCAGTACTCCGCGACCGACTTCTGGTAGTCGGTGCGCAGGACATCGCCCATGGCGATGCTTTCCATCTGGGTGGAGATCTTGGACATGGAAGGTGGTTCCTTACTCGGGTGGGGGATGCGGGGCGGGCGGAGCGGAGTCAGGCGGCCTGCGCGACGCCGGCGCCGTGGTAGCGGCCGCTGGTCGCGTGCCACTCGCGGCTGCCACCGACCCAGGCCCAGGTGCTCGCCATGAAGCGGCGCAGCTCCGGGGAACCGGTCAGACAGAGCGCGGCCGCTTCCGCCTCGAAGGTGTGCATCAGCTCGTTGTGGATCTCGACGGTGCGGTTGACGCCCTCTTCGAGTGAGCAGTCGTCCTCGGCGGCGATCAGCCGGGGCAGGCTGTGGTCCGCCGGGTCCTCCTTGCCCATGGAGTAGAGGTCGTTGACGATCACGGTGGCAGTGCCCGCCAGGGTGAAAGCGCGCCGTACCCGGGGGTCGGAGAACTCGCCGTACGGGATCTCGTAACCGGCGATCGCGTCGACGAGCACCATGCACGGGATGAAGCTGTTCTCGTGCCGGTGCATCAGGTACTCCCACACCGGCGGGCGGTGGCCGGCGGCCTGCCAGTAGCCCTCCTGGTTGTAGGCGACGAACATGATGCCCAGCTCGTGGCGGAGCCGGCGCACCTGTGACGTCGTCGCGTACGAGTGGAGGTTGCGCAGGCTGTCGCGCAGGGCCCGCATGACCGGGTCCGCCGTGACGACCTCTTCGAGCTGGGGGGCGTAGGCGAGCGGGAGGTTCGCCTGGTCGATCACCGAGTGGGCGATGGCGAGCCGTTGGCCGATTTGCTCGGGCCGGGCCTCCTCCACCTCGCCGTCGATGTAGTGGTCGTCGACGGCCCACTCCGACAGCCCGCACTTGGCCGCCGCCAGCAGCCGGTCCGGGTCGTCCGTCTCGGGGTGGGCCAGCATCATCAGCCGGCCGAAGTCGGCCTGGCGGATCCTGTCCAGCTGGCCCGGGTAGATCCCCATCTCCTCGGCCCACTCGACCAGGCGTTCGGTGACGGTCTCGCCCAGGGCGGGATCGTCCCGTACGGCGGGCGGGCAGTGGAGACGGGAGCCGAGGTCGTCCGTCGGCGCCGCTTCGCTGCGGGCCTCGGGGACGCTGGTATCGGCGGTTGGCGCCGATGTGCCACGACCGGTGCGGCCGAGGGCTGCCGCCGATACGCCCAGCCCGGTGGGGCCGGTCGGCGGCGGACTCCCGGCGGCCGCCGCATGACCGGCCGTCGGCGGATGCACCACTTGGGGCTGATGCGCGCTCGCCGGAGTCGGCAGCGGCAGGCGAAGCCCGCTCGCGCGGGCCGCCGCACGGCCGCTCCGCGAGCGGTGCGGCGTGGCCGCCGCCCCGGCGGGGATGCGCGCCGCCGACGTACCCGGCCCGGTGGGGCCCAAGGGCAGCCTCGGCTCGGGCGGGGCGGCGGACGGACGGGCCGGCGCCGACGGGCCCGCCGACAGCAGGGCCCGTACCAGCCCCGCCACGTCGTGGGACGCGGCGGGTGCCGTGACCCGGGAGATCAACGACACCGTCGTCAGCTCCCGTTCGTGCGGGCGATCTCGACGTTCTCCAGGACGCCGAGGGCGTCGGGCACCAGGACGGCCGCCGAGTAGTAGGTGCTGACCAGGTAGGAGATGACCGCCTGCTCGTTGATGCCCATGAACCGCACGTTCAGGCCCGGCTCCACCTCGTCCGGGATCCCGGTCTGGAACAGGCCGATGACACCCTGGTCGTCCTCGCCGGTACGCATGGCGATGATCGAGGACGTGCCCTGCTCACTGATCGGGATCTTGCTGCACGGCAGCAGCGGCACCCCGCGCCAGGCGGGCAGGTGGTTGCCGTTGAGTTCGATGCTGCCGAAGTAGATGCCCCGCTTGTTGCACTGGCGGCCGAACGCGGCGATCGCCTTGGGGTGGGCGAGGAAGCAGCGGGTCTTGCGCCGCATGCTGAGCAGCTCGTCCATGTCGTCCGGGCTCGGCGGGCCGGAGTAGGTGGAGATCCGCTGGTCGAAGTCGGCGTTGTGGAGCAGGCCGAACTCCTCGTTGTTGATCAGCTCGTACTCCTGCCGCTCCCGCAGCGCCTCGATGGTCAGCCGCAACTGCTGCTGCGTCTGGTTCATCGGCTCGTTGTAGAGGTCAGCGACCCGGCTGTGCACCCGCAGCACGGTCTGCGCCACGCTCAGCTCGTACTCGCGCGGGGCGAGTTCGTAGTCCGCGAAGGTCTGCGGCAGGGTCTCCTCACCCATGTGCCCCGCGCTGAGCTCGATCTCCGCCTCGCCCGACCGGTTCAGCTTGCGGTGCCCGTTGGCACTGATCTGCTGCACGTGCCTGCGCAGCGCCTCGTGCCGGTCTGCGACCGCCTTGTACGCCGTCAGCGGCAGCGCGAGCACCGTGGTGGCGGTGGTCGCGCGGGCCGTGAACTCCCACTTCTTGGCCTGCCCGGACAGCACCCGGCCGCCGAATGAGTCCCCGTCGGCCATCAGTCCGAGCACGACATCGTCGCCGTAGGGACCCTCGCCGATCTTCTCGACCTTGCCGTGCGCGATCAGGTACACCTGGTCGGCCTTGCGGCCGGCCTGGACGATGACCTGGCCCGGCGCGAAGTCCTTCTGCACGAACTTGTCGGCCAGCGCGCCGAGCACGTCGGCGTCCGAGAAGCCGCGCAGCAACGGCAGTTCGCCCAGTTCGGCGGGGATCACCTGGACCTTCGAGCCGGTCTTCACGAAGGACACACGGCCGTCGCCCAGGGTGTACGACAGACGGCGGTTGACCCGGTACGTCGCACCGGGCACGTTCACCCAGGGCAGCATGCGGGTCGCCCAGCGGGAGCTGATCCCCTGCATCTGGGGTTCGGACTTGGTGGTGGTGGCGAGATTGCGCGCCGCCGCGGTGCTGAGGCTCTGCTGCTCCTGTTGCTGGGCCGCCTCCGCGCCCGTGGCCGGTGCTGTCGTCGTCTCGAGTGGCATGACTCTCCCTGGTATCCCGTGACACATGGGACGCGACGACATGCCGTCGTCACGCTGCGTGCACAGGACTACCAGGAGTCACCATCACGGTGAGTGATCAAAACAGACGGCGCGCGAAGGGAATCCCGACCGCGACGCGCGCCCCCGTGCGCCCCAACCAGCAAGATCTGCTGGTCAGATCCCTCTCAAGTCAACATCAACCTGTGTGCCACTCTCAAGGGCGTCAACACTCACAGTAAACAACCATGGGTAAGGGCGATGACCGAGGCGAGGCGGCGGCAGGTCGACCTCGGCCCGCACGGTCTTTCCCGGCGGGTCGCGGTCGACCACCTCCCACCGGTCGGCCAACGCATCGACCAGCACGAGCCCGCGCCCCGCATCCGCGAGGGGCGCGGGCTCGCGTACGTCCCGGGGGCCGGGCGGCCGCCGTTCGGCGCGGGTGTCGCTCACCTCGATCCGCACGCTCCCCGTCACGAGCGCAAGCCGCAACTCGAAATCCCGTCCCGGCACGCGCCCATGGGTTACGGCATTGGCGGCCAACTCGGCGACGATCACGGCCACGGCGTCGGCGGTGTCGGTGCCCTGGGGGATGCCCCAGGCGTCGAGCTGAGCGAGGGCAAGATGCCTGGCCAGGCGGGCGCCGCGGGGAGTCGGGCTGAGGCGTTGGGTGAGCATGAGCCCAATGTGGGGGGCGTGAAGGGGGCTTCGCCAGGTGCGGAGCGCGTACGCTGCGCGAGCGTACGCGGTGACGGACTGGACAGTACTCGTGACTGGCCGTAACCATGAGCGCGGGAGGTGACCGCGGTGGTCGACGGGCGGGTGGGCGAGCCGGAGTCTTCGGACAGCATGCGGACGTTCGGGGCGGTGGTGCAGGCGCTTCGCGAGTATCACGGGCTGAGCAGGGAGGAGTTCGGTCGGCTCGTGGGGTTCTCCAAGCACACGGTGGCATCGGTGGAACTGGGGAGGCGGATGCCGGATGTGGGGTTTGTGGAGGCGGCGGAGGGGGTGTTGGGCAACACGGGGGCGCTGAGGAGGGCGGCGGGGTGCCTGGAGCGGCAGCCGGGTTTGGCGGCTTGGTTCCGGCGGTGGGCGCGGCTGGAGAAGTTGGCGATCACTCTCTACACCTATGAGTGCCGGATGATTCCGGGGCTGCTGCAGTCGGAGACGTACGCGCGACAGTTGTTCATCGACGAGCTGCCGCCCCTGACCGACGAACAGATCGAGGTCAACTGGGCCGCGAGGGCGGAACGTCAGCGGCTGCTGCAGGAGCGGCCGAACACCGCCTTCAGCTTCATCATCGAAGAGCAGCTGTTCCTGCGCCGGACCGGCGGCAGGGAGGTCATGCGTGAGGCTATCGGCCACCTGCTGGACATCGCGCAGCTGCGGAACGTCGAGGTCCAGATCATGCCGCTGGTACGGGAATCACACGCTGGGCTGCACGGGCCCATGCAGCTGCTGGAGAGCCCGGATATCAAGTGGTTCGCGTACATGGAGGCACCGGAGTGCGGGCAGCTCATCTCCGACGCGAAGGTGGTCAGCATTCTCAACCGCCGGTATGCCAGGATGCGTTCACAGGCTCTGTCAGCCGAGGACTCGGTGAGCCTGCTGGAACGGATGCGAGGAGACCTATGAGCACCTCCGAACTGGCCTGGTTCAAAAGCAGCTACAGCAGCAGCGGTTCCGGCGACTGCATCGAGGTAGCCCACACCCCCACCACCATCCACATCCGCGACTCGAAGGACAAGCAGGGCCCCCAACTGGCCCTCTCCCCCACCACCTGGGCCGAGTTCCTGACGTACGCCGCGAAGTGACCACTGGGACATGACGATCAACACGGCGCTCGCCGACATCCTCGACCGTGGCGCCGCGGAGTCGGAGTCGCAGCAACTGCTCGCCGCCCTCGCCGACCACGGCGTCCACGTCCCCGTGCAGGCGAACGGCTCCGTGCTGTTCCTGCAGAACAGCGAGGACGGCACCCCCGTCCTCCCCGGCTACGTCAGTGAAGCGTGCTGCGCCGAGCGATTGCCGGAGGCCGCCGGAGCGGTTCACTGTGACGCGCTGCGGCTGCTGGACATCGCGCAGCAGACCGGCGTCGGCGTGCTCGCGCTCCACTCGGCCACGAACTGGGCGCGCGTACCGCTGCCGTTGCTGTCCATGACGCTGCGGGAGCGCGGGCAGCGGGCGGGAGGGCAGCAGCTGAAGCTCACCTGGTCGACGCATCCCGTCGCCGTGGCGCTGCGGGATGCCCTCGCCCGACGGATACGGGAGTTCCCGGCCGTCCGTACGGTCTGGGTGTCGCAGGCGCGCCGCATGGACACCGGGTTCGAGCACCTGATGCTGCACATGGCCGTCGACGAACCACTGCCGTCGGCCTCCGCACACCGGCTGACGGAGACGCTGCTCGGCGAGGAGGTGGTGCTCGGGGAGAACGGCCCGCAGGTGGGCATGCTCGCCCTGAACACCACCACGCACGCGGCAACGCTCGCCGAGCTGGAGCGCATGGGGCTGGACACCGTACGGTCCGACCCTGCCACCGAGCGCGTCGACGTGGTCTCGCGAGAGTTCGACGCGCCTCGGCAGTAGTCGGCTACGTCACGCGCCCGGGCAGTGCTTCCACGCGAAGTGGTACACCGTGCTGATGTCCCCGTCGGTCGAGTCCATCGTCATGAAGCTGACCTTGCCGGGTGACGTGCTGCCCGCGTTCACCCGTAGCTCGGTGTTGATGTTGAAGTTGCGCAGCACTCCGCAGGGCGCCCAGACCAGCTGGGTCCAGTCGGTGCTGTCGGTGGCCTGCCAGTCGTCGTTGTAGGGGCCGTTGTAGGGGTGGGTCTTGGACGCGGTGTTCGGGGACCCCTGGAAGTAGTACGACGCCTTCTGCGTGCCGGTCGCGCCGGGCTGGAGCGAGAGGAAGCCCCGGTAGTCCGCGCTGGCGATGGCGTAGGTGAAGCCCTGCGGGACGTGCACGACCAGGTTGAGCTGGCAGTTCTTGCGGAAGGCCGTGGGGTCGGAGTTGCCGCCGGCCTGGGCGAGGTAGTTGCTGTAGGTCACCGTGAAGGCGGTGTTGTCCGGGGAGACGGCGATCGCGGCCGTGCCCTGGGGACAGCCCGAGCCGTTCACCGTGGCGATGTCGATGACGATCTTGTCCGGGGGCGGGTCGTCGAAGACGGGAGAGGAGGTCGAGGCGGGTATCGCGGTGGTGAGCAGAGCGGCTACGGCACCGCTCAGCAGGAGTCCACCAGCCATGGTTTCTCCAGGTTGTCGAGTGGGGGGTTCAGCCTCCGACCCGTCCGTTCAACTTTGAAGAATCTGTGTGGAACCTGTGAAGGAGGGGGAGGCGTGGGAATCGTAGGAAGCCCCGCTCCGCCCCGGCAGGGCGAACTCCGGCCATTCACACCGGGCTTTTCACGCACTCCCCCGGCCGAACGCTAGGGGTTCTCCCAGGCCCCCGGCTCCGCCGCCAGCGCCCGTACCGGCTCCGGCAGTGCGCCCGCCGCGAGGTCGGCGATCGTGACGCCCTCCAGGATGCGGCGGACGTTGGCGCGGAGGGCGATCCAGAGGGGCAGGAGCGGCTGGGCCGTGCCGGTGTAGGACAGGCCGGTCGGGCGTTCCCCCCGTACCGACACGATCGGGCCGTCCACCGCCCGGATGACGTCCGCCACGGTGATCGCGGCCGCGGTCCGGGCCAGCCGGTAGCCGCCGCCCCCGCCACGCCGGCTCTCGACGATTCCGGCGCGCCGCAGGTCGCCCAGGATGCCCTCCAGAAACTTGTGCGGGATGTCCTGTACGACGGCGATCTCCTCGGCCTTCACGGGGCCGTCATCCGCCCGTACGGCGAGCTCCAGTACCGCCCGTACCGCGTAATCCGCCCGTGCCGAGATCCTCATGCGTCCATTGTGGGGCGTACCTCCATGGAGAATGGCCGCACCCGCGCCCCGTAAGATCGCCCGGGAGGATCCCTTGGCGCTCAGCAGACGTACTTTCAGTGCCCTGGCCGGCTCGGCCGCGCTCGGCTTCGCCCTGGGCGGCAGCGGCGGTCCGGGGGCGCCTTCGGCGTACGCGGCGCGCAGTGTGCCGACCGGCCCGGCGCCCGCCCCGCCGAGAGCGGACGGCAAGAGGCACACCATCGCGTACGACCCCTACTCGCTGCTGGTCGACGGCCGGCGGCTGGTCGTGTGGTCCGGTGAGATGCACCCCTTCCGGCTGCCGAGTCCCTCCCTGTGGCGGGACGTCCTGCAGAAGATGCGGGCTCACGGGTTCAACGCCGTGAGTATCTATGTGTCGTGGAACTACCACTCCCCCGCGCCCGGTAAGTACGACTTCTCCGGTGTCCGGGATCTCGACCTGTTCCTGCGCATGGCCGCCGAGACCGGGCTCTACGTCATCCTGCGGCCCGGCCCTTACATCAACGCCGAGATCGACGGCGGCGGCTTCCCCGGCTGGCTGACGACGACGAAGGGGACGGCCCGCACCGCCGATCCGACCTATCTGTCGTATGTCGACGAATGGCTCACGCAGGTGAACCGGATCGCCCGGCGGCATCTGTTCACCCAGGGCAGGGGAACCGTCCTGCTCTACCAGATCGAGAACGAGTACGAGGACCACGTCACCGAGGCGACCGGGCGGGACTACATGTCCCACCTGTACAAGAAGGTCAGGGACGACGGGATCGACGTCCCCCTGTTCCACAACGACAAGCACCGCAACGGCTACTGGGTCCCGGGGTCCTTCGACACGGGCGGGGAGCGGGGCGGCTGGCTGTACGGCTTCGACGGGTATCCCTCGCCCTCCGAGGTGCCGCCGGACTGGGGGGACTTCGGGCGCGGCGGTGCGACGGGCGGGGCCACCGCCTCGCCGCACACGCCCGGGTTCGTGCCCGAGTTCGGGGGTGGCTGGTTCGATCCGTGGGGCGGGGTCGAGTTCGACGGCAAGGGGTACGCCGAGTCGCGGCGCACCCGGGACGCGGCCTACGAGCGCCGCTTCTACCTCACCAACCTCGCCAACGGCATCACCCTGCACAACGTGTACATGACCTTCGGCGGGACGTCGTGGGGCTGGCTGCCGGCGCCGGTCGTCTACACGTCGTACGACTACGGGGCGGCGATCGACGAGGGGCGCACCGTCACCGACAAGATCGCCCCGATGCACCAGCTGGGGCATCTGCTGCAGCGCGTGCCCGACTTCGCCCGGCTGGACCGGGCCGCGGACGTCCGGGCCGAGGGGCTGAAGGTCTACCACCTGACCAACCCGGACACCGGCACCCATGTGTACGTGGCCCGCAACGACGGCTCGGACCCGGTCACCGGCGAACTGCCCACGGACGCCGGGAAGCTGCGGATCACCGTGCCCGCGCACGACGCCCGCATGCTGACCACCGGACTCCCCCTCGGCAAGCGGACGCTCAAGTACTCCACCGCGCAGCCCATGGCGTGCCTGACGGTCGGGCGGCAGGACGTCGCCGTGTTCACGGGGCGCCTGGACGACATGGCGGACCTGGTCCTGAAGTGCCCGGTGGAGCCGTCCGTCGTCCGGCTCGACCCGGAGGCCGCCTGGGCGTACGACAGCAACGAACTGCACGTCAACGCCCCCCTCGGGGAGGGCGGTCTGACCCGGGTGCTGGTCGACAAGGGCGAGAGCGACACCCCGCTGCTGCTGCTCTTCGCCGACGACGCCACCGCCGTACGCCTCTTCCCGTACGACACCCCGTCCGGGACCGTGCTGGTGTACGGCCCGGCGCTGCTGCGCCACGCCGAGGTGCGCGGCTCGGAGATGCACCTGACGGGTGACATCACCGGCGCGACCAGCGTGGAGGTGTGGGGGCCGCGCGGGATCGAGAGCCTGGTGTGGAACGGGCGGAAGGTGCCGACCCGGGTCACGATGTCCGGGAGCCTGATGAGCATCGGGATGCTGCCCTCCGTGCCGGAGGTGCGGCTGCCCGCGCTGGGCGGCTGGCGAATGCGGACGGAGAACCCGGAGGCCGGGCCGAACTTCGACGACTCGTCCTGGAAGAAGGCCGACAAGACGTCGTCGCACAGCGTCACCCCGGTGCCCGAGGGGCAGCCGGTGCTGTTCGCGGACGACTACGGCTTCCACTACGGGGACGTCTGGTACCGGGGCACGTTCACCGGCTCCTCGGGCCTCGAAGAGGTCTCGCTCGCCTACACCACCGGCACCCAGGGCCTGCTGATGGCATGGCTGGACGGGGAGCCGCTGGGCACCCACCGGATGCCCGTGCCCGACAAGAAGACGGTCAGGAAGGCCAGTTGGGACGCCACGGCCGTCTTCCCGGTTCGCGAACGGCTGCGCTCGCCCGGCCGGCACGTGCTGTCGGTCCTGGTCCGGCGCATGCAGCACGACATGGACGGCAAGGCGCAGGACACCCACAAGGTGGCCCGCGGCCTCACCGCCGCCCTCTTCAAGGGGGCCTCGCCGAAGGTCCGTTGGCGGATCCAGGGCGAGGCGGCGCCGGACCCGGTGCGCGGGCCGCTGAACAACGGCGGTCTGTACGGGGAGCGGGAGGGCTGGCACCTGCCCGGCTTCCCCGACGGGGACTGGGAGGCGGTGACCTTCCCGCGGGCGGAGCGGCGCCAGGGCGTGACCTGGTACCGGACGACCTTCCGGCTGTCCGTGCCGGGTGACATCGACGCTTCGGTCGGCCTGACCCTTCAGGACGACCCGTACCGGGCCTACCGGACGCAGATCTTCCTCAACGGCTGGAACATGGGCCAGTACGTCAACAACGTCGGCCCGCAGCACACCTTCGTCCTGCCGAACGGCATCCTGCGCACCCGGGGCACCAACACCCTGGCGCTGGCGGTCCTCTCGGAGTTCACGACGCTGTCCGGGCCGGGGAAGGTCGGGCTGACCCTGCTGGGCCGGGCGACCGGAGGGGTAGCGGTGACCCCGGTGTCCTCCCCCGGCCGCCGGGCTTCCGCTACGCCAGCCGGATCACGTTCCAGGACAGGGGCTCCAGTACGGCGGTGAGGGTGCCGTCGTGGACGGCGGTGCCCCCGACCGGGTGCGGGGCGACCCGCTCGGGGTCGTCCAGGGTGTTGCGGGCGTCGGGGTCGGCGTCCGCGAGGGCGCTGTGCTCGGTGACGGTGGTCAGGTCGAGCCCGTGGAGGGCGACTTCGAGCGGGAGCGGCTCGGTGCGGTCGCGGTTGACGGCGAAGACGGTGACCGTGCCGTCGGCCGCGCGGACGGCGGTGGCGTGCAGCAGGTCCGTCTCGCCGTACTTCCGTGTCTCGTACGTCGGCGAATCCACGCGGACGTCGAGGACCTCGCCGCGGCCGTACCGGGAGGCCTGCGCGAAGGGGAAGAACGTCGTCTGCCGCCAGGCCGGGCCGCCCGGCTCGGTCATGATCGGAGCGATCACGTTGACCAGCTGGGCGAGGCAGGCGACGGTGACGCGGTCGGCGTGCCGGAGCAGGGCGATGAGGAGCGAGCCGAAGACGACCGCGTCGGTGACGCTGTAGGTGTCCTCCAGCAGCCGCGGAGCCTCGGGCCAGTCGGTCCGGTCGATGGTCTTCTCGTACTCCTGCCACCGGGACAGGTACCAGACGTTCCACTCGTCGAAGGAGAGGTTGATCCGCTTCGTCGACTTGAGGCGGGCGCCCACGTGGTCGGCGGTGGCCACGACGTTCTCGATGAAGGACTCCATGTCGACGGCGGAGGCCAGGAAGGAGTCCAGGTCGCCGTCGAGGGGCTCGTAGTAGGCGTGCAGGGAGATGTGGTCGACCAGTTCGTACGTCTCCTGCAGGACGGTCGCCTCCCACGCGGCGAACGTGGGCATGGCCTGGTGGGAGGAGCCGCAGGCCACCAGTTCCACGGCGGGGTCGAGCCGGCGCATGGCCCGTGCCGTCTCGGCGGCGAGGCGGCCGTACTCCTCGGCGGTCTTGTGGCCGGTCTGCCAGGGGCCGTCCATCTCGTTGCCGAGGCACCACAGCCTGATGCCGAAGGGCTCCTTGTCGCCGTGGGCCGCGCGGAGGTCGGACAGGGCCGTTCCGGAGGGGTGGTTGGCGTACTCCTGGAGTTCGAGGGCTTCGGCGACGCCTCTCGTGCCGAGGTTGAGGGCCACCATCGGTTCTGCCTGGGGGCCGATCTTCTTCAGGAAGGCGATGTACTCGGAGAGGCCGAAGCGGTTGGTCTCGGTGGAGTGCCAGGCGAGGTCGAGGCGGCGGGGGCGGTCCGCGACGGGGCCGACGGAGTCCTCCCACCTGTATCCGGAGACGAAGTTGCCGCCCGGGTAGCGGACGGTCGTGACGCCGAGTTCGCGGACGAGGTCCAGGACGTCGGTACGGAGGCCTTCGGCGTCGGCAGTGGGATGGTCCGGCTCGAAGATGCCGGTGTGGACACAGCGGCCCAGGTGTTCCACGAAGGAGCCGAAGAGCCGGGGGCTGACCTCGCCGACGGTGAAGGCGGGGTCGAGGGTGAAGCGGGCGATGCGCATGGTGGCCTTTCGGGGTGGGTGGCCTTTCGGGGTGGGTGGCCGCGGGCGTCCGGCATCTCGAACGATGCCCGCAAGTTCGAACGGACCGTAGAATCGAAGCACTTGGCGCGTCAATGGGGCGGACGCGGGGATGCGTCCGGCCAGGGTCGGCGGAATCGATCGTTCCCCGTTGAACGACGGTGGCCGGATCTCATGACGTGGACACACCCAGGCGCGTACGCTCGGACGAACCGCACACCGGCGGTGAGAAGGGGGAACGATGGCCATCGGCGGCGTGCGACAGCGGGCGGCACACCTGGCCGCACGACTGAACCGCTCCCGTCCGGGCTCGGCGATGCGCTCCCTGGCCGCCGACCTGGCCACCGCCGTCCACGCCCGGCCGAAGCCGCCGGACGGCGTACGGGACCTGTGCCGAGCGCTGTGCGAGGAGATGACGGTGCGGCGCGGCGGCCGGCCGGTGGGCTTGCGCTTCGAGCGTTTCCCGGACGAGATCGAAGTCACCGGCCTGTGGGTGGAGTTCCAGGACTTCGACCTGGTCATCGTGGAGGAGCGGGCCGAGGCCGTGCAGCAACTGGTCATCCTCGGTCACGAGTTGTGGCATCTGCACGCCGGGCACCGGCACCACCACCTGGCCGGCTCCGCGGCCGCCCGCGCGCTCGCCGGCGAGCCCGGCTGGCGGGACATGGCCCTGACGGTGGCCGCCCGCAACGGCTCCCGGGAGACCGACGAGGCCGAGGCCGACGACTTCGGCCACCGCCTCGCCACCCTGTTCCGGCCCTACCTCGCCGGCCCCGGCACACCACTCGACCCGGTCCAGCGATTCCTCGGCTACCGCGGACGGAGAGGAGCCGCCCGGTGACCCCGCTGGCGCTCGCCCCCGCGCAACTCCTCGACGAGCTCTACATCTCCTTCTGGATCCCCACCGCGGTCCTCACCGTCGCTCTGCTGATCAAGCTGCCCACCATCATCCGGCTGTGGCGGGACCCGCTACTGCGCGCGGTCGGCGGCATGCTGGTGCTCGCGTGCGGTGTCTTCGTGTTCTGCACGCCGTCCACGATCGCCCTGGTCAACCGCGTGACCGGCGTGCCCAACATCTCGGCGCCCTGGTGCTATTCACTCATCACCGCGATGTGCGGCTCCTGTCTGCTGCTCATCATCACCTGGCGCAACGGCCCGTCCGACCGCTCGCCCGTCACCCGGCGGGCGATCCGCTGGGTGGTGTCGCTGTACTGCGGGGTGATCGTCGCCCTGTGGGTGCTGTTCCTGCTCGCCGACTGCCCCGAGGAGCGGCTGCGGGACCTCGACACGTACTACGCCAACACGCCGTTCATGCGCGAGGAGATCCTCTGCTACCTCGCCGCGCACGCCGTCGCCTGCCTGGTCACGTCCAGACTGATCTGGAACTGGGTGCGCACCGAGGGCCTGGACGCCTGGCTGCGCTGGGGGCTGAAGCTGCTCGGCGCCGGATACGTGCTGAACCTGATCTTCAACGCGGCCAAGCTCGTCGCCGTCGGGGCGCGGTGGGCGGGGCACGACCTGGACTGGCTGAGCACCGATCTCGCGCCGCCGGTGGCCGCGCTGTCCGCCATCCTGGTCGCGGTCGGCTTCATCCTGCCGCACGCCGGCCAGTATCTGCACGAGCGCTGGCGGGTCCGGCGTGCCCATCGCGAACTGCGGCCCCTGTACCAGCTGATGAGGACCACGAGCGGCAACGCGGTGCCGTTCGTGCTGCACGCCACGCCCGAGCTGCGGCTGACCCGGCGCGAGACGTTCATCCGGGACCTGCTGCTGCCGCTGGCCCGGCACATCGACACCGACCTGGGCCGACGCTCCTACGGCGCCGCACTCGACCTCGGCCACCCGCCGGAGCGGGCGCGTGCGCTGGCGGCGGCGGTGAGCATCCTGGGCGCGATCGAGGCGAGGCGCGGTCCCGAGCCGCCCGATGCGACCGACCCGGGCGCCGGGGCCGACACCACGAGTCTGCTTCAGGAGATCGGGGCGATTTCCCGGGCGCTTCGGTACACCGACGAGATCGAGCGTGTGCGGGTCCGCGCAGCCGCCGTTGCCGAGTGCGGGTCCGAGGTGGCTGGTCGCGCCCACGCGGCGGAGCCGCAATCGATACAGCCCCGCGCCCCTTTGGGGCGCACGTAGCTGCACCCGCCCCCGGCCGGCGACGGTTCGGGTCAGCCTGCGAACGCCGGTTGGGGCAGGCCCTTTCCCGCGCCCGGCACGACCAGGACCGAGCCCGCGGTGGGATGGGGTGCCGGCAGTCCGATGCGGGCCGTCGTGATGTACAGGTCGGTGAGGTCGGGGCCGCCGAACGTGCAGGCCGTCGTGCGGGGCGTCGGCAGGGTGATCACGCGGTCCAGGGCGCCGGACGGCGTGTAGCGGCGGATGGCTCCCCCGTCCCACAGGGCCACCCAGACGCACCCGTCCGCGTCGACCGTCAGGCCGTCGGGAGAGCCGGCGCCCTCCTCGATCTCCGCCAGGGTGCGGCGGTTGCGGATGCCCTCGCCGTCGTGGTCGAAGACGTCCACGCGCCGGGTCGGGGTGTCGGCGTAGTACAGGAGGCGGCCGTCCGGGCTCCAGCCGGTGCCGTTGCTGACCGTGACGTCGGGGAGGACGACGCGTACGTCCCCCTCGCCGGTCAGACGGGACAGCGTGCCGCCGCCCGGTGCCTCGTCGTAGCGCATCGTGCCCGCCCAGAGCGACCCGTCCGGGGCCACGGCCGCGTCGTTGGCGCGGCGGCCGGGCACCGGCTCGTGGTGCAGCCAGCGGAAGGTGTCGTCGGGGTCCAGGAGGCCGACGCCGTCACGCAGGTTCAGCACCAGCCCGCCGCCCGCGCGGGGCTTCGCCGCGCCGACGTGCTGCTCCGTCGTACGGACCGTCCGGCGGCCGGAGGAGGGGTCGTACGTGTGGATGCGCATGCCCAGGATGTCCAGCCAGATGAGGCGGCCCGTCGCCGGGTCCCACGTCGGGCCCTCGCCGAGCGTCGCCTCCGCCTGCACGGCGACCTCGTAGGCCGTCACTCCGCGCTCCGGTGGCCGAGCCGCTCCGACAGCTCCGCCGCGCCCTTCGCGGCCAGCTGCTCCAGCTCCCCCCGCCGCTCCTCGCTCCAGCGGATCATGGGGACCGAGATGGAGAGGGCGGCGACCACCCGGCCGGTGCGGTCGAGCACCGGGGCGGCCACACAGGACACGTCCGGGTTGGACTCGCGGCTCTCCACCGCGATGCCCCGCTGCCGGATCCCGGCCAGGGCCTCGCGCAGGGCGGCGGGATCGGTGATGCTGTTGGGCGTCATCGCGGTCAGCTCGGCACCGTCCGGGATCCGCGCCGCCAGCTCCTGCTCCGGCAGCGAGGCCAGCAGCATCTTGCCGACGGAGGTGCAGTGCGCAGGCAGCCGGCGGCCCGCGGCCGAGACCATGCGCACCGCGTGCGTGGAGTCGACCTTGGCGATGTAGATGACATCGGTGCCTTCGAGGATGGCCACGTGGACCGTCTCGTCGCAGGTCTCCGCGACCGAGCGGGCCACCTGCTGGCCCTCGGCCGCGAGGTCGAGCTGCTCGGCGTAGCGGCTGCCGAGCTGGTACGGGCGTACGCCGAGCCGGTACCGTCCGGGCTGTCCCGGCACTTGCACGATGTACGAGCGCGCGGCGAGCGTGGTGACCAGCTCGTGCACGGTGGTGCGCGGCAGCTGGAGCTTGCGCACGATGTCGGGGGCGGAGAGCGTCCCGTCCCCGTCGAGGAACAGCTCAAGAATGTCGAGAGCCCGGGTCACGGCAGGCACGAGGCGTCCCACGTCCGGCCCCCTCCCTTGGGTCTAAGCGCCTATGTTCGATATTTCAACAGGCGATCGGCATGACGAACATAGGCTAGTCATGGAGAGTTGCGCGGGCAATGGCCGGGGACGCCTCCTCTGCGGAAGCGTCCGTCCGGGCACCATGGGTGCCATGCGACTCGACTTCCAGCTGGTGCTGCTGCGCCGCATGGCCGACCACAACCCGGACCTGGTCGAGAGCGCCCGGCGCGCACTGGGCGCCTCGATCGCGGACATGCGGGAGGCGAACAAGCGCTGGCAGGCCATGGTCCACTCGCCCAGGTCCCGGTCCGCCGCCGCCCGGTACCGCTCCGTCCTCGGTGAGCCGGAAGCCGTCGTCCGGCGCCGCCTGGGCGATGTCGACTGCGAGGCCCGGCAGTGGGAGCTGCCCCTCTGGCCGGGCCTGCGCTTCGAGGTGCTGGTCTCCCCCGACGGCGCGGTCTGGAACGAGTGGCTGGTGCGCGCGCCCGGCGCCCCGGCGCCGAAGCTGGAGACCCTGGACGACCTCGCCCCCTGGTCCTGCACGGTCGACGAGGCCGCCCGCGCCTTCGCCCCGGCCCGCCCGCTGGAGGGCACGGCCCCCACACGCTGGGGGCTCGCCTTCACCGCCCCCGACCGGGACGGCGTACGGCACGAGGTCGTCGCCGAGTTCACCTGGGGGCTGCTGCAACGGACGGCGGTCCGCACCTGAACCGGCTCAGGCGTCGAAGGCCGTGGCCCGGGTCTGCTTCTCCCATGCGGTGACGTCCTCGCGGACCTGGTCCAGGTGGGCCAGGACGCCGCTCACCCCGTCGTCACCGAGCGGCAGCCTGAGCGGAGTCTGCTCGGCCTCCAGGGCGGCCAGGATGAGGGCCGCCGCCTTGGCCGGGTCACCGGGCTGCGTACCGTCGCCGCCCGCGACGAACCCGCGGGTCTCGCTCACCCTGGCGTACACCCCGCTGTCCGCGCTGCTGCCGGCCCCGCTGCCGAACAGCGAGGTCCGGAACGCGCCCGGCTCCACGATCAGCACCTTGATGCCGAACTCCCGCACCTCGTCCGCGAGCGCCTCGGACATGCCCTCCAGCGCGAACTTCGTCCCGCTGTACGCCCCGAAGCCCGCGAAGGACATCTGCCCGCCCACGCTGCTCATCTGCACGATCGCGCCCGAGCGCCGCTCCCGCATGTGCGGCAGCACCGCCCGCACCAGGGCCGCCGGACCGAAGACGTGCAGGTCGAACAGGTCCCGCAGCTCCTGGTCCGTGGTCTCCTCGACGGCACCGACGTGCGTACGCCCCGCATTGTTGACCAGCACGTCGATCCGCCCGTGCCGGGCCACCACGTCCCGTACGGCCTCCTCGATCGCGGCCGCGTCGGTGACGTCCAGCCGCAGCGCCTCCACCTGGTCGGGATGCGCGGCCACCAGATCGTCCAGCGCCTCGGGGCGCCGGGCCGCACCGATCACCACGTCACCGGCGGCGACGGCCGCCTGCGTGATCTCCCGCCCGAAGCCGCTGCTCGCCCCGGTCACCAGCCACACCTTGTTCATGGCAACTCCCCCGTACGTCCTGATCGGGTCTTCCTCTGACACGCACCAGCCTGCTGCCGCAGACCGTTGCCCGTCCAAGACCCTTGGTGATAACCAATGGTTATGACGATCGACGTCAACGCCCGCGATCTGCGTTACTTCGTCGCGGTGGCCGAAGAACTGCACTTCACGCGCGCCGCCGAGCGAATGTATGTGTCGCAGCCCGCGCTCAGCAAGCAAATCCGGGCACTGGAGCGCCAGTTGGGGGCCGAGCTGTTCCGGCGCGACCGGCACGGGGTGGAGCTGACGGCCGCGGGCGAGGCGCTGCTGCCGCACGCCCGGAGGGTGCTGGCCGCGTGGGAGGCGGGCGCGGCCGCGGTGGAGGCGGCCAAGGCGGCGCAGCGCAGCACGCTCGTGGTGGGCATGAGCACCAGTCCGGGCCGGGGCGGGCTGCTTCCGGCCATCCGCTCCCGCTTCACCGCCGCGCACCCCGGGACGGTCGTACGACTGCGCCAGGTGAGCTGGGAGGACCCCACGGCAGGCCTGGCGGACGGCAGCGCGGACGTCGCCTTCGTGTGGCTGCCGCTGCCCGACGAGGAGCGCTTCGCCTGGACGGTGATCGCAGAGGAACCCCTGCTGGTCGCCCTCCCGGACACGCATCCGCTCACCGCCCACGCCGAGATCGACTTCGCCGAGCTGCTCGACGAGCCGTTCCTCGCCCTGCCGAAGAGCGCGGGCCCGCTGCGCGACTACTGGCTCGCCCTGGACGCCCGGGCGGGCCGCCCGCCACGCATCGGCGCCGAGATCGCCGGGGCGGAGGAGACGTACGAGGCCCTGGTCGCCGGCCTCGGCATCTGCCTGGTCGCCACCGGCAACGCCCCGCTGATCACCCTGGGCGGCGTCTCCACGCGCCCCGTCCGCGGCATCGGCCCCAGCCGCTACGCCCTGGCCTGGCGCCGCGAGGACGGGGAACGCCCGCTGGTACGGGCGTACGCGGAGGCCTGCCGGGCCACGGTCGGGGGTGCGGCCCCGAGGGACTAGTCCTGTGCGGCCGCCGCCAGGATCGCCTGTGTGACGCGGGGCAGCGAGGCCGGGTGCAGGAACAGGAACAGGCTGGGCTCCACCAGTTCCAGCTCCATCACCCGCGGCTGACCGTCCTCGCCGTCGACGAGGTCCACGCGCGCGTACAGCAGCCCGGAGACACCGCCGGGCACGGCCGTCAACGCCTTCTCGGCCACGGCGAGTTCGGCGTCCGTGGGCCGCCAGGGCTCCAGGTCGGGGTGGGCGACCTTGTCGGCGTCGTACGGGGTGCCGGACGCGAGGACGGCGCCCTTGCGGCTGGCGTGCAGCAGGCTGCCGCCGAAGAACTGCAGCGACCGCTCCCCGCTGACGTCGATGCCCCGCACGTACGGCTGCACCATCGCGGTGAAGCCCTCCGCGTGCATCCGCGCCAGCTGCCGTACGGCCGTCTCGTGCTCGGCGGGTGCGTAGCGGGCGGCGAACCGGGCTCCCGCGCCGGAGGTCGGCTTGATCACGTACTCGTGGTCGGCGGGCAGGTCGGCGGGCTCGCCGGGGGCGATGTACCGGGTGGGGACGGCGGGCACGCCGGCCGCGGCCAGCTCACCGAGGTAGCGCTTGTCGGTGTTCCAGCGCACCACGGCCGGCGGATTGGCGAGGCGCGTCACGGCGCCGACCCGCTCCACCCACGCCCCGAACTCCTCGGCACGCCAGCTGTAGTCCCAGGTCGACCGGATGACGACCAGGTCGTAGGCGCCCCAGTCGGCGTCCGGGTCGTCCCAGACCCGGCTGTCGGCCTCGGCCCCCGCCTCCCGCAGGGCCCGCACCATCACCGCCAGGTCGCAGTCCTTGCTCGGCTCGGCTCCGGGGTCGTAGGTGGCGAGGGCTATACGGGGCACGGCGGGCTCCCTGTCGTACGGCGGTTCGATCGACTGTGACGCTAACAAGCGCCGCAGGAACCACGACAGCGCAGGTGACCAAGCACGGTCGTGGGGACGGCACTCCTGGTGTAGGAAGGGTGCCGAGAGCCTTTCCGACAGCCAAGGAGTGCGCCGCGTGTCCTCCCTCTTTCCCGCCCTGGCGGACGATCCCGGCGAGCGCAGCGAGATGGGGGTCCCCCCGGACGAAGTCTGGGCGAGGGTCGCCCTGCGGTTCGGCGAACGGTCGTTGACGTACGGCGCGCTCGCGGGCGCGGCGGGTGCGCTCGCCGCGCGGATCCGCGACGCCCGGCGGGTGGCCGTATGGGCGACCCCGGAGCTGGAGACGGCCGTCGCGGTGACGGGCGCGCTGCTCGCCGGGGTGGCCGCGGTGCCGCTGAACCCGAAGTCGGGCGAGAAGGAGCTGGCGCACATCGTCGGCGACAGTGCGCCGGATCTGATCCTCGCCCCGCCCGGCGCGGAACTCCCGCCCGTCCTGGGCGACTTGGCCCGGCTCGACGTGGACGCGTCCGCCACCGGCGCCGTCCCGGAGGAGCAGGCCTCGGACGCCGACCCCGCGCTGGTCGTCTACACCTCCGGCACCACCGGCCCGCCCAAGGGCGCGGTCCTCCCGCGCCGGGCCCTCGCCACGACCCTGGACGCGCTCGCCGACGCCTGGCAGTGGACCGGGGACGACGTTCTGGTGCACGGGCTGCCTCTCTTCCACGTGCACGGGCTGGTGCTGGGCATCCTCGGCCCGCTGCGGCGCGGCGGCTCGGTGCGGCACCTGGGGCGGTTCACCGCCGAGGGCGTGGCCCGGGAGCTGAACAACGGCGCGACCATGCTGTTCGGGGTGCCCACGATGTACCACCGCATCGCCGAGGCCCTGCCCGGTGACCCGCAGCTGGTCAAGGGGCTGGCCGGGGCCCGGCTGCTGGTCTCCGGCTCGGCCGCGCTGCCCGTGCACGACCACGAGCGGATCGCGGCCGCGACCGGGCGGCGGGTGATCGAGCGGTACGGCATGACCGAGACGCTCATGCTGTGCTCGTCCCGGTGGACACCCCCGGACCCCCGGCCCAGCATGCGGGCCGACGGGGAGGCGCGCACGGGCACGGTCGGTGTGCCGCTGCCGGGGGTCGAGCTGCGGCTGGTGGAGGAGGACGGCACGGAGGTGGCCTCGTACGACGGGGAGACCGTCGGCGAGATCCAGGTGCGCGGTCCGAACCTGTTCACCGAGTATCTGAACCGGCCTGACGCGACGGCCGCGGCCTTCACCGCCGACGGCTGGTTCCGCACCGGGGACATGGCGGTGCGGGAGAGCGACGGGTGTGTCCGGATCGTCGGGCGGAAGGCCACCGATCTGATCAAGAGCGGCGGTTACAAGATCGGGGCGGGCGAGATCGAGAACGCGCTGCTGGAGCATCCGGGGGTGCGGGAGGCGGCGGTCACCGGGGAGCCGGACGCGGACCTGGGCGAGCGGATCGTGGCCTGGATCGTCCCGGCCGACCGTCAATCACCGCCCGCCGCCGAGGAGTTGGCCGACCATGTCGCCGGGCGGCTGGCCCCGCACAAGCGGCCGCGCGTGGTCCGCTACCTGGACGCGCTCCCCCGCAACGACATGGGCAAGATCATGAAGCGGGCGCTGGTGGCCAATGCCTGAGCGACTGTCGGCACGGGAGTTCCTGGCCCTGGTCACGGATGAGGGGACCTTCCGTGAACTCCCCTGCGACATAAGACGCCCGACGGTCGACGGCCCGCTGGGCTGGCAGGGCTACGACGCCTCGCGCGCCCGTGCCGCCGAGCGCACGGGCGAGGAGGAGTCCGTCGTCTGCGGCACCGCGAGCGTCGGCGGCACCCGGGCCGTGCTGATCGCGTTCGAGTTCGGCTTCCTCGGCGGCTCCCTGGGCGAGCGCACCGGCGACCGCCTGGAGTCGGCGTACCACCACGCCCGCGCCCACCGGCTCCCGGTCGTGCCGTTGGTCGCCACCGGCGGCAGCCGGATGCAGGAGGGCATGCTCGCGCTGACCCAACTCCAGCGGGTGGCCCGGGAGTCGGCGCTCACCCGGGAGGCGGGCCTGCCGCAGATCGCCGTCCTGCGGGACCCGACGACCGGCGGCGGCTGGGCCACCCTCGGCGCCGGAGCAGACGTGATCCTGGCGCTGCCGGGCGCCCAGGTGGGTTTCGCGGGTTCCCGGGTCCGGCCGCCGGACGCGGATCCGTCCGCGTACACGGCCGAGGCACAGGTGGCGGCGGGCTCGGCGGACGCGGTGGTGCGGCCCGAGGAGCTGCGGGAGACGCTGGGGCGGTGGCTGCGGCTGCTCACCACGCCCGCACAGGAGGCCCCCGCACCCCGTGCCCTGGGCGCCGCCGACCTCCCCGCCACCGGCTGGGCGGCCGTCCGCCGCGCCCGCTCCCCCGAACGCCCCCGCGCGCAGGCCTACCTGGACGCGTACTTCGGCCGGCGGGTCGCTCTCGCCGGCGACCGCTGCGGCGGTACGGACCCCGAGGGGATGCTGTGCGGGTTCGGCGAGCGGGACGGCCGTACCGTGGCGTACGCGGCGCAGACCGGGGCGGCGACCCGGCCCGCGGGGTACCGCACCGCGGCGCGGCTGATCCGGCTCGCCGACCGGCTCGACATTCCGGTGCTGACGCTGGTGGACACGCCGGGCGCGGCCAATGACGCCGAGGCGGAGCGGCAGGGGGCCGGGGCCGCGATCGCCGAGGTGTTCGGGGCGGTGGCCTCCGCTCGGGTGCCGATCACCACGCTGGTCATCGGCGAGGGCGGCTCCGGCGGGGCGCTCGCGCTGGCCGCGCCCGGCAACACCTGGGCCACGCCGGACAGTTACTTCTCGGTGATCGCCCCGGAGCTCGCGGCGGCGATCCTCAAGCGCCCGCCCGAGGAGGTGGAGGCGACCGCGGGACAGCTGCGCATCCGGCCGCAGGACCTGGTGGAGCTGGGGGTGGTCCGCGGCATCGTCGACATCACCGCCACCGCGGACCACCCTCGTCCCTGAGTCACTTCACGGCCACCGCACGGATGATCTCCTGGGTCACCGAGCCGCCCTTGTCGTCGTGGGCCGAGGCCCGCAGGGAGACATGGGCGGCGCCGCGGGGCACGGTCAGCGTGCCGTGCCAGGAGGCGCCCCGGCCGGCGAGGGGGACCGTCCGCCAGGTCGTGCCGTCGTCGTACGACACCTCCAGGCGGCCGCCGCCGAGGGTGCCGGTGCCGGCCGCCTTCGCGACGTACTCGGCGCCGATCCCGACCGGTATCCGCTGTCCGCCGCGGACCCGGCCCCCACGGCGAGCGTGGCGCCCGGCGCGACCCCCTTCTCCTTGCCGTCGGAGGCGGCACCGCTGCCGCCGACGGTGGAGGTGACGTGCGTGCCGTGCCCGTTGCGGTCGGCGACCTCCTGCCCGTCGATGAAGCTCTTGGCGGCGGTGACCCGGTCCTTCAGGTCGGGGTGGGTCAGGTCGGCACCGGTGTCGAGGACGGCGACCGTGACGCCCTTGCCGGTGAGCCCCGCGTCCCAGGCGGCCTGCGTGCCGATCTGGGCATTGCTTTCGGCCATGTCGGCCTCGACCCGCCCGTCGAGCCAGACCTTGCCGACGCTCCCACGGTGCGTGAAGGACCGCCAGAAGGTGCGCCCCCGGGCCGCCTCGACGGCGGCCCCGCCGACACTCGGCAGCGCCCGGGGGCGCTGCGCCCCGGCCGGGGTGGCGGCGCGTGCGCCCTTCCCATAGGTCACGATCAGCGGCAGCGCATCCGCCTTGGCGTCCGTGAGCCCCTGCCGGATCAGCCCGCTCACGTCGAACAGCCGCCGGTCCAGGGTGCCGGCCCGCAGATACGGCAGCGCCTCGTCCGGTACGACGGTGATGTCGCCGTCGCTCACCTGCGTGCGGACGACACCGGTGGCCCCTCGGGGCCGCTGCACGGCGACCGTCTTCCTCCCCTGCCCGAGGTCGGTGACGGTCACCCGGTCGCCGGTGACGAGGGTGACGGTGGTGGCGGCGTCCGGGGTCCGCACGGCCGCGGTGACGGCCTTGCGCGCGACCGCGGGAGCCGTCGGCAACAGGGCGATCACAAGCCCCGTCGCGAGCAGTGCCGCCCCGCGGCTGACTGGTCCTCTGGTCATCCACGCCTCTTCTCGTGTCGAGCGCGTCGAGTGCTGGGACGAGTGTCATGTGCCGTGTGGTGCGGGGATGTTGACCGTCGGTGGCGGGAAGGTGTCCTGGCGGTTTTCCGCCACCGACGGCGCACGGCGGAGGTCGAACCGGGGACACCCCCGCTCCCCGTCCGTAACAATGGATCGGTCACGTGGATCAAGAACCCGGGGGGAAGGCGCCGTGAACAAGCTGATGGAGTTCACCACGGAGGACGGCGCCGTCGTCGTGGTGGAAGCCACGGAAGCGGGCGGCACCCGGCTCGTCTCCCGCGGCGACGGCGGACCGGCGGACCGGACGGCCCGTACCTTCGAGGGCGCTCTGGACGGCGTGCGCGCGGCGGCCCATTCCGCGCTGCGTGTCTTCCGGGACGGCAGCCTTCGACCCGACGCCGTGGAGCTGGAGTTCGGGGTCAAGCTGACCGCGGAGGCCGGGGCGGTCATCGCCAAGGGAGCGGCCGAGGGGCAGCTGGTGGTCAGGCTGAGCTGGTCGTCGCAGGACACGAGACCGGCTGCCGTGGACGGTGCCGGTCCGGAGCCGACCCCCCGGTCATGAGCGGCGCCGCCTGGCACGCCCGGATCGAGTGCGGGGGCGCGGTCGCGGGGGCGGGCTTTCTGGTGACTCCCCGTACCGTGCTGACCTGTGCGCATGTGGTGCGGGACGGCGAGCCGGGGCTGCTGACCGTGTCGTTCCCGAACCGCCCGGACCTGGGCGTGCTGCCCGCGGTGGTGTCGGCGCACGGCGGCTGGGCGGGCGGCGTCACCGACCCGGGTGACCTCGCCGTCCTCGAGCTGGCCGGTGAAGTGCCGCTGAGCGCCGCGCGGTTCGCGCCGCCGGGCAGCGCATCCGACCTCGTCTCCCAGGTACTGGTCGCCTACGGGTTCCCGGAGGGGTACGACGAGGGGCAGCTGGCCGAGTACCGCGCCGTGTCCGCCACGCGGATCGCCGACGAGTGGGTGCAGCTGGAGGCCGTCACGGCGCACGGGCAGCCGCTGACGCACGGCTTCAGCGGGGCCGCGGCCACCCTCCCGGACGGCAGGGTGGTGGGCATGGTCGCGCAGGTGGCCGGCGAGCACGGCGTACGGGTCGCCCGGATGCTGCCCACCGAGGTGCTGGCCCGCCACTGGCCCGGACTCGGTGAGCTGGTCCCGGCCCACGGCGACGCCCCCGACGCGGCGAGACGGCTGTACGGGCTGGTGCGACGGGCGGCGGACGCCGGTCTCGACGGCGACCCGGACCGGCTGTACCTGGACGCCGTGGGCCCCTTCGGCCCGCCGCTGCCCCCGGAGGGCTTCGCCTCGCTGCGGTCGGCGGCCGGGTACGTGCACTGGGAGGTCGAGGACCCGGACGCGGTGACGAGGTTCGCCGACCGGCTGGAGGAGCTGCTGTCCGCGCCGCCCGCGTCCGCCGCCGTCTCCTGGTCCCCCATCCTGGTCGAGCTCGACCGCAGCGGCGCCGGCGCCGACCAGGTCACGGTCGAGGTGTCCGCGTACCGCGACGGGCTGCGCCGGGCCGTGGGCGCGGTCCGGCTGCCCCGCGCCCGGGTGCGGGCCTACGTCCAGGAGTGCGTGGACGAGGCGTTCACCCACCTCGCCCCCGGAGCCGACGAGTTGATCACCTTCGTCCTGCCGCGTGAGTGGCTGAACGAGCCGGTGGACCGCTGGGAGTGCGGCCCCGACGACTCCACGCCCCTGGGCTGCGCCCACCCGCTGGTCGTCGCGGACCGGTCCCGCCACCGCAGTGCCCGCCTGCGTCACCAACTGGGCAAGAAGTGGCAGAAGCAGAAGCCGGGGACCGGGTCCACGGCCCAGGCCCTGCACCGCGTCGACTGCGGCAGCCGGGAACGCCCGGCCGGCCTGCGCAAGCGGCTGAGGGACACGGAGGCCGAGCTGGCGGTCTACGCCACCCCGCCCGATGCGGCGCCGGACCACTTCGAGGCCGGTCTGAACACCCCGGTCCCGGTCCTCCTCTGGCCACGCACGGGCTGCCCCGGCACCGACCACGGCACGCCCTGCGCGGGTAAGGCCTTCGTCGACGGGCTCGTCCCGTACCTCCACGGCACCTCGCCCGCCGAACTTCCCCGTCTCATCCAGACGTTGCGGGAGGAGGTGGAGGCCGCCGACGACCCTGACCGGCACTGGGCCCGGGACGTCCAGCTCCTGTGGGACGACCCGCGCTGCTTCCCCGAACCCCCGGCCAGCCTGCACACCCCCGTCGCCTGAACAGCCCCCCACGGAGAACGAACCCATGCCCCTGTGGCCCGTGTACACCGGCACGAAGGAGCCGCACGACGGCATCACCGAGCTGCCCGCTCCCCCGCCCTGGCGGGCCTTCGACGGCGGCCCCGCGCTGGACACGCCCGCCGACGACTCCGACACCGCGGCCACGTCCCCCGACCGCGCCCACCGTGCCGCGACGTACCGGGCCACCGCGCAGACCGTCCAACTGGTCAACGCGGCCCTCTATCTGCGCCGCCCCCTCCTCGTCACCGGCCCGCCCGGCACCGGCAAGTCCTCCCTGGCCTACGCGGTGGCCCGCGAGCTGAGGCTCGGCCCGGTGCTGCGCTGGAACATCACCAGCCGCAGCACCCTGCACGACGGCCTCTACCAGTACGACCCCCTCTCCCGCCTGTACGCGGCCCGCCAGGCGGCGGCCGACCGGAATCCCGGCACCACCGCGCCCGCCTCCGGCATCGAGGACCATCTGCGCCTCGGCCCCCTCGGCACCGCCCTCCTCCCCTACGCCCGCCCGCGCGCCCTGCTCATCGACGAGATCGACAAGAGCGACCTGGACCTGCCCAACGACCTGCTGAACGTCCTCGAGGAGGGCCAGTACGAGATCCCCGAGCTGGTCCGGTCCTCCGGGTCCGGCGAGGAGGACCCGCAGGCCATGGTCATGGTCGACGGCACCCACGAACGCGTGCCCGTCGCACACGGCCGGGTCCGCTGCCGGGCCTTCCCCTTCGTCGTCCTCACCAGCAACGGCGAGCGCGAGTTCCCGCCCGCCTTCCTGCGCCGCTGTGTCACCCTGCGGCTGCGCCAGCCCGACGACTCCCACCTCGCCGACATCGTCCGCGCCCACTTCGGCGGCGAACCCGACGGCTACGCGCAGGACCTGATCGACCGGTTCCTGTCCCGCGTGGGCGGCGGTGACCTGGCCACCGACCAGCTGCTCAACGCCATCTACCTGGCCCGCTCCTCCGACCTGTCGGCGGATTCCCTGGACGAGCTGGCGGAACAGCTCATGCCGTACCTCGGCGAGGCCCAGCGCCCCGATGCCTTCTGACCTCCCCCACGCTCGGCTCCGCTCGCGCGGGGGGACCCCCACCGGCTCCCCGGACCCGCTCGCCCGCCTGGCCGACGTACTGGCCGAGGCGTCCGGCGGCATGCGCCCCACCCCGCTGGAGCTGGCGGAAGTCCTGTGGCTGGCCCGGCAGATGGAGCCGGGCGGCGAGGAGCAGCAGGCGCAGATCCCGGCTCCGGAGCCGGCCCCGCACGTACCGCAGGAGCAGCCCCGGCCCCCGCGGGAGGAACCGCCGGCCACCCCGCCGGCACCGGATCCCGCCCCGCCCGCGCCCCGGGAGTCCCCCCGCACCCCGCTCCACCTGCCCTCCCCGACGTCGTCCGCACCCGGCGCGCACGCCTCCCTGCTGGCACCGGCACCCCCGATGCTCCGCCACCCGCTGGGTCTGCAACGCGCACTGCGCCCCCTCAAACGCCGTACCGACGCCCCTGCCGGTCACCACCTGGACGAGCATGCGACGGCCGACCGGATCGCCCGCCTCGGCGTGGGCCCCGAGTTCTGGCTGCCGGTGCTGCGCCCCGCCCGGGAGCGCTGGCTGCGGCTGAACCTGGTGTACGACACCGGGCCGACGATGCCCGTCTGGCGCCCCTTGGTCCGCGAACTGCACACGGCGCTGGCCCAGGCGGGCGTCTTCCGCACGGTCGACCTGTACCGGGCCGCCCCCGACGGCACCGTGCGCGGTCCCGCCGGGCACGCCTCCGCCGACGGCCGCACCGTCACCCTCCTGATCAGCGACTGCATGGGCCCGCAGTGGCGGGAGGGCCCGGCCGGCACCCGTTGGTACGACACCCTGCTCCGCTGGGCGCGCCGGATGCCCCTGGCCGTCGTCCAGCCCCTCCCGGAGCACCTGTGGCGGGACACGGCCCTGCCGACCGTCCCCGGCCGTCTGTCGGCACCGCACCCGGCGGCCGCCACGGCGGCGCTCACGTTCACGCCGTACGAACAGCGGGAGCAGCAGTCCTACGACGGGCCGGTGCCGTACGACCCGACGGGCCACCCCGGGACCCGCGGCGCCGTCCCCCTGCCCGTGCTGGAGTCCGAGCCGCAGTGGCTGGCGCACTGGGCCGCGCTGCTCACGGCACCCGGCGGCACCGAATTCCCCGCAGCAGTCGCCGAGTTGGGCCGCCCCCTGCCCGCCCGCTCCGACGAGCGTACGGATGTCGGCCTGCTGTCCGCCGAGGAACTGGTCCTGCGGTTCCGCGCGACCGCCTCCCCCGAGGCGTTCCGGCTGGCCGGGCATCTCGCGGTGGGCCGCCCCGACCTGCCCGTCATGCGCCTGGTCCAGGCCGCCCTCGAACCGGATCCGCGCCCCCAGCACCTCGCGGAGATCATCCTCAGCGGCATGCTCGCCACCGTCCCCGGCGGCCCGCCCGGCTCCTACGCCTTCCGGGACGGCGTACGGGACCTTCTCCTGCTCAGCCTGCCGCGCACCGCCCGCCATCGCACCACCGAACTCCTGGACCGCGTCGGCGAACTGATCGACAGGCGAGCGGGACGGGCGCCGGGCGAGTTCCGGGCCTCGACGGCGGCACCGTCCGGCACCGGCACCCCCGTGGACGGCGAGGCGTTCGCGACGGTCAGCCAGGACAGCCTGCGGCGGCTGTCCGATTCCGCCGGGCAGGCCGGGGGGCTGCTTGCGGGGCGGTACCGGCTGGTCAGGCCGACAGGATCGCAGGGCACGGACTGGGTTGCTCAGGACACACCGCGGGGGGACGAGACGGTGCTGGTGCGGCTGTACCGGCGTCCGCCGCAGTCGCTCCGCATCAACTTCGCGGACATCGCCCAGCGGCTCAGCCAGGTAGACCATCCGGGCATCGCGGCCATCAGGGATTACGGCACGGAGGGCGATGTGCCGTATCTGGTCCGGGAGTTCGTCGACGGCCGGAGTCTGCACCAGCGGCTCGAGAGCGCACCGCACGGCCTGCCCGCAGTCGAACTCGTCGCCCTCGTCCCCTCTCTCGTCGAGGCCATGAACGCCCTGCACGCGCAGGGGCGGCCGCACGGCCGGCTGGACGCGACACACGTCGTCCTCGCACCGCGCGGACCGGTGCTGACCTGCCTGGACGTCAGGTCCTTCGGCACCGGAAGCCGCGGGGACGATCTACGGGCGCTGGGGCACATCGTGCGCGCCATGCACCGAGGCCCGTCCGACGACCGGCAACTCCCGCTACCTCTGGAGAACTTGTCCCTTCCGCGACAGCTCGAAGAGGAACTGGACACGGCCGTCACGGAACTCCTCTCCGACAGCCTGGAGACCCAGCTGCGCGGCGCCGACCGGCTCCTCCGTCTGCCCCCGCACCGGGAGCGCAGCCTCGGCTTCTCCCTCCTCGGCCCGCTCCGCGTCACCCGGGACGGCGTGCCCCTCGCCCTCGACCACCCCGAAGAACAGGCGCTGCTGTGCGTGCTGTTGCTCCACCACGGCGAGCCCGCCACGCACGACGAGCTGGCCACCGGGCTCTGGGGGCCGCCCGACCGCCACGGCTCACGTGACCTCCTGGACACGTACCTCAGCCGGCTGCGTCACCTGCTCGGGCCGGACGCGGTGACCACCGAGGGCGGATACGCCCTGCGGCTGGACCGGGTGTCCGGCCCCGACGACTACGACGTCTTCCGCGTCCGCCGCCTGGCCGCCGAGGCCGAGCGGTCCCGCACCGCCGGAGACCTGGCACGCAGCAGCCGACTGGCGCAGGAGGCGCTGGAGCTGTGGCGGGGAGAGCCGCTCGACGGCGTTCCGGGACCGGTCGCCCAGCACACCCGGGACGACCTCAACGCCCTCCGCACCACCCTCGCGGTCCTGGTCGAAGAGCCCGTCGAGAACCGCCCCGAGATCCACTTCAGGACCGGCGACCTCGCCGGCCGCCCCGAAGCCCGTATCACCCTCGAAGCCGCGGTGCACGAGATCCTCGAGCGCGGCTCCCTCACCCCCCGCCAGTACGTGGTGCTCGTCCGCCCGGACGGCTACCTGGTGCGTATCGAGCCCGGCGTCTTTCTGCTCCCCGTCCTGGTCGCCGTCCTGCGCGAACTCCCGCAGGCGCTCGCCCAGCTGACCGATCCTCCGCGTCTCCGGGTGACGTTCGGGCTGCAGTTCGCCGTCCGGCCGCCGAAGGCCCGGGACATGATGGTCGTCGTACCGCCCGAGTTGTACGACGACTTCGCCGCCAGTTCCGCCGCTCGGGGTTCGGTGCGCTTCATGCCGCTGTTTCCCGACGACGCCCCGGACAGCCCGCCGAGCGCCTGGTACTGCTTCCTTGAGCCGGCGTCCGCCGAACCGGCCGAACGCGACCTGGTGCAGGGCCCCTTCATCGCGCACGACCTGCGCGAGCTCGGCATGCCCACCCCGGGCCGCACGGCCATCGTCCACACACGGCCCGACGGCCCGCTCACGCTGCTCAACCCGGTCCAGCCGTACGGCACGCGTCCGCCCCGGCCGGAGACGTACTACTCGGTCGACCTCACCCCGCACCAGGCCCTGCACACGGTGTCCCTGCCCAGCTCCGGCAAGGGTGCGTTCACCGCCGCGGTGGAGCTGTCCTGGCACGTCGACGATCCGGTGGCCTTCGTCCGCGGTGAGGCCACCGGCATCCCGGGGCTGCTGCTGGAGCATCTGCGCGACGCGGCGGTCCGCATCACCCGCCGTCATCCGCTGCGCCGTGCGGGCGCTGCCCAGCGGGCGGTGAACGAAGGCGTCCGTACCTGGCCGGTGCCGGGGCTGTCCGTGTCGTATGCCGTGCGACTGGCCACGGAAGGGGCGCCTGCGCCGGTGCCGGAGCAGTCGACTCCGTCGCGGCGTCGGCTGTCCGCCGTGCTCGCCGACGCCGAGACCGTGCTGATCGGCTTCGACGGTCCCCTCGCGCGCATGTTCTCGGCGCAGACGGCACGCGAGGCCGCTCTCGACCTGCTGTCCCTCGTCGCCGAGCACCGCGATCCGGCGGACGCGCTCAGGGGCCGGCCGGTGGCCCTCGCGAGCGCCGCAGGCCAGGAGGCATTCGTGCATCCGCTGGACCTGCTGAGGGCCTTCGCCCACGACCCGCTCGGCCCCCTGCTGCGGGCACGTCTCGACCAGCTCGAACTGGGTGCCGTTCCCGACGTGCCCACGACGCACCGCTCCGTCGCGCTCGTCCGCGCCCTGCATGATTCCGGCCGTCGCGTCAGCGTGGTGACGGACGTGTGCGAGCAGGCGGTGCGCCGCTACCTGGAGCCCTACCGCCTGCCCCTCGCGGGCATCCACGGCCGCCGCGACGACCTCGGCCTGCTGATGCCCCACCCCGACTGCCTGCGGCGCGCCCTCGGCACACCGCCCGCCGCGGGTGTCCTGATCAGCTCCTCGATCGCCGAACTGACCGCCGCCCAGCAGCTCGGCCTCCCCTTCGTCGGGTACGCCCCCACGGCCACCGGGCGCCGACGCCTGCGCGAGGGGGGCAGCACCGTCACCGTCGCGTCCCTCGAACCTCTGCTGGATGCCGCCCGTTCCCTCTGAAACCCCCCATTCAGCCGCGCCCCGCCCGGCCCCCTCCCGCAGGCGCGCCGCCACGATTCCCCAGAGGATGCAAAGGAAGCCACCGTCCGGCCCCAAGACCTGGGCACTCGGGAGGATCTGCCGTGACCGTCAGCCTGGAGCAGTTGCGCCGCTGCCACTTCGCCGTCGACCTGGGTGCCGCCCGCACCCGGGTGTATGTGAAGGGTGTGGGTCTCGTCGTGGACCAGCCCTCGGTCGCGGCCGTGAACACCCGCAGCGGGGCGCTGATAGCGGTGGGTGAGCTCGCGGAGAGGATGACCGGGAAGACGCCGAGTTACATCAGGGTCGTGCGGCCCGTCTCCGGTGGCACGATCGTCGACATCGAGATGGCCCAGCGCATGCTGCGGCACCTGCTCGGCGACAAGATGCGCCGTTCGCTGCGCCGCAGGCCCCGGCTGCGGGCGGCGGCCTGCACCCCGACCGGCGCGGACCCGCTGGCCCAGCGGGCGACGGTCGAGACGCTGGTCGGGCTGGGCGCGCGGCGGGTGGAGCTGGTGGACACGCTCATCGCCGCCGCAGTGGGGTGCGGGCTGCCCGTGGAGCGGCCCGAGGCGACCATGATCATCATGTGCGGGGCGGCGGCCACCCAGGTCGCCGTGCTCTCGATCGGGGCCGTCGTGACCGCCGAGCGGGTCCCGGTGGGCGGGGAGGCCGTGGACCGCGCGATCGTGCAGCATCTGCGGCACGCGCACGAGCTGATGCTGCCCAGCCAGGCGGTACGGCCGCTGCAGCTCGCCCTGTCCGGGAACGGGCTCACCCCGCACGGTCCGGCCTCGGCCGAGATCCACGGGCGGGACGTGGCGACCGGGCTCGCCCGCAGCGTGCGCGTCGACACCGCGGCCGTGCGCAACGCCATCCAGACCCCGCTGACGGCCGTCCTGGACGGGATCGGCAAGGTGCTGCGCGAGTGCCCGCCCGATCTCGTGGCCGACCTCGCCGATCGCGGGATCATGATGGTCGGCGGCTCCGCCCTGCTGCCCGGTCTCGACCAGATGCTGCGCCAGGCGACCGGTGTTCCGGTGCACATCGCAGAGCGGCCCGACGTGTGCGCCGTAGAGGGGCTCGGGGCGATGCTGGAGGGCCGGGTCGACCCGCTGGTCCTCAATCCGCTCGCCGCCTGAGGCAGCCCGGCAGCACGTGCCCGACGCCCCCAGGCTCCGCTGTGATCAGTACGGCAGGATGCGCCCCGAGGGTGTGCGGCGGTCGATCTCCTGGCCGCGTGGGGCAGCGGGCCGACGAATGACACGTACCCGGATCCGACGGTCCATGACGCCCTCCTCCTGCTCACACCGCCCGGTGGCGGCTCCCGGTAGGAGGTCCGTGCCCAGGAAGAGGCATGTCCAAGCCAAGTACGGGCAACTCTTCGTTCATGAACAGCTGTTGGCGTAACCGCTTGACGGACGCGGGTCGACGGGGGCGGGGCGACGCCTCCCCCTGCACAGTGAACGCACCGCTCCCTTTCTTCCTCTTGTACGGCGACTTCCCCAACTGAGAGGAAAGCGTCGTGCGTTCACGTGTGCCCATACTCAGACATCCGGCCGGGCCCGTGGTCCTCGCCCTCGCCGCGGCGGGATCCGTCCTCGCGGGACCGGCTGTCCCCGCCTCCGCCGCCGAGCCGTCCGCCCGCGCCGATCTGCGCGCGGATGTGAACCGGGACGGGCGGATCGACGTCACGGGCGACAGCGACACGGCGGGTGAGGACACCTGGTCCGGCGGGCGCGGAGCCGTCTACCTGCCCAACCTGGACGACGACACCAAGCGCTGCCCGGTCACCGGCCCCGGCGGCAGGCCGCTGTCCGACGCCAGGCTCGCCGCCTGCAACGACGCCTCCGACCAGAAGGTCAACGGCACCGCGGACGCCGCCGACCTCGCCCGGGTCCGGTCCGTACCCCTGCCGGGCCTTCCGGAGGCCGCCCGGGGCAGCCTGAAGGTCACCTCGGGCGCCGCGCACACCCATGTCTTCCTCAAGCGGTCGGGCACATGGGTCCTCGTCACCCCGCGGACCCGGCTGACCGCCGCCGAGCTGCGCTCCGGCGCGGAGCTGGGCGTCGAGGCCACCGACGTGATCAGGGACAGCGCGAGGTGGGACGGCCGGGCGGTGCTCCGCCTGTCGGTGACGGCCGCCGGCCGGACCATCTCCGACTCGGTCACCCTGCGCGTCGCCCCGCTCCTGACCCAACATCACCTCCAGGACACCCGGCAGGTGATGGTCACCAAGGTCCGGGGCGAGGGCGATTACGGGCGTCAGCAGCGGAAGTTCGTCAAGGACCTGGGGAAGGAGGTCGAGAAGGCGGGCATCACCAAGCCGCTGGTCACCTTCGACAAGTACGGAGACCCCTGGGCGCAGGACTTCGTGGAGCCCGCCTACGTCAGCATGACCGGTCCGGACGGACGACGGCAGGTCATGCGGGTGATGCTGCGCTCCGCCCAGTCGGACCGGGAGGCGGGGCGCGAGCTGTTCGAGAAGGTGCGCGGCCGTGACGTCGGCGTCGTCCAGGTCACCGACCGGGCCCGGCCGGACGACTGGTCGCTCAACTCCATGGGGAACCTGGAGACCGTCCCGCCCTACGCACACGGCGGCCGCTCGTTCCCGGCCGGGCGCATCGTCATGGGCGAGCGCAAGAACAGCGGGGCACGCCCGTCCAAGGTGATGCGCACGCTGCTGAGGTCGCAGGGCCTCCAGGACCCGCTGCTGCTGGACACCTCCTGGCTGGCCGTCGGGCACGTGGACGAGTTCCTGCAGTTCCTGCCCGCGGACACCCCGCGCGGCTGGCGGATCGGCGTCGCCGACCCGGACGCCGGCCTGCGGCTGCTGCGCGACGCCCAACGCGGCGGCCACGGAAGGACGAAGCTGTTCTCCGTACCGGCCCAGAAGGGCGAACCCACACCGACTCAGACCATCGACCAGGCGCTGGCCTCCCGGCACCTGGTGTCCGACAACCGGATGGCGGCGCAGCGCATCGCGGCCGACCTGGAGATTCTCAGACGGGAGACAGGGGTCACGAACGACGAGATCGTACGCGTGCCCGCCCTGTTCGCGCGTGCGGCGGACGCCTCGACCACCGGCGGACCGACCACCCACGTACCACGCGTGACACGGCTGAACGCCTCCCGCGCGGCAGCCCCCGGAACCGTCCTGACCAGCGCCTACATACCCGGAGCTGTCAACGGAGTCCTCCTCGCCCGTGACCGCTACCTCGCCCCGCGCCAGTGGGGACCGGTCATCGACGGCAAGGACATCTTCACGGAGGCGGTCGGCGCCGCGTACCGACAGGCCGGGCTGAAGGTGTCGTACATCGACGACTACTACACGTACCACCTGGGCGCGGGCGAGGTGCACTGCGGCACGAACACGCTGCGGGACGCTTCGGCTGCGTGGTGGCGGCTTCCGGTGCGCTAGCCGGTGACGCGTGCTCCGCCGGGGCTCACCGCGCCCCGGCGGAGTCCGGTACGCCGGCGAAGCTCAGAGCCCCCTGCGCTCGATGACCCGCTGTTCCGCCTCCTCCACCTCGAAGCGGCCCGCGGGGTCGCCGTCCGCGCGCCGTACGGCGCCCCGCACCAGGGCGAGGTAGAAGAGGGCGGGGGCGCAGGGGGTCCAGCTCTCGGCCGGCTGCTCCGCGACGAAGTCGAGGACGGAGTCGGGGTCGGAGGGCACGAAGGCGAAGCGGTCGTGTTCCCACTTGTCGCCCACGCCCCGTGTCCAGCGCAGCCGCAGGGCCTTCTCGTCGAGTTCGGGCAGCACCGCCCGGAAGAAGGCCGCCCACTGGTTGTTGCGCAGATCAAGGCCGAACCCGAGGAGTTCCAGGTCGAGTTCGTCGGTCGCGTGCACCGCGAGCTCCTCGTACAGAGCCCGTCGGGCCACCGCGTACAGGCTGATCGGGCTGCCGTCCTCGGGGAGGTCGTGGTCGCGGGCCAGCCCCTCGTTCGCGGAGGAGTTCCAGCGGGAGCGGTTCGGCCCGACCACCGCGGCGCTGCGATGGGAGAAGAGCATCTTGCCGTCCCGGCCGGTCTCGAGTGCCACGTTCACGCCGAAGCTGCAGTTCATGAACGGGGGCGCCAGGGCCGGGTCCCGGCTCTCCAGGTACTGCTCGCGCAGGGTCAGTCCGTTCTTCTGCCTGCGGTCCAGGTTGATCGACGTCGTGAGGAAGTCGTAGTAGTCGGCGTCCTGGAGGGTGAGCGTGACGACAGGGTCCTCGGCCAGGTGGGTGCGGGTCACGACGACCCGCTCGACGGCGAACCGCTTGTTGTTCCAGCGGTGCGGCTGCCCGAGGGCCTCCTTGCGCTCCTCGGCCTCCTGGATGGCGTGCCGCCAGCCGCCGATCTCCTCCGGGAACTCGACCCGCTGCGGCCGGTACTTGACCCGGACGTCCTCCTCCTTGACGGGACGGATCCCGTCCCCCTCGTAGATGTGGCACTCCGTCTCCCGGCCGAGGAGGGTGAACCTGTCCCGATGGACCATCAATCATCCTTCGAACGACGTCAGTTGATGCTGGCATGTACACGGGCCAGACGGGGACATGATACGAACGTGACGTGGTCGAGCACCTGGCGTTGATCCGATCCGAGCGGCGCGTCTCCACTCTCGCAGGTACGGTCGCGGTGTCCCGGTACACCCATCCCGCCGGAAGCCATCCCCTGCTGGCGGATCTGCGCAACGTGGCGGATGTGCGCCGCCGGTTCGCCGAAGTCGCCCGCAGCAGGCTGGGGTTCGGGCAGAGCGTCCGCATCGACGAGGAGGGTGCCACCCGTCGGCGGCTCTGGGAGGGGCTCGAAAGCTTTCTCGCCCATGAGGCCGACCGGAAGATCCTCTACTGGACGGGCCACGGGATCGACAAGGGCCGCGAGGGCTACTACCTCGCCTGCGAGGACTCCTACGCGGACGGCGCCTTCGACCCGGAACGGGCGATCGCCCTGACGGACCTCGTGGACCGGCTGCTGCGACCGGGCTGCGAGGCGGACACGCTGTTCGTCGTCGACGCCTGCTTCTCCCACGGTCACCTTTCCGCGGCGCTGGACCGGGCCCTGTCGGCGGACCGGGACAGCGTGGACTGGGCACGCAGGAACCGAAGAACCGGCTTCGTCGTCATCGGCACGTCCGGGATCGACGCGTCCGTGCCCGACGGACGCTGGGTGAGATGGCTGGAGGACGTCCTCGCGGCACCGGACTTCGTCGCGGCGGATCACGCCCGCCCCTTCGACCCCGCCGCGCTCTACCTGCCCGTTCCGTACCTGATCGAGGCCGTCGACGCGGCGGCCGCGGCCTCCGGCCTGGACGAACCGGCCCAGCGCCCGGGCCACACCGAGGTGCGGTCGCTGCCCAACAGCTTCCTGGACAACCCCTACTTCGTCGCCGGGAACCGCAGGATCTACACCCCCGCGGTCCTGCGCGGCCGGAAACCGTGGCTCGGTGCCGAGCAGTTCGGCCTGGAGGACGACAGCCACCTCATGCGGCACTTCGCCGGACGGCAGCGGGCCCTCGGCCGGGTGGTGCGCTGGATGGACACCCATCCCAAGGGGCTGCTGGCGGTGACCGGGCCCGCGGGCACCGGCAAGACGGCCCTGCTCGGCCGGCTCGCCCTGACCTCGCTCCCGGAGTGGCGTGACGCCGTCGGACCGGAGGAGTTGCTGCCCTCGACCCTGCCGAGGACGGGAACGGTGCACGCGGCCCTGTCCTGCCGGGGACAGTCGCTGCACTCGCTCACCGCGGCGCTGTGGCAGGTGCTGTCCCGGCTCGAGGGGATGGACCCGGTTCCGGAGGGAGGGGTCGCCCCGGCGCAGCTCTGCGCCGCGGTGGACGAACTCGTCCAGCGGGCGGGCTCCCTGAACCTGCTCTTCGACGCCCTGGACGAGGCGATGCCGGAGCAGGGGCACGACATCGCACGGCATCTGCTGAACCCGCTCTCCGCGCTGTGGGGCGTCCGGGTGGTCGTCGGCACGCGCCCGCAGCCCCGGCGCCGTACCACCGTGCACGTCCTGGAGGAGACGCTGCTGGACGCGCTGGACCAGAGCGTCGCCCCGCTGGTCCTGGGGGACGACGAGGAGGCGAGGGAGAGCATCGCGGGCATGGCCGCGTCGGTCCTCGCCGGCGCGGGCTCCCCCTACCACGGTGAGGAACACCTGGACGAGCGCGACTGGATCGCCCGGCTCGTCGCCGCCGAGAGCCACGGCTCGTTCCTGGTGGCCCTGCTCACCGCCCGGGAACTCGCCCGGCGGCCGCGCGCCGTGACCGAGGCGGAACTCACCGGCTGGATGAGCGAGGGAGGGATGGACCTGAGCGAGCGCCTCGCCGAGGAGGTGGGCCATCTCACCGCCCAGCGGGGCGCGGAGCGCGCGGCGGAGCTGCTGCGTCCGCTGGCCGTCGTCCAGGGGCGCGGCCTGTCCCGGCGCGGGCCGTGGCTGGTGCTCGCCAACGCGTTGCGCGACGAGGGCAGTCCCGAGCTGACGGCCGGGGAGCTGAGGCGCGTGGGGCTGAGCGCGGAGGGCGGCATCGTCTCCGCCCAGCCCGCACCCGACACCGAGGACACCGCCTATCACCTGGCCCACCCCAGTTACGGCGCCTACTTCCTGCGGCAGGCCCGCCTCGACGCATCGCAGGCCCACCGCAAGGTGGTGACGGCGCTTCGCGCGCGGGCCGGGGACGGCTGGGCCGACGCGGACGCCTACACGCTGCAGTATCTGGGCGCGCACGCTGCCCAGGTGGGCACGGAGGAGCTGCGCGCGCTCTTCGACGACGTGGAGTTCCTGCTGCGGACCAGTCCGGACGTCATGCTGCCGCTGGCGTCCACGCTCGCCCGGGACTGCGACGGGGCGGCCCTGTACGGGCGCGTGGGGGACGCCTTCCGTGACTTTGCGGACCCGACGACCCGCAAGGCCCTCTTGCGGGCGACCGCGTTCGTGAGCCACCGCGAGCGGTCGTATCCGGTCCTGGAGCGGATCGACGGCTTCCTGCCGTGGCAGGAGTACTGGACGGACATGCTGCCGGACCCGGTCGAGTGGCGCCGGCCGGCTCCGCTGGGCGGGGCGATGACGCTGAGCTGGCGCGGCGGCGCGGGGGCGGCGGAGCTGTTGTCCGGGGACACGCTGGCCGCCGGGGGCCGGGGCGAGATCGTGGTGCTGCACCCGGAGTCGGGCAGACGGCTGCTCACGCGCCGCACGCAGGGGGCGGGCCGGGACCGGGGCGAGGCGCTCACCGAGGTACGGGAGGTGGGCAGCGGGCCGCACTGGACCACCGTCGCCCGGGACGACCGGGCCCTCTACTTCTGGCGGTCCGGCTCGCGGCTGCCCGAGTACGTCTACCACTGGGGCGGCGCGGTGCGCACCCTCGCCGCTGCCGAACGGACCAGGGACACCGTCGTCCTGGCGGCCGACGGCCGGCATGTGTGGGTCTGGCGCTGGGGCCGCGGTGGCATGCACCGCGGGGACGAGAGCCTGGTGGACATCCGCATGTCGGACACCCGGAGTCTGGCGGCACTCGCGATGGGTTCCCGTCTGTTCGCTCTGACGGTGGGGCAGAGAGCCGTGTTGTACGAGGTCGACCGGGGAGTCAGCAGATCGGCCGGCCTGTTGCCCGAGGGGGTGGACCTGGGCGAACTCACGGAGCCCGCGATGGCCGCCGCGGCGGCGCCGCAACCGCCGGGCGCGGCTGACGGGGAGGGGAGCAGGCGGCACGGCTGGCTCGCGGTCGCGGACGGCAGCCAGGTCCGGGTCTGGCGGTGCGCGACGGACGACCGGGCACCGTCCGCCCCGCCCGTGGTGGACCTGATGTGGTCGTTCGACTCCCCGGCGCGAGGACTGGCCTTCGGACACCACCACGGCGACATGCTCCTGGCCGCACAGGAGAACCTCACGGTCCGCGTCCTGAACCTCACGGCCCATGTCCCGACCACCGAGGATCCGCCGCCCGAGGCGCGGTTCCGGCTGAGCGCGCCGCGGGACGGGGCGATGGCCTTCGAGCCCGGCGGACAGGGAGTACTGGCTGTGGCCGACGGTCCGGACATCCGGATGCTGGAGGTGGGACCCGCGATCTCGTCCGGGCACGGCATGCCCAGGCGCGCCCACGACCAGAAGCCGCTCGTCGCCCTGGCGGGGGCGCCGGAGGGGCGGCCGCTGCTGTGCCGGGTGTGGGGCGACCAGATCCTCGTGTCGCGGCCCGGCCCCGGAGCCCCGGCCGACGCGCCGGCCAGGGTCCTCGGTCATGTGGCACTGGTGACCGCCGTCCGGGCGGTGCGCTGCGACGACGCCTGGATCGTGGTCGCCGCGGCGCAGCGGACCGTACGGCTGTGGCGCCTGTCGGAGGATCTGTGCGTCCGGGCCGTTCATGATCTGGGGCTCGGCGGGGACGCCGGGGACCGGGTTCCTGCCCTCGGCCTGCTCGTCGACCGCACCGCCGGGAGCCTGCGCGTCTACGCGCCGGACGGGCAGCGCATCGATCACGCGGAGATGCCTCTCGACGGCTCCCGGGACTGGCGCCACGGCGAGCCGGTCCCGGCGGGGGTGCGCTCCGTCGCGGTCGACGCCCGGGCCATGCGGGACCGAACGATGTGGCTGGCCGCCGACCTCGGTGACGAACTGCTGCTGTGGGAACACCGGGAAGGACGGCTGGAGATCGCCGCACGCGTCGCACTGCCCGGCCGTGACGACGACGCCCAGGCCACCCGTGTCGTGCTGGGCGAGCTCTACGACCCGGACGACGAGGAGTCCTTGCCGCTGCTGGCGTGGGTGGACACCGGGACCGTCAAGGTGGCCGAGTTCTCCGGCGGAGGCCAGAAGCGGACGGTGCTGCCGGGCGGGGTGCGGGACGTGACCTCGCTGGTCTTCTGCGGTGCGCCGGAGCGGCCGCTGCTGCTGGTGTGCGACGCACGCAGGGCGCCGGCCGTGTGGGATGTGCAGGCCGGGAGGTGGCTCCAGGGCGACGGAGTCCCCTTGCGCGGTTACACCGTGCAGGTCGCGGACGCCGCCCCGGACCCGGAGGGCCTGGTGGTGGCGCTCCAGGGAGACCACCGCTGCGACCTGATCCGGTTGCCCCACGCCTTCTTCGGAAACGGTGACAGTACGTCAGACCTGTCCTGAGACACATGACGGAGGAAAACGTAGTGAAGCACGACCTCGTGGTGTTCGTACCCGGGATCCTCGGCAGCCGACTGACCAGGGACGGAAGGGACGTCTGGAACCAGTCCAGGCAGGCTCTGTTCCAGCTCCGGCACCCCGGGCGGGCACTCGCGGGCTTCGCCCTGCCGCCGGGCATCGGCAACGACCGTCCCGAGGGGGATCACCGACTCGTCGCGGAGGGACTGCTCAAGTCCCCGGATGCCATGCCCGGGCTGCTCTCCTGCCTGGGCTACCCGGACGTCCGGGCGACGCTCGGCGACCTGGCCGAGGGCCAGTACGTCCCCTTCGCCTACGACTGGCGGCTCTCCAACCGGCTGACCGCCCAGGACCTGAAGGAACGGATCGGGCGTGAACTCTCCCGGTGGCACGAGCAGGTCGACCTGCACTACCCGGACCGCCCGGACGAGCCGAAGGTCATTCTGATCTGCCACTCGATGGGGGGTCTGATCGGCCGCTACTACCTGGAGTGCCTGGGCGGCAGGGAGACGGCGCGCACGCTGGTCACGCTGGGTACACCGCACCGGGGCGCCGGCAAGGCCGTCCGGTTCCTGACCGGCCACGGGGTCGGGCCGGTCGCCGGCGACGGCCGGCTGCGCCGCGCGGGCACCGGCGCGATCGGCCGCGTGGTGAACGAGGCACTGCGCGAACTCGCCCTCACCCTGCCCTCCGTGGGGCAGCTCCTGCCGGTGTACGAGGCGGTCACGATCCCGGGCAAGAGCCGTCGTCGTACGCTCGCCGACCGCCGTCACCCGGTGCCCGACCTGCCCACGGCCGTGGTCGACGACGCCTTCGCCTTCCACCGGGAGTTCGAGGAGGCACGCGACGCGAACCGCCGCGGCGACGCCGGCGGCCGGCTGCCGTACCGGGTGCACTGCCTGGGAGGCATGGCGCACCCGACGGTGCACGGCGTCGAAGTCTCGCCCGACGGACTGCGGTTCACCACGGAGCTGGATGCGAGCCGTCCCTGGTCCGGTGACGGGACCGTGCCGCAGGAGTCCGCCTTCGCCGGCTGGGCGCTCGACTACAAGGAGGACGGGATCTGGAACGGCTACCGTCACGCGGACATGGCGGGCGGCGGCGCGGTGGGCCACCAGCTCGCCGTCATCAGGGAGGGCCGTCCGGCCAGTGACATGCTCGCCGCCGACGAGGAGTTCGGCCTGGAGGTCCCCGAGTGCGCGGCCGCCGGAGAGCCCTTCGAGGTGCTGGCCTCCGGGACCGGGCTGGACGACCGGAACCTGCGGGCGGTGCTGCGCCAGGACGGGGTTCCGTACGGGGAGCCGGTCCCCTTCGTCTCCGACGGCGCGGGCGGCCTCCGGGCGGAGCTGGAGGGCGGCCCCGGGACCTGGGTGCTGGAGGTGCTGTCCGAGCGGCCCCGCATGGTGTGCCGGGAGGTGGTCACACTCGTAGAAGCGTGAACGATCCCGCTCCGGGACGGGTGAGGGTCCCGGCCACCCCTGTGTCCCCCGCGTCCCCTGGATCTTGGTCTGAGCGAGTGAAGGAGGGCCGCCACGCTCGGCGTGGCGGCCCCTTTTCTACGTCTCCGCAGGTAGAAACGCTTCTGCGCCTGCAGTGTCTGGTGGGGCGGGTGGGACTCGAACCCACGGCCGACGGATTATGAGTCCGCTGCTCTAACCGGCTGAGCTACCGCCCCATAGCGGCGTGTCGCGTACAAGTGTGCGCGCCGTCTGCCGCAGCATAGCCGCTCATACGATCTCCTGCTTCGGATGGTCGGCTTCTGAGCGGCTTCCTGACCTTGAGGACTTCGGCGCGGGCACCGTGGTTCCCGCGGACATGAAAAAGGACCCCGAAGGGTCCTCGTTCGGCCTGCTCCCCCGACTGGACTCGAACCAGTAACCTGCCGGTTAACAGCCGGCTGCTCTGCCAATTGAGCTACGGAGGACCGAAGCTCCCCCGACTGGACTCGAACCAGTAACCTGCCGGTTAACAGCCGGCTGCTCTGCCAATTGAGCTACGGAGGATCGCCTCGTTGCATCGAACGTACCCACCTGGGTGTTCACCAGGGGGCGGCCGCTCGCTGCGACACATACATTAGCGCAAGCAGGGGGGTGCTCCGCCAATCGGTATCCCCTGGTCCCGACGCCGCACCAGAGACCGACCCCAAGGGAAGGGTGGCAGCCATGCGCTACCGGCTCACATTCGTCGCCGGACTGGCCCTCGGTTACGTACTCGGCACGAGGGCCGGACGGGAGCGCTACGAGCAGCTGAAGAAGTCCGCTCGCCGGCTCGCGCAGAACCCCGCCGTCCGGAACACCGCCGAGACCGCCGCCCAGCAGGGCCGCGTCTACGCCGGCAAGGCCTTCCACACGGTCACCCACAAGGTCGGCGACCACGTCCCCGACGCGGTGACCCAACGCGTCCGCTCCCTGCGCGAACGCAACACCGACGGCTTCCCGGAGGACGACTGGGGCACGAGCAACACGTAGCCGCACCCGCACCCGCAAAGTCCGGCAACTCGCACGGCGCCCACGGCCAAAGCAAGCGCCGCGATACGGCAGAATTCCGGTCATGGGGATAGTCGCCGGATTGGACAGCTCGCCCGATTTCACGCGCATCGTGGTCTGTGACGCGGACACGGGAGCCGTGCTCAGGCAGGGGTATGCCCCGCATCCGGTGGAGGCTGCGGACGGGGCCCGGCCCAGCGACGTGGATCCGCAGGCCTGGCTGCTGTCCCTGGGCGAGGCCGCGGGGGGCGGCCTGCTGGAGGGTGTGCAGGCCATCGGTGTCTCCGCGCAGCAGAACGCGCTGATCCCGCTGGACGCGCAGGGCAACACCGTGCGGCCGGCGCTGGTCGGCGGCGACAAGCGGGCGCAGGTCGCGGCGGCCGACCTGGTCGACGCGCTGGGCGGCCGGGAGGCCTGGGCGCAGGCGGTCGGCTGTGTGCCGCAGGCCGCGCAGCCGGTCACCAAGCTGCGCTGGCTCGCGAAGAACGAACCCGAGAACGCGCTGCGTACGGCCGTACTGCTGCAGGCCCACGACTGGCTGGTGTGGCAGCTGCTCGGGCGGCCGGTCAGAAGGACCACGGACCGTGGCGGGGCCTCCGGCACCGGGTACTGGTCCGCCGCCACCGGCGGCTACCGGCCGGACCTGGTCGAGCTGGCGCTCGGCCACCAGGCGATGCTGCCCGAGGTGATCGGCCCGTCGGACGCGGCCGGTACGACCCCGGAGGGGCTGCTGATCTCCGCCGGGACCGGGGAGACCATGGCCGCCGCGTTCGGGCTCGGGATCGGGCTCGGGGACGCCGTGGTGTCGCTCGGGGCCTCCGGGTCCGTGATGGCCGTGCACCCGGAGGCGCTCGCCGATCAGGCCGGGATGATCACCTCCCTCGCCGACGCCACCGGCATGCACCTGCCGGTCGTCACCACCCTGAACGCCGTACGCACCCTGCGCGGCACCGCCGAACTCCTCGGCCTGCCGGATCTGGAGAGCCTGTCCGACCTGGCGATGAAGTCGACGCCGGGGGCCCATGGGCTGGTCCTGCTCCCCTATCTGGAAGGGGAGCGGACGCCGCATCTGCCGCACACCGCGGGGACGCTCGCCGGGCTGCGGCGCGAGTCGATGAAGCCGGAGCATCTGGCGCGGGCCGCGTTCGAGGGCATGCTGTGCGGGCTCGCCGACGCGCTGGACGTGCTGCGCGGGCGGGGCGTGGACGTGCGGCGGATCTTCCTGCTGGGCGCGGCCGCCGAGCTGCCCGCCGTGCAGAGCGCGGCGCCCTCGCTGTTCGGTGTGCAGGTCGTCGTACCGCAGCCCGCCGACTACGCGGCGATCGGTGCGGCCCGGCAGGCCGCCTGGGCGCTCGGTGTGTCGCAGGGCACACTCGACCCGCGCACCCCGCCGGCCTGGCAGGGCGCGGCCGCGCAGGTCCTGGAGCCGGGCGACGAGCTGGCCGTGGGTCAGGCCGTACGGCAGCAGTTCGTGTCGGTGCGGGAGCAGACCCACCCGGGTGCGTTTCGCCCATAACACCTCAAACCTGCAAGGCCGTACGCGTGCCGCTGTTGGGTTAATCGGTTGAGGTAACACGGGTGGAGTGTCCGACGATAGGGGCCAAGGGCACACCGACCAGCCCTCATCGCCGACTTCGAGAGACGTAGCGTGCTCATACGACTTCTGCGGACCTATCTCAGGCCCTACAAGAAACCCATAGCCCTTCTGGTGCTGCTGCAGTTCCTGCAGACCTGCGCCACCCTCTACCTGCCCACCCTCAACGCGCACATCATCGACAACGGTGTCGTGAAGGGCGACACGGGTTACATCCTGTCGTTCGGCGCCCTGATGATCGGCATCTCCCTGGCGCAGGTCGTCTGCAACATCGGTGCCGTGTGCTACGGCGCCCGGACCGCCTCCGCGCTCGGCCGGGACGTGCGCGGCGCCGTCTTCGACCGGGTGCAGGCTTTCTCCGCTCGTGAGATGGGTCACTTCGGGGCGCCCTCGCTCATCACCCGTACGACGAACGACGTACAGCAGGTCCAGATGCTGGCCCTGATGACGTTCACCCTGATGGTGTCGGCGCCCATCATGTGTGTCGGCGGGATCGTGCTGGCGCTGGGCCTGGACGTTCCGCTGTCGGCGGTGCTCGTCGCCGTCGTTCCCGTGCTCGGCATCGCCGTTGCGCTGATCGTGCGCCGGCTGCGGCCGCTGTTCCGGGCCATGCAGGAACGGCTGGACACGGTGAACCGGGTGCTGCGCGAGCAGATCACCGGCAACCGGGTGATCCGCGCCTTCGTCCGGGACGAGTACGAGCAGGGCCGGTTCGAGAAGGCGAACAGCGAGCTGACCGAGATGCAGCTGGCCACCGGCCGGATGCTCGCGCTGATGTTCCCGATCGTCATGACCGTCGTGAACCTGTCGTCGATCGCGGTCGTGTGGTTCGGCGCGCACCGCATCGACAGCGGCGGGATGCGGATCGGCGACCTGACCGCGTTCCTCGCCTATCTGATGCAGATCGTCATGTCGGTGATGATGGCCACCTTCATGTTCATGATGGTGCCGCGCGCCGAGGTGTGCGCCGAGCGCATCGAGGAGGTCCTGGACACCGACTCGAGCGTGGTCCCGCCGCTCTCGCCGGTCGTCGAGCTGCGCCGGCACGGGCATCTGGAGATCCGGGCCGCCGGCTTCCGCTATCCGGGTGCCGAGGAGCCGGTGCTGAAGGGCATCGACGTGGTGGCCCGGCCGGGTGAGACGACCGCCGTGATCGGCTCGACCGGCAGCGGCAAGTCGACGCTGCTCGGGCTGGTCCCGCGGCTGTTCGACGCCACCGAGGGCGAGGTCCTGGTGGACGGGGTGAACGTCCAGGAGGTCGAGCCGCTGCTGCTCGCGAAGACCGTCGGGCTCGTGCCGCAGAAGCCGTACCTGTTCGCGGGGACGGTCGCGACCAACCTGCGCTACGGCAACCCGGACGCCACCGACGAGGAACTGTGGCACGCGCTGGAGGTGGCGCAGGCCAAGGGCTTCGTGCAGAAGCTGGAGGGCGGGCTGAACGCCCCGATCGCACAGGGCGGCATCAACGTCTCCGGCGGTCAGCGCCAGCGGCTCGCCATCGCCCGCACGCTCGTGCAGCGCCCGGAGATCTACCTCTTCGACGACTCCTTCTCCGCACTCGACTACGCGACGGACGCGGCGCTGCGCTCCGCGCTCTCCGAGGAGACCGCCGAGGCGACCGTCGTCATCGTCGCCCAGCGGGTGGCGACCATCCGGGACGCGGACCGCATCGTCGTCCTGGACGAGGGCCGGGTGGTCGGCACCGGCCGGCACCACGAGCTGATGGCGACCAACGAGACGTACCGGGAGATCGTGCTCTCCCAGCTCACGGAAGCGGAGGCTGCCTGATGGCCGGGCCCATGGGACGCATGATGGCCGGGGGCGGCCCCGACCAGCGCTCGATGGACTTCAAGGGGTCGGGCAAGCGGCTCGTCGCCCAGTTCAAACCCGAGCGGGTCACCCTCTACATCCTGCTGCTGTGCACGTTCCTCAGTGTGGCCCTGAACGTCATCGGCCCGAAGATCCTCGGCCGGGCCACCGACCTGGTGTTCGCCGGCATCATCGGCCGGCAGATGCCGTCCGGGGCCTCCAAGGAGCAGGTGCTCCAGTCGATGCGCGAGCACGGCCGGGGCACCGTCGCGGACATGCTGCAGAGCACCGACTTCACCCCCGGCAAGGGCATCGACTTCGATGCCGTCGGGAACGTCCTGCTGCTCGCGCTCGGCACCTTCCTGGTCGCCGGTCTGCTGATGGCGGTCGCCACCCGGCTGGTCAACCGGGCCGTGAACCGCACGATGTACCGGATGCGCGAGGACGTGCAGGCGAAGCTGTCCCGGCTGCCGCTGTCGTACTTCGACAAGCGCCAGCGCGGCGAGGTGCTCTCCCGGGCCACCAACGACATCGACAACATCGGGCAGACGCTGCAGCAGTCGATGGGCCAGCTGATCAACTCGGTGCTGACCATCATCGGCGTGCTCGCGATGATGTTCTACGTCTCCTGGATCCTGGCGCTGGTCGCGCTGGTGACGGTGCCGCTGTCGTTCGTGGTCGCCACCCGGGTCGGCAAGCGGTCGCAGCCGCACTTCGTGCAGCAGTGGCGCACCACCGGCAAGCTGAACGCGCACGTCGAGGAGATGTACACCGGGCACACCCTGGTGAAGGTGTTCGGCCGGCAGGAGGAGTCGGCGAAGCAGTTCGCCGAGCAGAACGAGGCGCTGTACGAGGCCGGGTTCAGGGCGCAGTTCAACAGCGGGGTGATGCAGCCGCTGATGATGTTCGTGTCGAACCTGAACTACGTGCTGGTGGCGGTCGTCGGCGGCCTCCGGGTCGCGTCGGGCGCGCTGTCCATCGGTGACGTCCAGGCCTTCATCCAGTACTCGCGGCAGTTCTCGATGCCGCTGACGCAGGTCGCGTCGATGGCGAACCTGGTGCAGTCGGGCGTCGCCTCGGCCGAGCGGATCTTCGAACTCCTGGACGCGGAGGAGCAGGAGGCGGATCCGGTGCCGGGCGAGCGGCCGGCCGAGCTGCGCGGGCGGGTGGCGCTGGAGGGCGTGTCCTTCCGGTACGACCCGGAGAAGCCGCTGATCGAGGACCTGTCGCTGACGGTGCGGCCCGGGCACACGGTGGCGATCGTCGGCCCGACCGGTGCGGGCAAGACCACCCTGGTCAACCTGCTGATGCGGTTCTACGACGTCTCCGGCGGGCGCATCACCCTCGACGGCGTGGACATCCGGAAGATGTCCCGGGACGAACTGCGGGCCGGGATCGGCATGGTGCTCCAGGACACCTGGCTGTTCGGCGGGTCCATCGCGGACAACATCGCGTACGGCGCCTCGCGCGAGGTCACCCGGGGCGAGATCGAGGAGGCGGCGCGGGCGGCCCACGCGGACCGGTTCATCCGCACCCTCCCCGAGGGGTACGACACCATGATCGACGACGAGGGCACGGGGGTCAGCGCCGGTGAGAAGCAGCTCATCACCATCGCGCGGGCGTTCCTGTCCGATCCGACGATCCTGGTGCTGGACGAGGCGACCAGCTCCGTCGACACCCGTACCGAGGTGCTGATCCAGAAGGCGATGGCCAAACTCGCCGACGGGCGGACCTCGTTCGTCATCGCGCACCGGCTGTCGACGATTCGGGACGCCGACACGATTCTCGTCATGGAGAACGGGTCGATCGTCGAACAGGGCGCGCACGCGGAGCTGCTGGAGGCGGACGGGGCGTACGCGCGGCTGTACAAGGCCCAGTTCGCGCAGGCGGTCGCTGAGGTCGACTGACCCGCGCGTGGTCCTCGGGGGGGTCGCTCACCATGGGATGGGCGACCCCTGGTCAGTCCAGGTATCCCCGCAGTTGATCGGCGAAGGCATGGTCCCTGAGTTTGTTCAGGGTCTTCGACTCGATCTGCCGGATCCGTTCCCGGGTCACGCCGAACAGGCGGCCTATCTCCTCCAGGGTGCGGGGGCGGCCGTCGATGAGGCCGTAGCGGAGTTGGACCACCTTGCGCTCGCGTTCGCCCAACGTGGACAGGACGGCCTCCAGATGCTCCCTGAGGAGGAGGAACGCGGCCGACTCCACGGGGCTCGCGGCGTCGCCGTCCTCGATGAGGTCGCCGAGGGCGACGTCGTCCTCCTCGCCGACCGGGGCGTGCAGGGACACCGGCTCCTGGGCGAGTCGCAGCACCTCGGAGACGCGCTCGGGCGGCAGGTCGAGGTGGGCGGCGACCTCTTCGGGCGTCGGCTCGTAGCCGCGTTCCTGGAGCATGCGGCGCTGGACGCGGACGACCCGGTTGATCAGTTCCACGACGTGCACGGGGACGCGTATGGTGCGGGCCTGGTCGGCCAGGGCCCGGGACATGGCCTGCCGGATCCACCAGGTGGCGTAGGTGGAGAACTTGTAGCCGCGGGCGTAGTCGAACTTCTCCACGGCCCGGATGAGCCCGAGGTTGCCCTCCTGGACCAGGTCGAGCATGGTCAGGCCGCGGCCGATGTACCGCTTGGCGACGGAGACCACGAGCCGCAGGTTGGCCTCGATGAGACGGCGCTTGGCCATCCGGCCCATGACGACGAGCCGGTCCAGGTCGAGGGCGAGCTGGCTGTCCAGGTCGGGAGCGGTGCTCAGCCTCTCCTCGGCGAACAGCCCGGCCTCGACGCGGCGGGCGAGTTCGACCTCCTCGGCGGCGGTGAGCAGCGGGATGCGGCCGATCTCGCGCAGGTACTGGCGGAACAGGTCCGAGGAGGGCCCGGCGGTGTCGGCGCGGGCGGCGGCCGGCGCCTCGACGGGCTCGGCGGCCTCCTCCGGCGCGTCGGGCGCGTCGGGGTCCTCCGTCAGCGCCTCGGCAGGCGGCTCCGCCGGCTCGACGGCCGCGTCGGGGACCGCCCCTCGGCCCGCCTCCGGGGTTGTCCCGGGGGTCGACTCCGGGTGGCGGGGGGCGCGGCCCTGCGGGGGCACGGCCACGAGGACGTCGGACTCCGCGTCCGGCTCGTCGGCGGTGGTGCTGGTGCTGCTGTCGGTCTGGGTGAGGGTCTGGGTCTGCACGGGGGCGACCTCCAGGATGATCGCTGCTCCAGGTGTGCGGCAGCGGTACTTCGGGAGCGGAGAGTCGACGGCCTGCGCTCCTGGGGCCTGTCGGCGGGCCCCAGGGACTCGGGCACCGCCCCCAGTGTGGGGTAAGACACATCGCCGCCACGAGGGGCTTGCGGTGACTTTTTGCGTCCGGTCCGTGACCGGCTGGTTATCGGGGCCGGAAACTCCGGTGCCGTGGACGACTCCTGCGCCCAGGGCGAGGACCTGTACGACGCGGATCGTCAGAGGGCGGCGGCCCCGTGCTCCCGTAGCGCCTGGTCGTACTGCTGGAGGACCCACAACTCGTTCTGTACGGCGGCCAGCTGGGCCGGGTCGCCGCCTGCGGAGAGGCGGGCCATCTGGGACTGGATGTCACGGACGCGGCGCTCCACCGCACGGCGGCGGACCTGGACCAGGACCGTGCCCGCGTACACCTCGTCGACCGTCCGGCGCATGATCGGCTCGACCGCGAGTTCGGTGACCATCGCGCGGACCGTGTCGTCCGGGGCCGCGTCGCGGACGCGCACCAGGTAGTCCTGCGGGTCCTGCGGGCCGGACTCCGCACCGCCCGTTTCCATGATCGCCTGGCGTACGGCGGCGTAGGGGGCCGCCGTGAACTCGTCGATGCCGTAGGCGTCGAAGGCCGGGGAGACCAGCTCGGGGCGCTGCAGGGCGAGCTTGAGGAGTTCGCGCTCGGTGGCGTAGACGGGGTTGCGGAGCTGGAGGGCGGGGCCGGTGGCCGCAGGCCGGGGCGCGGCCTGGTACGGCTGTGGGCCCGCCGGGGCCGGTCCCTTGCCGCCGCGCTCGCGGGCCCACCGGGCCAGCTGGGCGACGCGCTTGACCACGAACTGGGTGTCGAGGATGCCGAGCATGCCAGCGAGTTGGACGGCGACCTCGTGCTGGGCGCCGCTGTTCTTGATGCGGGCGACGACCGGCGCGGCCTCGTCGAGGGCGCCGGCGCGGCCGGCCGGGGTGTCGAGGTCGTAGCGGCCCACGATCTGGCGGAGCGCGAACTCGAAGAGCGGGGTGCGCGGTTCGACCAGGTCGGCGACCGCCTCGTCGCCCTTGGCCAGGCGCAGGTCGCAGGGGTCCATGCCGTCGGGCGCGATCGCGATGTACGTCTCGGCGGCGAACTTCTGGTCGTCCTCGAAGGCGCGCAGGGCCGCCTTCTGGCCGGCCGCGTCGCCGTCGAAGGTGAAGATCACCCGGGCCGAGCCGTTGTCCATCAGCAGCCGGCGCAGGATCTTGATGTGGTCGCCGCCGAAGGCCGTACCGCAGGTGGCGATGGCCGTCGTCACGCCCGCCAGATGGCAGGCCATGACGTCCGTGTAGCCCTCGACGACGACCGCGCGGCTGGCCTTGGCGATGTGCTGCTTGGCGAGGTCGATGCCGTACAGGACCTGGGACTTCTTGTAGATCGCCGTCTCGGGCGTGTTCAGGTACTTCGGGCCGTTGTCCGCCTCGTACAGCTTGCGGGCGCCGAAGCCGACGACCTCGCCGCCGATGTCGCGGATCGGCCACATCAGGCGGCCGCGGAAGCGGTCGATGGGGCCGCGGCGGCCCTCCTGGGAGAGGCCGGAGAGGACCAGCTCCTTGTCCGTGAAGCCCTTGCCGCGCAGGTACCGGGTCAGGTGGTCCCAGCCCTGGGGGCTGTAGCCGACGCCGAAGTGGACGGCGGCGGCCTGGTCGAAACCGCGCTCGGCGAGGAAGATCCGGCCGGTCTCGGCCTCGGGGACGGTGGCGAGCTGCTCCTCGTACCACTGGGCGGCGATCTTGTGGGCCTCGACCAGGCGGATGCGCTCGCCGCGCTGGTGGGCCGGGTTGTACCCGCCCTCCTCGTAGCGCAGCGTGATGCCGGCCTGGGCCGCCAGGCGCTCGACCGCCTCCGAGAAGGAGAGGTGGTCCACCTTCATCACGAAGGTGATGGTGTCGCCGCCCTCCTGGCAGCCGAAGCAGTGGAAGAGTCCCTTGCTCGGGCTGACCTGGAAGGACGGCGACTTCTCGTCGTGGAAGGGGCACAGCCCCTTGAGGTTTCCGCCACCGGCGTTGCGCAGCTGGAGGTACTCGGAGACCACGGCGTCGATCGGGACCGCGTCCCGTACCGCCTTCACGTCCTCGTCGTTGATCCGTCCTGCCACGAGGTGATTCTACGGGGGTGGACCGACAGCCCTGGTGCTCAGGAGGTGAGGGTCTCCAGAGGCACGTGCGGGTCCGCCAGGGCCTCCGTGTTCACCTGGGCCTGGGAGCGGATGAGGTTCTGGATCGGCTCTGTGACATCCCACACGTTCACGTTCATCCCGGCCAGCACCCTCCCCTCCTTCACCCAGAACGCGATGAACTCCCGCTTGCCCGCGTCACCGCGGATCACCACCTCGTCGTACGACCCCGGGGGCGCCCAGCCGCTGTACTCCATCCCCAGGTCGTACTGGTCGGTGAAGAAGTAGGGCACGCGGTCGTAGGTGACGTCCTTGCCGAGCATCGCGCGGGCGGCGGCCGGGCCGCCGTTGAGGGCGTTGGCCCAGTGCTCGACCCGGAGCCGGGTGCCGAAGAGCGCCAGCGGGAACGCGGCGACGTCACCGGCCGCGAAGATGTCCGGGTCGGAGGTGCGCAGCCGTTCGTCCACGACGACACCGCCCCCGTGCGCCCGGTCCGCGATCTCCAGCCCCGCCGCCTCGGCCAGGCCCGTGCGCGGCGCCGCGCCGATGGCCGCCAGGACGGCGTGCGCCGGGTGCTCCTCGCCGTCGTCCGTGCGCACCGCGAGGACCATGCCGTCCTGGCCGACGATCTCGGTGAGCCGGACGCCGAAGCGGAAGCGGACGCCGTGCTCGCGGTGCAGCTCGCCGAAGACGCTGCCGAGCTCCGGGCCGAGGACGCCGTGCAGCGGGGTCGGCAGCGGCTCGATCACGGTGACCTCGGCGCCGTACTCGCGGGCCGCCGCCGCGACCTCCAGTCCGATCCAGCCGGCGCCCGCGATCACGATGTGCCCGTTGTCCCGGCCGAGCGCGGTGAGGACGCCCTTGAGGCGCTCGGCGTGGGCGAGGCGGCGCAGATGGTGGACGCCCGCCAGGCCGGTGCCGGGGATGTCCAGGCGGCGGGGCTCCGCGCCGGTGGCCAGAAGGAGCTTGTCGTAGTGGACGAGGGTGCCGTCGTCGCCGAAGCGCACGGTCTTCTCGGCACGGTCGATCCGGTCGACGGTCTGGCCGAGGTGCAGCTCGATGTCGTTCTGCGCGTACCAGGCCGGCTCGTGCACGAAGACGCTGTCGCGCTCCTCCTTGCCGAGCAGGTACCCCTTGGACAGCGGCGGGCGCTCGTACGGTTGGTCGCGTTCGTCGCAGATCAGTATCACCCGGCCGGTGAAGCCCTCCGACCGGAGCGTCTCGGCCGCCTTCGCGCCGGCGAGACCGCCTCCGACGATGACGAATGTCTGATCCGCGTCGACCACTTGATGCCTCCTCTTAAGGGTGCCGCCATATGCGAGCGTCCCGCACGCAGCGTGATGCGGGAAGAGGGGGTGACCCGATCAGGCCACCCAGGGTCACTTTCCTTTCACATATGCCCGGTCAGTCTCTCGTGCAGTGAGCGTGCGGAGGCGTCGGTGAGGGAGGCGATCTGATCGACGATCACCCGCTTGCGGGCGCTGTCGTCGGGTGCCTGGTCGAACAGCGCCCGGAACTGCGGGTCCAGGCCCTCCGGCGCGCGGGCGGTGAGCGCCTCGGCCAGTTCGGCGACGACCACCCGCTGGTCGGCGCGCAGCCGCTCCTGCTCGGCGCGCTGCATGACGTACCGGTCGGCGACCGCCTTGAGCACCGCGCACTCCATGCGGGTCTCGCGGGGTACGACGAGTTCGGCGCCGTAGCGGGTGAGCCGGCCGGTGCCGTACGCGGCGCGGGTGGCGGTCTCGGCGGCCAGGCAGAACCGGCCGATGAGCTGGCTGGTGGCGTCCTTGAGGCGGGCCTGGGCGACCGCCGTGCCGTCGTAGCCGTGCGGCCACCACTCCTCGTCCTGGAGGCGGTCGAGGGCGGCGGCGAGTTCGGCCGGGTCGGTGTCCGCCGGGACGTACCGGCCGATGGCGACCTCGAACACCGCCTGGCGCTCGGGCTCCGCCTGCAGGCAGTTGGGGTCGATGTGGCCGGCGTGCAGGCCGTCCTCGACGTCGTGCACCGAGTAGGCCACGTCGTCCGACCAGTCCATGACCTGGGCCTCGAAGCAGGTCCGGGTGCCGGGGGCGGTCTTGCGGACCCAGTCGAACACCGGGCGGTCGTCCTCGTACACGCCGAACTTCCTGGACTCCGGGTCGGTGGGGTGGGCGCCGCGCGACCAGGGGTACTTGGTGGCGGCGTCCAGGGCGGCGCGGGTGAGGTTGAGGCCGACGGAGCCCTCGGGGGTGAAGCGCTTGGGCTCGATGCGGGTGAGGAGTCTGAGGGACTGGGCGTTGCCCTCGAAGCCGCCGCAGTCGTCGGCGAACTCGTTCAGCGCGACTTCGCCGTTGTGGCCGAAGGGTGGGTGACCCAGGTCGTGCGAGAGGCAGGCTGCTTCCACCAGGTCGGGGTCGCAGCCGAGGGCTGCGCCGAGCTCGCGGCCGACCTGGGCGCACTCCAGGGAGTGGGTCAGCCGTGTCCGGGGGCTGGCGTCCCATGCCTGGCTGCGGGTGCCCGGGGTGACCACCTGGGTCTTGCCTGCGAGGCGTCGTAGGGCCGCGGAGTGCAGGATGCGGGCGCGGTCGCGTTGGAAGGCGGTGCGGCCTGGGCGTTTGTCTGGTTCGGGGGCCCAGCGGTCGACTGACGTCGGGTCGTAGGCGGTGTTTGCGTGTGCGGTGCCTTCCATGATTCGACAGTAAGCGTCGGCAGTGACAATTGGGGGGTGCCGGGCGCCTAGTCGTCCGCCGGGTTCTGTCATTTGGCGGGTGCGGGTGCGTTGGGGCTGGTCGCGCCCACGCGGCGGAGCCGCACATCGATACAGCCCCGCGCCCCTAGGCGGCTTCAGTCGACCGTGTTGTGACGCTCTGGTCGTAGCGGTGGAGCACCAGGCGGGCCATTGCCTCGTGGGCTCCCAGGGGAGCCGAAGCTATCCAGGGGGCCTGCTCCGCGCACTGCGTCGCGAAGCGCCCCGGGGCCGTGAAGTACGACGCGATCGCCACCCGGTGTCGTCCGCGCGCCGCCAGTGCCTGCAGCGCCGTCGGGACCGTCGGTGTCGCCGCCGAGGCGTACGCGGGGACGACGGGCACGCCCAGGCGGTCGGACAGGAGGCGGGCCGTGCGGCGGGTGTCCGTGGCCGAGTCGGGGTCGCGGGAGCCTGCTGCCGCGAGGACGACCGCGGTCGTGCGGCGCGTGGGCCCGTCCATCCGGGTCGGCCAGCCGGACTCGATCAGCCGGGCGTGCAGGGCCTCCGCGAGGAGCGGGTGCGGGCCGAGCGGTGCGGCCGTGCGGGTGTCGGCGGGCGCGGCGGCGGCCATCTCGGGGATGTCCTGCTTGACGTGGTAGCCCCGGCCGAGGAGCAGCGGGACCAGGACGGCGGAGGTGTCGCCCAGGGCGGCGAGGGTGTCGGGGAGCAGGGGCTCGTTCAGCTCGATGTGGCCCAGGTGGAGGGGGACGGCGGGGCGCAGCTGCCGTACCCGGTCCATCAGGGCCCGGACGGTGTGCAGCGCGCGCGGGTCGCGGCTGCCGTGGGCGACCAGGACCAGGGCGGGCGGGACCGGGCGGCGGCGTCCGGGCGGCGGGACCAGCCGGAGCCGGTCGGCGAGTCGGCTGCTGATGCTGTTCATGAGGTGCGCCGTGCTGTCGAGGTGGATGAGGGGCTCGTCGCGAGGAGGGTTCGACGCCGTCATGGAAGGATCCTGCCGCTGGGACGTTGCACCCCCGTTGCCGGGCCGTCACAGGCGTTTTCCGTACCATCACCGCGGGCGGCCACGTGGCGTGAGGCGAACCGGATCGGTTTCCTTCGCGTCCTCCATGGTCGGAAACCGAACACGTGGGGGACCGTATGAAGATCCGTCGACCGCGGCTGCCGCGCACCCGCAGCGGGCAGCGGCGGCTGGTGCAGGCCGTGATGGCCGGGTGTGTGCTGGCGCTGCTGCCGGCCACCTGGCTGTTCCTGTCGACGGCGGACCGGCTGCGGACGACGGCGGACGCGCCGCACACCGGTGTCGCCGTCGTGTTCGGGGCCGGGCTGTGGGACGGGGAGCCGTCGCCGTATCTCGCACACCGGCTGGACGCGGCGGCGAAGCTGTACCGGGACGGGCGGATCAGGGTCGTCCTGGTCACCGGGGACAACAGCCGCAAGGACTACGACGAGCCGGACGCGATGCGCACCTATCTGACCAGGCACGGCGTACCGGACGCGCGGATCGTCAGCGACTACGCCGGCTTCGACACCTGGGACTCCTGCGTGCGGGCCAAGAAGATCTTCGGCGTGGACCGGGCGGTGCTGATCAGCCAGGATTTCCACATCCGGCGGGCCGTGGCGCTGTGCCGGGCGGCGGGGGTGGACTCGTACGGCGTCGGGGTCCAGGACAAGCACGATGCGACCTGGTACTACGGCGGCACCCGCGAGGTGTTCGCGGCGGGCAAGGCGGCGCTGGACGCGGTGTTCCATCCGGATCCGACGTTCCTGGGGCCGAGGGAGCCCGGGGTGGCACGGGCGCTCGCCGCGGGAGGCTGACCTCGGCCTCACGGCGGCCGGGCGGCGGCGGGGAGGTCGGCTTCCCGGTCGCGTAACAAGGAGCCAGCACGTGCCGTAACACTCCCGAAGCACGCTGGTCCGCATGGAGACCACCTCGACGCCCACCCACTGCCCGTACTGCGCCCTGCAGTGCGGGATGAACATCACGCCCCTGCCGCAGGGGGGCGTCGAGGTGACCGAGCGGGCGGACTTCCCGGTGAACCGGGGTGCGCTGTGCGGCAAGGGGCGGACGGCGGCCGCGGTGCTGGCATCGAGCGTTCGCCTGACCTCGCCGCTGGTGCGGTCCGGTGGCCGGCTGGAGCCCGCTTCCTGGGCGGAGGCGCTGGACCTGATCGCCGAGCGGCTCGGGACGACGCGGGAGCGGTACGGTCCCGACGCGCTGGGGGTGTTCGGCGGGGGCGGGCTGACGAACGAGAAGGCGTACACGCTCGGCAAGTTCGCCCGGGTGGTGCTGGGCACCTCGCAGATGGACTACAACGGCCGCTTCTGCATGTCGTCGGCGGCGGCCGCCGGCACGAAGGCGTTCGGTCTGGACCGGGGGCTGCCGTTCCCGCTGGAGGACATCCCGAAAAGCGGGTGCGTGATCCTCGTCGGCTCCAACCTCGCCGAGACCATGCCGCCGTCGCTGCGCTTCTTCAGCGAGCTGCGGGAGAACGGCGGCACGCTGATCGTCGTCGACCCGCGCCGGACGAAGACCGCCGAGCAGGCGGACCTGCACCTGGCGCCCCGCCCGGGGACGGATCTCGCCCTCGCCCTCGGCCTGCTGCACCTGGTGGTCGCCGAGGGCCGGACCGACGAGGACTTCATCCGGAAGCGCACGACCGGCTGGGAGGAGGCCCGGGCGACGGCGATGGCGCACTGGCCGGAGTACGTCGAGCGGATCACGGGGGTGTCCGTGCCGCAGCTGCGGGAGGCGGTACGGCTGTTCTGCGAGCCGGAGGCGGCGATGGTGCTCACCGCACGCGGGCCGGAGCAGCAGTCCAAGGGGACGGACACGGTGGGCGCATGGATCAACCTGTGCCTGGCGACCGGCCGCGCGGGCCGCCCGCTGTCCGGGTACGGCTGCCTGACGGGCCAGGGCAACGGGCAGGGCGGCCGGGAACACGGCCAGAAGGCCGACCAGTTGCCCGGCTACCGCAAGCTGGACGACCCGGCGGCGCGGCGGCACGTGGCCGGGGTCTGGGGCGTGGATCCGGACCGCCTTCCCGGTCCCGGACGCAGCGCGTACGAGCTGCTGGACGCGCTCGGCACGGACATCCGCTCGCTGCTGCTGATGGGGTCCAACCCGGTGGTGTCGGCGCCGCGCGCGGCCCACGTCGAGGAGCGGCTGCGCTCGCTGGACTTCCTGGCCGTGTGCGATGTCGTCCTGTCGGAGACGGCGGAGCTGGCGGACGTCGTGCTGCCGGTCACCCAGTGGGCTGAGGAGTCGGGCACGACGACCAGCCTGGAGGGCAGGGTCCTGCTGCGCCGGCAGGCCGTCGCCCCGCCGGCGGGCGTCCACAGCGACCTGTACGTGCTGCACGAGCTGGCCGCCCGGCTGGGCGTGGAGAAGGGCTTCCCGACCGACCCCGAGGAGGTCTTCGACGAGCTGCGCAGGGCGAGCGCGGGTGGTCCGGCGGACTACTCGGGGATCACCTACCGGCGGCTGGCGGAGGAGAACGGGGTGTTCTGGCCGTGTCCGGCGACCGTGGGCGCGGCCGGCGAGGACGGCGAGGACGCGGTGCTCGACGCACTCCCCGACGACCCGGCCCAGGACGCCGGGACCGCCGTACACCCCGGGACCCCCCGCCTCTTCCTCGACCGGTTCGCCACCGCCGACGGCCGGGCCCGGTTCGCGGCCGTGGCCCATCGGGCCGCCGCCGAGGAGCCGGACGCGGACTATCCGCTGCTGCTGACGACCGGCCGGGTGGTCTCGCAGTACCAGTCGGGGGCGCAGACGCGGCGGGTGGCGGAGCTGAACGCGGCCGCGCCCGGCCCGTTCGTGGAGGTGCACCCGCGCCTCGCGGCCCGGCTCGGGGCGGCCGAGGGCGACCCGCTCGCGGTCGTCTCCCGGCGCGGCCGGGCCGTGGCGCCCGCGCGGATCACCACCGCCATCCGCCCCGACACGGTCTTCATGCCCTTCCACTGGCCCGGCGAGGGCCGCGCCAACACCCTCACGAACCCCGCCCTGGACCCGACCTCGAAGATGCCGGAGTTCAAGACGTGCGCGGTGCGGGTGGAGGCTGTAGGACCACAGGAGTAGTCAGGTTCCGACCGTGGGACGCGGTGGGGGTGGGGCGAGTCGGCGTAGCTTCGTGGCATGTCCGACATCGCGGAGTTCGACCTCGACGCCTATCTGGAGCGCATCGGATGGGAGGGCGGCAGGCGTGCCGACCTGGCGACCCTGCGGGGTGTGCACCTGGCGCACGCCTTCTCGCTCCCCTTCGAGAACCTGGAACCCCTGTCCGGCCGGGCCCCGTCGCTCGCGCCCGGCGACCTGATGGCCAAGCTGGTCCGCGGCCGTCGGGGCGGCTACTGCTACGAGCAGAACACCCTGCTCAGGCTGGCCCTGGAGGCGCTCGGCCTCGGGGTGGGCGGGCTGGCCGGGCGGGTGGTGCTGGGGGCCGAGACCGTGGAGAGCCGGCCACGTACGCACATGATGCTGAAGGTGGCGGTGCCGGGTGATCCCCAGCCGTACCTCGCGGACGTCGGGTTCGGCGCGGGCGGGGCGCTGCTCCAGCCGGTGCCGCTGCGGGTCGGCGAGGAGTTCGAGGGCGCGGGGCGCCGGCACCGGCTCGTACACCTGCCGCACGGCGGGCCGCTCGCCCTGTGGGCGCTGCAGGCGTACGACCGCCGGGCACGGGACTGGGTGAGTCAGTACGCGTTCACGCTGGAGCCGTTCGCCGCGCCCGACTTCGAGGTGTTCAACTGGCACGTCGGCACCAACCCTCGCTCCCCCTTCACCCAGCGCCCTTACCTGCAGCGGACCACCCCCGAACGGCACCTCGCCCTCGACGGCGCCCGGCTGGTCGAGACCCGCGCCGACGGCACGGTGGTCGAGCGCAGGCTGACCGAGGAGACGCAGGCGCGGCGTGTGGTGGAGGAGGAGTTCGGGATCGTGGTGCCCGAGGGGGTCAGGCTGCTGGGCTGACGCAGGCTCTCAGCGCCGGGCCGGCCAGTCGCCACCCGGTATCGGCCGTCCCTCGGCCCGCAGTCGGTCGGCGACGCGCGGCGCGGCCAGGTAGACCCAGGCCCGGACGGCGGTGCCGTCGGCGCGTACGACGTCCCGGGCGACGCGCTCGTACAGGTTGCCGGGGTCGCCCGGGGCGTACTCCTCCAGCCGGTCCAGTTCCGCGAGCAGGCGGCCGTACGCCTCGGGGAGCGCGGTGATCAGGTCGCCGTGGACCGCTCCCCCGGGTGCCTCGACGGCGTAGGGGTAGCCGGGGCCGTCGTAGAGCGCCGCGTCCGCCAGGCGGGCGGGTTCCTCGGTGTGGGTGCGGCCGCGCAGGAACAGGTCGTGGTTGGCCTCGCCGGGGCGGAGGGTGCCGTAGACGAAGAACGGCAGCGGGTCTCGGGGTTCCGAAGCGATCACGGAAACGATTCTCTACCCCCTCCGTCTCCCCACACATCTCCATGAACGGGCTATGGACATGACATGTCATGGCCCCTTAAATCACTGGGGACATCCGTGCGCCGCCCCCACGCCTCGAAGGCGCCTCCCCAAGGAGACAGATGAGTCGGATACGTCCGCACGTCCGAGGAACCCGTCGTCTCGCCACCGCCGGCGTCGCCGTCACGACCGCGACCCTGCTGGCCGCCGCGCTCTCCCCCGCCGCCCACGCCGACGGCCGGCCGACCCGGGCCTCCGCCGTCGAGAACGCGGCCTCCGCCCTCGTGGCACAGGCCGCGAGCCTGGGCCTCACCGCCGCCCAGGACACCAGCGTCCGGGACGTGATCGTCGACAGAGACGGCACCCAGCACGTCCGCTACGACCGCACCTACCACCAACTCCCGGTGCTCGGCGGCGACTTCGTCGTCCACCTGGCCCCGAACGGCGCCTACCGCAGCGCCAACCGGGCGACCAGGAGCCCGATATCCCTGTCCTCGATCCTCCCCAAGGTGTCGGGCCCCCAGGCCGCCGACCTCGCGGTGAACGCCCTGCGCGCCGCCAACCTCGGTGACGCCCTGAAGAACCTCAGGGCCAAGCCCGAGCTGGTCGTCGACGCCCTGCACGGAGCGCCGAGGCTCGCCTGGCGGACCAACGCCGTCGGCCAGGACTCGCTCGGCAACCCGGTCGCCCGGACCGTGCTGACCGACGCCCGCACCGGCGCCCAGATCGACGCCTGGGACAGCATCGAGACGGCCACCGGCGACGGCAAGTCGCTGTACGGCGGGACGGTCCCCCTTGAGACCACCCTCTCCGGCTCGACGTACCAGCTCAAGGACCCGACCCGCGGCAACACCTACACCGGTGACGCGGAGAACAAGACCGACCTGTGCTTCTTCGGCATCTGCTTCAGCCGGGCCCCCGCGACCCTGTTCACGGACGCCGACAACCACTGGGGCTCGGGCACCACCGCCGACCGCGCCTCGGCCGCCGTCGACGCCCAGTACGGCACCAACGAGACCTGGGACTACTACAAGAACGTCCACGGCCGCAGCGGCATCGCCGGCGACGGCAAGGGCTCGTACAACCGCGTCCACTACGGCAGCAACTACAACAACGCCTTCTGGGACGACAGTTGCTTCTGCATGACCTACGGCGACGGTGACGGCACCACCTTCGGGCCGCTGGTCGCGCTGGACGTGGCCGGGCACGAGATGACGCACGGCGTCACCTCCAAGACGGCGGCGCTGACGTACTCGGGCGAGTCCGGCGGCCTGAACGAGGCCACGTCCGACATCCTCGGCACCATGGTCGAGTGGTACGCCAACAACCCCTCGGACCAGGGCGACTACCTCATCGGCGAGAAGATCGTGAAGCCCGGCTTCGGCAAGGCGGCCCTGCGCTTCATGGACAAGCCGTCCAAGGACGGCAACTCGGCGGACTACTGGAGCTCGTCGGTCGGCAACCTGGACGTCCACTACTCCTCGGGCGTCGCGAACCACTTCGCGTACCTGCTCGCGGAGGGCAGCGGCGCGAAGACCATCAACGGGGTCAGCTACGACTCGCCGACGTACAACGGCTCGACGGTCACCGGCATCGGCCGGGACAAGGTCGGCAAGATCTGGTACCGGGCACTGACGGTCTACATGACGTCCTCCACGAACTACAAGGCCGCCCGCACGGCCACCCTGAACGCGGCCAAGGATCTTTACGGCGCGGGGGGCACGGAGTACAACGCAGTGGGGGCGGCTTGGAGCGCGGTGAACGTGAACTGAACCTGCTCTGATGCGCGTTGTGCGGCCGCCCCGGTTGACTGGAACCGGGGCGGCCGCCTCGCGCTCCGACCACTGCCGGCCACCGGTCAGAGTGCTGGAACGAGCCTGACCACGGTGACGGTCAGCACGGATCCGGAGACGTAGTAGAGCGCGATGGCACCGAGGACCGTGGCTTCGCGTCGATCGCGTTCACCCCTGACGGCGGTCGACCCGTGCCCGTACGGGTCCCGGCCGATGGTGCCCGCCATCGCCTCCCTGAACGCATCGGCGTTCCGCATCTTGGCCAGGGTGTCGTCGGCGGGCGGGGCGTAGGTGATGCGGTAGCTCAAGCGACGCCCCGCCTCTCGGCCTCGTCCGCCGCGAGCCTCTGAAGCAGCGCGTCCGCCTCCGGGTCGGGAACGGATTCGAGCATCCAGTGCCGCATGACCGCATGGATGTCGTGCACCCCGGCCTCGTTGATGGCCTGGTCGAACTCCTCGCGCCGCTCCTCGGGGAGAGCTGCGCGGATGTCGGGGATGCTGTTGGGGACCTCGACCTCGACGCCGCTGACGAAGGTCTTGAGCGGTTCGGCCATGGTCGTCCTCCTTGGTGGCGGGGGTGCGCTGCCGCCACCGTAATCGGGGATTACGACCCGAGGGGCGACATCGAGCTCGCACCACACGGACTTGCCGACGGCCAGCTCCTCCACGCCCCACCGGTCGGCGACCTCGCGCACGATGAGCAACCCTCGGCCGAACGGCTCATCCTTCCTCGCGTCACGCGGGCTGGGCAGTAACTCGCCATTCGGGTCGGAGACGGACACCCGTACGGCCCGCTCGGTCAAGGCGAGTTCGATGCGGAAGAGTCGGCCACGGAGACAGCCGTGCAGTACGGCGTTGCCGCCCAGCTCCGAGACCAACAGGGCGGTGTCGGCCGCCAGTTCCGGGTACCCCCAGTCGGTGATGAGCCGCTGGGCCCGTCGACGGGCAAGAGTGACGCTCTTGGGGAGCGGGGTGTAGTCGAGACGGTCGTAGTGGAGGAGGACTTCGGGCTCTTCGGGGGCGACCATGTCGCTCACCTCCGGGCAGGGGTGGGCAGCGCCAGCAACTGGCGCCGCTGTGCAATCGGTTCGTCACCGACAGTAGGGGCCCAGTCGGATTGCACGCAAGTTCCTCTTGGATAAATTCCTCCGATCAGGTTTTGCGGCAGGTCCGCCATCACGCCAGACTGACGGCGCACCAACAGCCAGAGGGGGCAACGTGACAGCGATCCGGCCGACGCAGGGCAACAGCACGTCCACTGTCCTGGGGCGCCGACTGGGCGGCGAACTCGCCAAGTTGCGTACGGCGGCCGGCCGCACCCAGACCCACGCGGCCAAGGCGCTGACGGCATCCACGACGAAGGTCGCGAAGATGGAAGGCGGTTGGGTCCCCGTACGGGACCCTGACATCCGGGCGCTGTGCGAGCTATACGGAGTTCACGACCCCGGAACGGTCGGAGGCCTCCTGGAGCTGGCCCGGGTCGACCGTGAGCGCCGCAAGGCCAAGGGCTGGTGGGACGACTACAGCATTCCCGGTGTCATGCAGGAATACATCGCCTTGGAGAGCGCTGCAACCGTGATCAGGGCTTGGCAGCCGGCGTTCGTTCCAGGCCTCCTTCAAACGCCGGAGTACGTACGAGGCTTGCGGGCGAACTCGGCAGCACGGGCGACCGAGAACCCGAAGTCAGACGAGGAGTTTGTCGCGGCGAGAATCGCCCGTCGGCGACGCCTCTCCGAGGAACCGCTGCTCTCACTGCGGGTTGTCATCTACGAAGCAGCCCTCCGCAACTTCCCCGGCGGCGTGGCGACGGCCAAGGAGCAGATCGAGGAACTCCTGAGGCTGGCCGACCTGCCAACCGTCAGCTTCCGCGTCTTCCCTTTCAGCGCTGGCACACACCCGGGCCTGCACGGCTCGTTCAACATCCTCTCGTTCGCCGAGCCCGGCGCCATGGACGTCGTGTACGTCGAAGCACCCTTCGCCGAGCGGTGGGTGGAGGGCGGAGAGGCCGCAGCCGCCTACGATGAGTTGTTCGAGAGGATCGCCGAGCGCTCCCTGAACGAACGAGATTCAGCCTCGTTCCTCCTCAACCTATGTAAGGAGCCGTGAGTCGTGCCTGCGTTCGAATACCACAAATCCAGCTACAGCGACGACAAGGCCGAGTGCGTCGAGGTCGCCACCAACATCCCCACCACCGTCGCCATACGCGACTCCAAGAACCTCGGCGGCCGGTGCCTCCACGTCACCCCCGCAGCTTGGTCAGCCTTCCAAGAAGCGCTGGCAAGCGATCCGGGCCTGGTCTGACGCGGCTGGGGCTGGGACGGTCCATCGAGTACGTCGTCCAAGCCGTGAACGAACTTGGCTTCGTGCTGCGGGTCAGGGCACCGGCGGTCCAGCGCATGCGGCGTCGAGGTTGCCGAGGCCGATCGCGGTCTGCTGGGCCGTGGGCAACAGCCAGGTGATGAACTCGGCCTTGATCTGGCACTAGCGGGCAATCGTACTGAGCCTGGCGGCCTCAGCCGACGCCCTGATGGGCACCATCCGATGGACAAGGCGGGTGCCGGCTCGGCCCTGAACAACACCATCCAGCAGGCCGGCGAGACCCTCGGCATCGCGATCCTCGGCTCTCCGCTGACGAGCGGCTACACGGACGAGATGCCCGCCAATGCCCCGGCCTGCCTGTCCATCACCGGCGTGTACGCGACGGTCGATCCGGGCCTCTTCCACACGGCCCATGAGGCCTTCACGACGCACATGGCCGACATACGACGTCAGAGCCGCGCTCCGGCAGACCCTGCGATACTCGCGGCGACGGAAGAGCTGTCGGGCGGCTGGAGGGTGTCTGAAAAGCCAGTCAGCGGGCGCTGCGGGCCGGCTGCGAGCGCGGCGGCCTATGGCTGAGCGGTTTTGCCTGGCTCGGGCACTGCCGCCGCCTCTCGGAGGACTACGAATTCCAGCGCGTCAACTCGGAGAACCCCATCTATCTGGCCATGGCCCTGCTTGCACCGCCTCGCAGCGTCAGACCGCTCACCGGCTTTTCAGACACCCTCTAGAGATCTTTAAGGGTGCGGGTTACGTGGGGTCGTGACGGCTGTCGTCCGCGCTATGCCAGGAGGATGAGGTATCCCGATGGCGGTGGACTGACGGCCGAGGAACGGGCTCGGCGCGAGCAAGTCCGGCTCGCGGCCGCTGACCTGATCGAAGCCGGGGCCAGCGACCGGGAGGTGGCCCGACGGTTCAGGGTGACCCGGATGTCGGCGAACCGCTGGCGGCGGGCGCTGGCATGGGGCGGACGTCAGGCCCTGACTTCCAAGGGCCCCGGCGGCGCGCGCTGCAAGCTCGACGCGGGACAACTCCACGTTCTGGAGGCGGTGTTGGATGCCGGTCCGGCCCGTCTCCGGCTGGCCTGACCAGTGCTGGACGCTGGCCCGGATCGCCGAGATCGTGCGCCGCCGGTTCGGTGTCAAGTACACCCTGGCCGGGCTGGACCTGCTGCTACACCGCATCGGCTGGAGCGTGCAGGCCCCCTCCCGCAAGGCCACCGAGCGGGACGAGGTCAAGATCGCCGCCTGGAAGGACGAGCAGTGGCCCGTCGCAAAAAGAGGGCGGCGGACCTGGGCGCCTGGCTCTGCTTCGAGGACGAAGCTGGCCAGGGCCTGAGGCCGCCCAAGGGCCGCACCTGGGGCCGCCGAGGCCACACCCCGATCGTGCGGGTCACCGCCCAGGGCACCAAGCGCGTCTCCATGGCCGCGCTGATCTGCACCAAGACCGGCCACCGGCCGCGGCTGATCTACCGCATCCACCTCGACCACGGTCCCGCCAAGGGCCCGCAAGGGCTTCACCGAGGCCGACTACGCACGTCTCCTGGACGCCGCACACCAGCAGCTCGGTGGCCCCGTCGTGCTGGTGTGGGACAACCTGAACACGCACGTCAGCCACACCATGCGCGGGCTGATCGCCGCCCGATTATGGCTGACCGTCTACCAGCTGCCGCCGTACGCTCCCGAGCTCAACCCCGTCGAGGGTGTGTGGTCGCGTCTGAAGAGGTCGCTGGCCAACCTCACCAAACACAGCCTCGACCAGCTCACCGCGTTGGTGAAGACACGGCTGAAACGCATGCAGTACCGCGCCCGCCTCATCCAGGGCCTCATCACCAAGACCGGGCTCGACCTCCAACCGCCATAACCTCAGCCGTTAAAGATCTCTAGCGGCGCCATCCGCTTCGCGGAAAGCCCGGCCGAGCTTGTCCGAGCCTGAGTCAAGATCCACTGGCCAAATACGACGCTTCCGGTTCCTGCGGCAATCGACGGGGGGCCCACTGGGCAAAGGACGGCGGTGCTGTATTCGACTACGCCCGATGTGCCTAGGATGACACCGCCGGTGTCGCTGACTGCTCCAACAAAGGTTTGGGCAAGGCCAGACCAGAAGTCGCAGGGCTGGACAGGTAGTTGCCCACGTCCATGCTGGAGTCACCGGGGCCTGGATCCGCTGCCGACGTGCAATACGTGGTGAGACCGGTTCCAGAGCACTGCAGGCCCGTGCCGCTGCTGGTGTGGCCGGTGCTGTTGGTGTGCGACGTGCCGGTCTTGTTGTAGTGGACCTCCGTGATGATCTCGCCCGAGCCGTCGCCCTTGGGGACGCCGACGCCGCACGCATTGCCATACACAGGCCGGTCGGGTCGGCTTGGGTGACGGGTGTGTTGCCGGCGTAGCCGTAGCCGTTGAGGGACTGGTGCTGGTCGACCGACAGGACCGGGTCGACGCTGATGAACTGGCCGATGGTGGGGTCGTATTCGCGGGCCCCGACGTGTGTCAGGCCGGTCGTGTCGTCGGCCGGCTCGCCCAGGAACGTCTTGTCGTCCAGCCAGGACGCCGGCTTGGTGCCCGCGGGGCGCCGAACGGCGTGCTGTAACGCTTGGTGACTGCGTATGTGGTCGCGTCCAGGGCGATGCTGGAGGTGCCGTGGTGGTCGCCGGTCAGGAAGCTGAGCTTCGTACCGGAGACCCCGGAGGTGGCGGTGCGGACCGCGATCGTCTGGCCGCGTGCAGGACTGGACAGTCGCGGACTGCGCGGCCAGGAGCATGTGTATGCCGAGCGGCCAATGAAGAGGATCTCGTTGAGCGCGTCGATCGCCGGGGACGTCTTCGGGTTGCCGGATTCGCGGGTCTTGTCCCAATAGCGGGCCAGCTACCGCAGGGTGGCATCGGTCTCTTCGAGGGCGATCAGCAGCCGCAGGACATATAGAGGCGGTCCAGAGGACCGTGGTGGGGCCTGCAATTCCGCAGGCCCCACCAGGTGATCAGACTACTTCGGTCCGAAGGAGATCCAGCTCCTCAATCTCCGACAACTTTCCTTCCACAGAAGGGTTGCTGTAGTTTAGATAGATGAGCGCGATGTAATCGGGGAATTCTGGTTCCACGGGAACCCCGTCTTCATCGCACACATTCCCCTCAACGGAGATTTCCATGCCGCCCGAAATCCGGTGGAGGAAATAGTTTCCACCCTTGTAGGAGCTCTCTCGCAGATCAAGCCGAATCCGCAGTGCCTCGCCTACCAACTGGGCAACATGAGAAACACTCAACCCCTTGGCTCCGAACAATGTAAAGCGCGCCGCCACAGTCTCTCCTCTATACGTCCTTCACGGCTTGACGATGATACTCGGAGCGCGCGATGTGGCGTCCTTGACCGAGCGGTAGATCATAAAATTGACCTCCCGGTCGGCCGACTCAGAAAGGCTGCTTCTCAAGCCTCCCAGCCCCATCTTCTCCAGGTCTGCACCCTTCAGAGGCCCAGTGCGCGTACCTCCAGACCGGAGGGGAATACCAGCCCCCTTGGCCCGCTCCAGAAGACCTTCACCGGCAAGCGCTACATCGAAGTCGCTATGCGAACCGAATGGCCTACCGGTCCGGTAACTCTTTCCGGTCACCGAGCTCCCCTGGAATACGGCCGTCACGCCTTCGATCCCCGCATCTTGTAGCCCGGCATGTAGCACTCCCCCGAATTGCTCGAACTCCGCCGCGTTTGCGAAGCCCATCGGTATTCTCCTCGGCCCAGGCCTGGGCAGTCCACCTTCGCGAGTTCCGAAGATCGCTGCCAGCGCCGTGGGCACACGATAGTAGTCGCTGTTGGTGTCGAAGCCCTGGCTTGCAATGAAGTTGTCGAACTGGGTTCCGTAGTCGCAGCCAGGTGTTCCGGGACCACCATCTCCCCAACAGTCCCCGTCCCAAATCCAGCCTGCATATTCGACCGCGTGCGGGACGTTACTGACCGTCCCGTAGAAGGTCTCTCCGACAGCGGAGCAAACTCCGGACAGAAACCCCCAGGAACGACATCCCTTGTCGGGGTCACCGGGGCCCTTCTTGACCGCGCCACCGCTTGTGTTCCCGGAGCTGGTTGTGTGCGAGGTTCCGTCACTGCTGCCGCCGCCGAACCAGTCACCGGAAGTGTCGGCTGTGCCGTCCGACTTGGAGGCGCCGCAGTAGATGTCGGGATCGCTGCACTTGTCGCCTTCGTGGCCGCACTTGAGTCCACCGCAGGGGTCGACGCCGGCCGGGTCGGCGAGGGTGGCGGGGTTGTTGTCGCTGTAGGCGTAGCCGTTGAGGGACTGGTGTTCCTGCAGGTTGAGAAGTGGGTCGACGCTGAGGAACGCGCCGGTCACCGGGTCGTATTCACGGGCCCCCACATGTGTCAGGCCGGTCGCGTCATCGGCCGGCTTGCCGGGGAAGGACTTGTCGTCGGGCCAGGACGTCGGCTTCGTGCCCCGTGGGGCGCCGAAGGGCGTGGTGTAGCGCTTGGTGACCGCGTACGTGCTCGCGTCGAGGGCAATGCTGGACGTGCCGTGCTGGTCGGCGGCCAGGAAGCTGAGCTTTGTGTCCGACACCCCGGAGGTGGCGGTGCGGACCGCGATCGTCTGGCCGTTCGCCGTGTAGTAGCGGGTGCCGGACGCGGTCTTCGTGTTGCCCTTAGTGGTCAGGTGCAGTTCCGTGCCGGCGCCCAGGTAGAGGATCGTGTCGCCGTCGCCCTTGGCCCGGCGGATCAGGAGTTCGCCGCCCGCGTCGTAGAGGTAGCTGGTCTCCTTCGTGCTCTCGGTGAGTTTGGACAGGTCGCCCTCGGTGTTCCAGGCCAGCGTCTGCTGGGCTGTCGGGCCGCGCACGCTTGCTTGCACAGAGACCGTACGGCACCTGGATCTCCTGCCACGTCAGGCGACCCGGCACACCAGCCTCCGGTTGTCCGGGGCTCAGTCGGTGAACGCCGTCCGGTTCTCCTCCGCCAGCAGCTTGCGGTGCCGGGCGTCCATAGTGCGGCCCCAGCGCAGGTTCGAGTAGTAGACGTATCGCTCGGTGCCGGGCAGCCGGAAGTCGACCATGCAGCCGAGTCGTTCCTTCAAGTCGTGGTCGCAGGCGCAGTACTTGCTTTCCAGCTGCCAGCCCAGAACGCACGGGCCATCGGTGAACAGTGCGATCAGCTCGTCGCATGGCAGACCGTCCGTGGTCTCCAGACGGATTCCGCCCAGGGTGGTCCACGCGTCGGTGCTGTTGACCGGCCCGGGGCCGGCCGTCGCGTGGATGCGCCGCAGCAGCGAGGACCCGATGAGCGGTGGTTCCATCCTGGTGGCGCGCAGGGCGGTGTACGCGGCTCGTTCAACGGGAGTCCAGGCGGGGCAGGTGAACAGTGCCGTGTAGTTGCGCTGCACCCGCTGGGCGGCGCGGCCCCACCAACGGGCGGGGAAACCGGTCAGCAGCACGCGGGCGGGGTGTCCCGGCCGGTAGAGGTGGACGCCGCCGCTGCCCGAACGGAACCGCAGCCCACACACGCCGCTGACCCGGTCGCGCGGATCGCCACACTCGACGGTGTCGCGCGGCAGGAGAAACTCCGCCCAGTAGCTGATGACTGCTGCACCGGTTCGGCAACACGATCCGGGAGCTGACCGCGTCCAACCGCGCCATCGCCCTGGGGCTCACCAGCGCCGCCACGGCGGCCCAGGCCGAGCTCGGCATCGCGGGCCTCAGCAGCGACGAGCGCGCCGAACTCCTCTCCACCCGCTGGGTGTTCGACAGCAAGGGCGTCCGTCAGTTGGAGGAGCTCGGGCCGCTGCACCGCGTGGACCTCACGCAGAACCTGAAGTCCGGTTCCACCACGCTCGCGACGGCCGGTACCTCCGTGACGGCGCGCAGCTGGGAGACCAACGAGTTCGACTCGGATCACTCAGTCCACCACCGGCGTCCAGGTCCGCGAACACCCCACGGTCCAGGGCGAGACCCGCACCAGGCAGACCGTGTACGACTGGACCAAGGGAGTCGCCACCAAGACGGTCGAGGACCCGAGCGGCCTCGCCATCACTGCCAAGAAGGAGTACGACGCACAGGGCCGGGTGACCAAGCAGATCCAGCCCGGCGCCACCGGCACCGACGCGGGTACCCAGGTCACCACCTACTGGTCCGCCACCGGCACCGGCGACTCTGAAGGCCGCCCCGAGTGGGCCGACCTGGTCTGCCGCACCGGCGCGGCCGGCGCGATCACCGGCGGGGGCTCCAACCCCACCGGCCTGCCCACCACCACGACCGAGTACGACTGGTGGGGCCATCCGGCCAAGGTGACCACCACGACGTACGACGCCGCCGGACGCCAGTCCAAGGTCACGGTCGCCGGCGGAGTGGGCCAGGCGGTGCCGGACACCACCACCGAGTACGACACCGCCACGGGCAGACCCGTCAAGACGGTGTCGAGCACGGGCACTACCCTCACCCGCACCTTCGACAAGCTCGGCCGGCAGATGTCGTACAAGGACGCCGAGAACGGCACCACCACGACCGAGTACGACCTGCTCGACCGGCCGGTCAAGGTCACGGACAGCGTCCCGTCGACCGTCACCTACACCTACGACGACACGACCGACGCCCGAGGACTCGCCACCAAGATCACCGACTCCGTCGCGGGATCCTTCCAGCCCACCTACGACGCCGACGGCACCGTCAGCGCCGAGAAGCTGCCCGGCGGCTATACCCTCGAGCAGAGCAAGGACACGACCGGAGCGGCCGTCAAGCGGACCTACACCCGCGACAGCGACTCCGCCATGGTCTACTCGGACACCGTGACCGAGTCGGTCCACGGCCAGGTCACCACGCACGCCGGCTGGTCCGACCAGACCTACGGCTATGACGCGGCCGGCCGGCTCAGCACCGTCCAGGACACCGCGGCCACCGTCTGCACCCGTCGCGACTACACCTACGACGAGCGCAGCAACCGCAAGTCGCTCACCACGGCGTCCGGCACCCCCGGCGCCGACTGCCCGACCACGGGAGGCACCACCACAACCACCGGCTACGACAGCGCCGACCGGGTCGCCGACTCCGGCACCACCTATGACGCGTTCGGCCGCACCACGGCACAGTCGGGGAGCACCTTCGACTACTACGCCAACGACCTCGTGTACCGACAGACCGCCGGCACCGGCAGACAGACCTGGAAGCTCGACCCGGCCGGGCGCCTGCACACGTGGACGGTGGAGACCGGCAGCGCAGGCACCTGGACCCAGACCGCGGCCAAGGTCAACCACTACGGCGACGACTCGGACAGCCCCCGCTGGATCGTCGAGGACACCACGGCCGGCACCGTGACCCGCAACGTCACGTCCGCCACGGGCAGCCTCGCCGCCACGACGAGCAAGACCGGCGACATCGTCCTGAACCTCACCAACCTCCACGGGGACGTGGCCCTGCTGCTCCCGCTGGACGCCTCGAAGACGCCGGTCGCGCTCGACAACGACGAGTTCGGTAACCCGCGCACCGGCCAGACGGCCACGCGCTACGGGTGGCTCGGCGGCAGCCAGCGCTCCAGCGAGACGGTGACCGGTGACATCCTGATGGGCGTACGCCTGTACAACCCGGAGTCGGGCCACTTCCTCCAGACCGACCCGGTGTACGGGGGTTCGGCGACCGCGTACGACTACGCCAACCAGGACCCAGGGAACCAGTACGATCTCTCCGGTCGTATCGGGTACGTGCGCAAGTGCAGTACCGACTGGGGTTGGTCGGGCTACACGTTCAAGTGCAAGTTCTATGTGACGCGGTTCCACACCCAGGTGCTGAAGGAGGACGTCGGCACTGTGGGCGGAGCCGTGGCCGCCGGGACCGAGGCGTACCTGTGCTCTCGGATCCCCCACCCCGTCGCCGTAGGCGCCTGTGTGGCCCTCGCCTGGGCCTACACCTGGCGGGCGGTACACAACATCAACGCCGCCGCAGCGCGGAACGGCTGCTTCACCTGGACCTTCGGAGCCACCGTCGGCTGGGGGGGGCTACGGCTGGGCGGCGCCCGGCAACGTGAGTAAGAAGAACAAGTACCGTAAGAAGTAGGCCGGTCTGTGAACGTCCTTCGCTGACCCGGGGGTGTCGGTGGCGCTCAAGCGGCGCCGCCGACACCGCCGGATTCGACCGCAAAAATTCCTTTTACGAAATCGGCGATCGCCTTGAATCTCTCAGATCCGTCCCCCGCCGATCGGCCGGAGACCGAAGTGTTCTCGTTCAAGCTCGGGACTCTCCAGCTGGTCCTTCCCATCCTTCTGGGCTCCCTGACCGCCACGGCGCTCCTGTACCTCGGCCTTGCCTTCACCAGTGATCCGATGGGCATCGGTGAACTGAGGCAGCTCCTCCTGACGGCCGCCGTGGCCGGTGCAGTCGTCGCGCTTGCGTACCGGGGCCACGGGGTGAGCCTCACCGAGGAGGCTCTCGTCTTCCGGGGCGACCGGCGTCGCCGGATTCCCCGGACGGACATCATGCGACTGGAGGTCCGGCGCAGCCTGGGTGTCAGCCGCGTCGCCGTGCACACCGTCGACGGACGCCACACGATGCTGCGTGCCCCGATGTCCTTCATGGACCGGGAGTTCGACCGAAAGGCCCAGATCCTCAGCGAATGGTCGCAGGGCGGGCGCTGAGGATCGCGCGGTCTGCTCCCGCACGTGCTGCAGGTGCGACCGAAATCTCAAGCCCGCCAGCCCTGCGGCCTGCAATTTCAGGTTGAAAACCTCTCAATGGAAGTCTCCTAGGGAAACACTCCACCTGAGTTCATACCAGAAGCTGTTCTCTCCATAAGCGCGAGAGTCGATCGCTTGAATATACACTTCCAGCTTACGCGCCAAGTCCTCATCCGGGTCCTCACTTTCATCCACCTCCTCATCTTCCATCTCACTCGAGATCAAAGATGAGAAAAACTGCAAACAGTCGACGAATGCAGCCAAGGACTCGTTGACATAGTTGACGCAAGATCCGTCATGTGTTTCTACCACATGCCCGGATGCAATATCGACCATGAGGCTGCCGGACGCGCCAGTAACTCCAAAACGCACGAAACGATGGTCTCCCATATGCACCACTTGCGGAGGCTGTACGGGCTTAAATACTTCGTAGACCGCCTCCACTGGCACGTGCAGGGTTCCGAGCGAGGGCGCCTCAGGTAGCGCTACGTCCATCATTCTCAGACCATCACAAGACATAATTTCCCCTCAAGTCGCGCAGCGGGTGGCCAGTCTACCCCGGCCGCCCGCTGCGAGAAACTACGCTTACGCGTTACGGAGAGTTGAAAAGAGCGTCGATGCCTTCCTTCATTGCCGCCTTAGAAGCAGCCCGGTCAACGCCATTCCATGCCCAGGTCCATGTGACATTCATGTCCTTGACCTTGTTTGCACATTTGTTCGCACAGGGTTCCAGTTCACTATACAGATCGACGATCTTCCGCCCATTCGCCTGACGAATCAGGTTCTCCTCTGCATGCTCACCCTTGCTCGAACGGCCCACGAGAATAGTGCCGTCCTCCAGGCGGGCCGCACCGTAGTTATTCGCTTTGTTTTTATCGATCAGCCGCTGCAACTGCACAGATCTGCTGAGGTCATTTTCTCCGTAGGCGATTTGGGAGGCTGTTCCTTTTCCCTCCCCCGCTGTAGTGCCATCCGCTTCACGGAAAGCTCGGCCGAGCTTGTCTGAGCCGGAGTCGAGCATCTTCTTACCGAAGATGACGCCCCCGCTTCCGGCGGCGATCGATGGGATGCCCGCCTCACACAGAACTCCGGTGCCGCATTCGACTACGCCGGATCCGACAAGGATGACACCGCCTGTTTCGCTGAGTCCTCCAAAAAAGGTTTGGGCGAGACCTCCCCAGAAGTCGCTACTATTCGCAAGGCTGGACAGGTAGTTTCCTACGTCCGTACGAGAGTCACCAGGGCCTGTTATTGGCTTGCAAATCTCGGTGAGACCCATTCCGCTGCACTGGTAACGCGGACCTGGATCCGTGTTTCCGGTGCTGGTTGTGTGCGAGGTTCCGTCACTGCTGCCGCCGCCACCGTGGCCTTTGCAGGACCAGTAGCATCCGCCGGGGCCTGCTCCTCCACCACCCCAACGGCCGGGTGTGGGACTGGCCGGGCCGGCCGGGCCGCCGTCGGTGCGGGGTTCGTTGTGGCCGGTGCCGTCGTCGAGCCACAGGCCGGTGGGGTCGCTGAACGTGACGGGGCTGTTGCCGGCGTAGGCGTAGCCGTTGAGTGATTGCGGGTCGGCCAGGTCGAGCACGGGGTCGACGCTCGCGAACTGGCCGGTGAGCGGGTCGTATTCGCGGGCGCCCACATGTGTCAGGCCGGTCGCGTCATCGGCCGGCTTGCCGAGGAAGGACTTGTCGTCGGGCCAGGACGTCGGCTTCGTGCCTCGTGGGGCGCCGAAGGGGGTGCTGTAGCGCTTGGTGACTGCGTACGTGCTCGCGTCGAGGGCGATGCTGGAGGTGCCGTGGTGGTCGGCGGCCAGGAAGCTGAGCTTTGTGCCGGAGACGCCGGACGTTGCCGTGCGGACGGCGATCGTCTGGCCGTTCGCTGTGTAGTAGCGGGTGCCGGACGTGGTCTTCGTGGTGCCCTTGGTGGTCAGGTGGAGTTCTGTGCCGGCACCGAGGTAGAGGACGGTTTCGCCGTCTCCCTTGGCGCGGCGGATCAGGAGTTCGCCGTTGGCGTCGTAGAGGTAGCTGGTCTCCTTCGTGCTCTCGGTGAGTTTGGACAGGTCGCCCTCGGTGTTCCAGGCCAGCGTCTGCTGGGCTGTCGGGCCGGGGCGTGAGGTGGTGTTGCCGCTCTTGTCGTAGGTGTAGGTGCTGGTGCGGGTGCCGGTCGTCCTGTCCAGGGTGTGCGGCTTGGTGTCCGTGGTGTCGTTGTAGGTGTACGTCGTGGTCTTGTCACCCGACGTCGTGTGCTGGCTCTCCGTCTTGCGCTGGCCTGCGCCCGTGTAGGTGTACGAGGTCCAGTACGGGGCTGCGCCGTCGAGGTTGGAGACCGTGCGGCCGGAGGTCGCGCAGTCTGCGGTCTTCGGGGTCCAGGCTTCGGTCATGCGGCGGTTGCCGTCGTAGGCGAAGCACTGGTAGTCGGCCTTGGCCGTGCCGCCCTGGGTGGTGGCGTCGAAGATCGAGGTGACGTTGCCGGCGTCGTCCTGGGTGAACTTCAGCTCCTGCGGCATGTAGCCGTGCACGTCGTCCGTGACGAAGGAACGGGTCAGGCGACGCGTGCCCTCCTCATAGTCCCAGTTCAGGTACGCCTTCTTCGCCGAGGACGCCCCGTCCTTGCCCAGGGTGAGCTGCCGCAGGTCGCCCTGCGGGGAGAATGCGGCACCCTGCAGGTAGCCGGTCGTGCCCGTCGCGGTGAGCTGCTGCCCCAGGGCTCCGAAGGTGTAGGAGACCCCTTCGGCCGCCAGGCCGCCCACCGCCGGTGCGGAGTACTGGCTGATCGTGCCGTCCAGGTTGTAGCCCGTGCTGAACGACAGCTTGTTGTTCACGTAGCCGCCGGAGACCAGGGACTCGGTGTCCGGCAGAACCAGATCGCTACCGGTCACGTGGTACATCGCGTCGAAGGCGGTGACCTTCTGGGTGTAGGCCTTGCTGTCCGGGCCGCTGGCGCCGCCTTCGTATCGGGTGGCGGTGTCCTGCTGGCCCTTGGCCACCGCGTCGAAGCCCCAGGCGGCGAGCTTGTTGGCGTCGGTCTTGTCGACCTGCCACATGCCCTTCTTGCGGCCCAGGTCGTCGTACTCGTACAGCAGCTTCTTCGAGGCGTCGTCGTTCGGGGTTGTGCTGACGACCTGGTCGAGGTCGTTGTACTCGCTGCTGCTCTTGCCCTTGTCGGGGTCGGTCGCCGTGACCTGCCGACCGAAGAGGTCGTAGGTGTACGACCACTTGGTCTGGTCAGGGCCGGTGACCGTCTCCTGCTGGCCGGAGCGTGTGTACGTGTAGTCGGTGGTGGTGTAGCTCGTGCCGGTGGGCGTGGAGCCCGCGTACTCGCGGCGCTGCGTCGTCTGGCCCAGCGCGTTGTTGACCACGGCACTCGCCTGGCCGCCGGCCGGGGCGGTGGTGGCGACGGTGTCGCCGGTGTAGGTGGTGTCGGTCGTCCAGCGGGTGACGCCGTGGACCTTCGTCACCGCCTTCGTCGGCCGTCCTGCCCCGTTGTAGGTGGTGTCGGTCTGGATCGGTGCCTGGCCTCCGGAGATCTCCGCGGCCGTCGAACTGGGCAGTGACGTGCTGTCCCAGATGTCGCCCTGCTGGCTGACCGCGAGGCCTCGTGCGTCGTAGAGGGTCAGGGAGATGAGTCGGCCGCCCTGCGGGGTGGGCGCCTGGGTCTGGCGCGAGCGCAGCAGGGAGTCGTAGAACTCGTAAGAGGTGTTGTAGCCGGAGCCGTCATTCTTGAGGGTCCCGGTGGAGACCCAGGACATGCCCGAGCTGGTGACGTTGTAGGCGTAGACGTAGTTCGGGGTCTTGCCCAGCAGCTTGTTGCGGTTGGGCAGCCACAGTTTGGTGATGCGGCCGAGGCTGTCGTACTCGCTCTCGGTGACCTTGTTGTTGGGGTCGGTGACCTTCAGCGTCGCGCCGGTCGCGAAGTCGAGGGCCGTGGTGGTCTTGTACGTCTTGGCGTCGCTGACTGCCGTCGACGTCAGCGGACCTGTGGTCGGCGGCGTGTAGGCGGTCGACGCGACGGCCAGGCCGTTGGTGTTCTCGACGATCAGCGGACGCCCGAGGATGTCGTACGTGGTCTTGGCGACCTTCTGCCACGCCGGAGTGCCGTCACTGCCATACCCCTTGGCCCGGCCGGTCCAGGTGGCCTCACCCTTGGTCGGCGTCTGCGAGGCCGACCATGTGGTGGCTGCGGTGTCGTCGTAGACAGTGGCGGTATCGGAGATGACATCGCCGGCACGCTTGGAATCGGCCGGCAAGTCGAGCGAGCTGTCCGTGGTCGCGCAGATGGCCGCGACCGTGCGGGTGCGGGAGACGAGGGAGTTGATTCCCTTGGCGCTGTTGCGGGCGTGCCAGGTGCGGCTGCACTTCTCGTCGCCGGTGACCGAGTCGTCGCCCTCGTCCTCGACGGTCTCGGCCATGCCGTAGTCGTCGTAGGTCGTCTTCACCGTGTGCACGCGGTCGTACGGTGTGAGCTTGCTGGTGATGTTGGTGCGGGCGTGGGTGGCAGCGGTGCGCACGTAGTACGCCTCGGTGTCCGCGTACGACTTGTGCTGCGTCGCCGTCCGCTTCGACCACGGGTCGCTGACGGATCCGCCGACTTCGGTGTCGCCGTCATACGTGACGGACTCGCGGGTGAAGCCCGCGTACTGCTCCGAGTCGGTGATCTTGTCGGCCTTGATGCCGGTGACCTCGACGGTCTTGCGCTGGTCGGGGTCCGGGGTCTTGCCGTCCGAGCCGAGCACGCGGTCGCCGTTCATGCCGCGCAGGTAGACGGAGACCTCCTTGCTCTGCGTACCGTCGGAGACGCCGGTGAGGTGGGTGACCTGCTGGTAGCCACGCCAGATGGACCAGGTGCGCTCCTTGGCCGGGGTCAGCGGGTCCTCGTCGTAGTGCCAGGCACCACCACCTGTGTACTGGTAGCTGTGCTGCACCGCCTCCGAGCCGCCGAAGGGGTCGGTGGTGGACACCGCCGTGACCGGGTACTTCTGGAACCAGTCGAGGATCGGGTCCTTCTCGCCGTTGGGTGACCAGTACACCGGGTAGCAGCGCTTGGTGTTCTCGTCCAGCTTCGGCTTGGTGCCGGCCGCGGTGCAGTCGGCGTCCAAGTAGGTGACGATCGTCTGGGCACCGGTCTCGGACGTGACGGTCTTCAGGCGGGGCTTGTCCAACGGCAGGATGTTGTCGGTGCCGTCCACGCGGTTGGGCAGCATCACATGGCTGAACTTGACCGGATCCAGCGACAGGTCCGTTCCGCGCTTGCCGGTGTGCTTGATCTCATCCAGCCACAGCGACTGGTCGGTGGAATCACCGGTGTCACCCGGGTCGAGGTACAGCTGCTTGAGCGACCAGGCGTCGACGGGCTCGAAGGCGGGCGTGGCAGCCGCCGCGTTCCACGCGTACGTGGTGATCGCCGTCAGCCGCTTGCGGGTGAAGAACGTCGGCCCGACGTTGCCGGTGCACTTGTCGCCGTCCTTGCAGATCGCGTCGAACGGCACGTCCGGCCAGTTGTCCCGCGTGTCCTCGGTCAGTGAGTCACAGCCCGTGCCGGACGCCAGGCAGCGCTCGGCGTAGCTGAAGACCACCTTGTCGGACGCGGCCGGAGAACCGGAGAAGAGGGAGTCGGAGCGCTGGCCGTAGCGGATCTCCTTCAGGTAGCCGCCGCGGACGTAGTCGGTGCCGGTGTTGTCGTCGCCGAGCTTGTCGTAGTTGTTGTGCTCAGCGGTGTACCAGTACGACATGGCGTTGCCGTGGGTGTCCTCGACATAGTCGAGGTTCCACCGCCAGGCCTGCATCTTCGCGCGGTCGGCGAAAGTGTCGCCGCCCGTGAAGCCGGGCTCGACGGGGTCGTCACCGAAGACAGGAACGGTCCACACCGAGTTGGTGCGATCGTCGGCTCCAGCACCGTCGAGCTTGTTCAGGCCGAAGACGTACTTCGTGCCGTCACCCGTGACGACCGACCAGTACTCCCCGTCACCGTCGAGGCCGGTCGAGCCTTCATCACCGTTGTCGGCACCGGTGGAGTGCGTGACGGTGGAGGCGTCGTCGTCTTTCAGCCGCCATGTGCCCGTCTCGTCGTCCTTGACGAGTTCGGTGGCCTTGCCGTTGAGGACGAGCGAGGCGTTGTCGTACTTCCAGCACAGGTCGAACTTGCCGTCCTGGCCGTCGTCGTCGCAGGAGCCGTACTTGCGCTCGATGTAGGACGAGGTGAGGTCGAAGCCCGTGCCGACCTGGCTTCCCTGGTTGTTCGAGTTCGCCGTCTGACCGTCGACGGCACCGGAGTCGTACGAGATCGACAAATCCGGCTGGGGACCTGCCGCCGCGGGCGGCACACGCAGCGGGTACGACCAGGTGAACGAACCGGACGAGCCTCCCGCCTCCCAGGTCGAGGAAGAGGACAGCGGCGTCGCCTTGTAGGTGCCGGCGCCGGACTTGGCGCCCGCTGCCAGGGCGAGCATCATCGTCTGCCCACCGGAGGCGAAGCTGACCGGAGCTGCGATGCTGTCCTTCTCGCGGTTGTTGACCGAATCCAGCTCGACGCGCTTGCGGCACTTCGCGGCTGACGGGTCCTTCAGAGCGCAGTCGGGCAGGCGCATCAGTTGAAGGCGCCCGGCCCAGTCACCGCCGTAGGCGGAGGCGAAGGCCGAGTAGTCGATGCCGAGCCGGGCCTTGCCAGCGGCATCCGGCCCGGTGAGCTTGAGGATCACGCCCTTGACGCCGAGCTTGGCGGCCGCCTTCTGGTCCAGGACCTCGACAGCGACGGAGTCGGCCGCCTTTCCCTTGCCGGGTGTGGCGACGGTGACGGGCAGCGAACCGGCCTTGGCGTGGTGGCTTCCCTTGCGGGGGACGCTCACCGATGCCTTGCCGGCCTTCGGCCACGTGACTTTGCGCTGCTGGTCGTGGCGGGCCCGGGCGGCTGCCATCCGGTCGGCCTCGGCGGCCTTCTTAACCTCGGCTGCGGCCTTCTTGTTCACCTTGGCGGTGAAGGGGCTGACCTTGGTGGCGTGCGGGGCCTTGAGGTGCGGACGTCCCAGCGGGTCGGTGTCCGCGGCAAACGCTACGGGAGTCAGCAGCCCCGGCAGGAGTGCCAGGCCGGTTGCTGCGGCGATACGCCGCGACCAGCGTTTTCTGGGCTCGGGCCCGCGACCTGCTGGAGGTCTGGGTATGCCAAAGGGATTCATGATGGGTTCTTCCTACGAGGCGCACGGGGTTGCGGGCCGGGCGCGTGCCGTTGGGAACGAAAGATGCAGAGCAAGGAAGCTGAGGGGCGCGGGGTATGGCTGCCCGGGCGGCCCGCTCAGTGAGCGGGCCGCCCGTCATGGCGCTTCCTCAGACGCTGTCGGGGCTGTCCACAACCTGGGAGTGCACCTGGTCGTACGTCATGGCTCCCGTCCAGATCCTCAAGCCCTGCAGGCCACCGAGCAGGTAGTCACCGGTGCTGCCGGTAGTGGTGCCGCGCCCCAGGCTCAGCTCGCCACTGCCCTGCTGCGGTGTGGTGAAGGTGGCCGCGCCATCGGACGGCTGATCGATTTCACCGACGTACAGATGAAGCTTGCCGTAGCGGGTCTCGGTCTTGGTGGCGTCGGAGGGATCGGTCCACTCCCAGTCCTCCTGGGCATCGAACACGCCGGTGATCTGCACCCACGAGTCGGTGACGGCCACATCGCCTGCGGGCACTTCCGCGTTCTGGGTCACCTTGCCAGCCGCGTCCACCGCGGTGCGCGTGAACTTCCACAGGTAGGTGTCCGCGGCGGGCTTGACCACCCACAGGGCCCAAGAGGATTCGCCGCCCATGCTCTGTGCTGCCACCCGGGCCGTGTAGCCGACAGGTTTCGCCTTCAGTGCCTGTGCGTCCAGGCGGACACTGGCGGAGACAGTGAACGATCCCGTTTCATCGACCACCGGACCCGTGGAGGCGGCGTACTGGCTGTTGCCGTCCAGGAACAGGGCGTTGTCCTCCTCGTTCACCGTGCTGCCAGCGGGCGCCAGCTTCATCGACGCAACCGGATACTCCGTGTTCTCCGCAATCTCGCTGCCCTTGGCCGAGGTGGCGTCCCACTGAGCCACCAGCTCATTGGCACGCACCCCGTCCTCGCGCAGCCGGGCCTCGTCGGCGACCTGCGCCGGCTGCAGCGCTTGCTGCCATACCGCAGTCTCGTCGATGAGGCCGAAGTAGTAGTCGTTGTACTTGCCGTTGGCGAGGCTGCGGCCGAACTGCAGGCCACCGGTGGCAGCCCACGGGGTGTAGGTGGCTGCCGCCTGGGACAGGACGACCGGCTGTCCCTGGGGCTGTCCGTTGATGAACAGCTGGATGGTGTCGTTGGTCGGATCGTTGTCGGGAAGGTTGTCGTCGCCTTCCGTCTTGAACACGCCTGCCACGTGAGTCCACACGTTCAGCGGCGGGTCGTCATGGTCCGCCAGCGAACGGATGTAGACGGGGCCGGTCTGGTCCCTGTCCGTCCGGTTGAACACCCACTTCTTGTAGGAGGCCGAGTAGTACAGGGCGAACGAGCTGCCGTTGGTTCCGGGCTCGGACAGCACCACGCGGTTGGCAGAAGCATTCGCCAGCTGCACCCAGGCCGAGACGGTGAACGACTCGCGCGTATCGAGCACCGGAGTGCCGGTGGACGCATACCCGATCTGCTGGGCAGGGTCGGCGGTGCCGTCGTTCAGACGCAGCGAATAGTCCGACGCGCCACGGCGGCCACGAACCGACCATGCCGTTCCCGGCGAAGCCACGGCCGCATCATGGCGGATGCCCTCGGTTGCTGTGTCCGTGGCCGTGCTGCTGCCCGAGTTGGGGAACGTGTCGAAGTGCCAGCGGCCCACCGCACCTTTCGCGGGTGCCACCTTGAAGACGAACTCCTGCGGCGTTCCCCACCGTTGGTAGACGTCCTTAGCCCGCACCGACAGTACCTGCGTGCCCGACAGAGGCGGGATCACGTCCTTCACCTCGGCCTTCAGGGTCCCTGAGACCGTCTTCGCGGGCGTGGACAACAGCTTGTACTCGTAGGCCGTGATGTCGGTGTGGCCGGCGCTGTCGATGTCGGCGGTGTTGGGCTGGAAGGTGAACGATCCGGCAATACCGGGGCCGCCCTTGCCCTCACACGCGTTCGCCGTGCAGGCGGTGTACGGAGAGCCGGGGGTGATCCGTGGTGCCTTCGGCGCCGACGAATCGATCTTGAAGTAGCACCAGGGGCTGTACGAGGACCACAGGTCACCACTCGTGCCGTGATAGGACCAGTGCGACTGGGTACGGGCCCGGTAGCGGTACAGGCCTCCGTCGGCGCGGTCGCTGGTGGCCATCTTCTCCAGCGTCCCGTCGGGGTCCCAGCCCGAGTCGGGTCTGTATCCGGTCCACACCTGATGCCAGGCCGCATCATCACCACGCTCGACGACGTACTCGGCCTGCAGCGCACCTTCCTGATCGCCCTTATGCGCCTCAACCTGCGTCTGCACACGGGCCTGGATCGTCGGAGTCTTGATCGTCGCCACGAGCGGGTTCGACGAGTACTTGTTGCAGTAGGCCGTCGTTCCCAAGCCGGGAATGACCCCCACATCGGTGGGCACGCCCGGCTTGTACGCGAAGTCCACCGAGAGCTCGGCGTTGTCGTCGAACCGCTTCCAGGCACGCGGGTCGCTCTCGTCCTTGGCACGCAGCATCAGGGTGAGCCGGCTGATCTTGCCGTCCGCGAAGGAGCGGACGGTGCTCTTCAGGTTCTCGTCCGACTCATCCGGGTTGTCGTTGAACTCGATCCAGGCATCCGGCTGGTCGGGACTGCACAGGCTCCCGCGCCCCGCAGCAACGTAGCGGTCGCCCATCTGGTCCAGCTGCTTGGGCCCTGGCCAACTGGTGCCCTCGGAGATGTTGTCGGTGCGCTCCAGGTCCACCCAGTGCGGGTCGCAGTTGAACGACCACGTCTCATGGGCCCGGAAGGTGGCATCCAGCACGTATTTGCCGACCAGCTTGGTCGGGGCGAACTCGAAGTACATGCGGTCGACGTAGCCGCCGCCGCAGTAGTAGCCGTCTGCCGTCCCGCACTTGCCGACGCCCTTGTCGCCGTCGAACATCCAGAACTTGTCGCCGTCGGAAGACAGCTTCGTGCGCTCCGAGACCCCCAGTCCGACCGACGGGTCGATGTAGACGGGGTAGACGGTGTCCTTGCCGCGCAGCAGCTCCAGGTCGGGGTGCACGGCGACCGTGCCGTCATCGACCTTGACCGGCAGCACGGCGGTGGTATCGCCTTCCCCCGGCTGCGATGGGTCGTCCTGCGTCTGACCGTCCGCGGACACGGGGGTGTCGGTGCGCATCAACTGCGTCTGCGGGCCTGACTCACCGTCACCGGCAGAGTCCCACATCTGGCCCGCCGGGCCGCGGAACACCGCGTTGCCGTCGTCGTCGACGGCCCGCAAGCCCCCGCCGGCGCCCGGCACCACGGACAGACCATCCCCAGACGCGGTGAGCTTGACCTGCTCCAGGGCGGGGTTCTGCGCCGCCTCGGGCGTCTTGACGACCAGGACTTCCCGGTAGCTCTCGGCAGTGGCCGTCAGCTGCAGGTCCACACCGTCAAACACGTTCACATAAGTCGCCGTTGCACCATCCACAGTCGGCTCCGGCAGGCTCCCCGGCCAGCCCAGGGTGATCGACCGTCCGTCCTTGCCCAGACGGATCATGTCCGATCCCGAACCGCCGCCGGAGAACGACAAGTTCACCACAGCACCCTTGGGAGCGACCCGGCCATCCGCACGGCGTTCCAGGATTGGATCGACCGCACCCCAACCGCCGTCGTCTTCCTTCACTCGCTGAGGTGTCGTGGACTGCGTCAGCGTGAACGAGCCGTCCGGGTTCGCCTTGGTCGTGGAGTACTCGGTACGGTCCGCCGTCACCTCCACCGGCTCACCAGACGCCTGGGCCTGAGCGGAAGCGGTGGCTTCGTCCACCGCTCCGGTATCCGCCGCAGCGGTCGTCGACATCGGAAGGGCTGCCACAGCAGGCAACCCGGGCAGCACTGACAGCACGAGCGCAGCCGCGCCACCACTCCAAAGGCAGGTGCGCGCTCTTCGTGCCCTCCGCGCCAGCGTCACGCCAGCCCGCTCAGGCTTCACCGAATCCCCCCATGTATGGATCTTGTAAAAGACCTGGAAAGTAAAGATCCGGTTACCGTGCGAGGTCAATGTCACGTGACCCACGTCACGGAAATATGTCCGAATAGAGGCTGACCTGCATAGATAGCTACCCTCGTCGGGCTCAGGTGGCCAAGAATGTCTCAAATTGATGGTCGATGAGACTTGCGCCTCCAGGCGGGGGGCCTGCCCGCAATGCTTCTCGGAAGGGTGACCCGAGAGGGCCGGTGCCTTCCGGTCACCGGCCCTCTGCTGTGCGCTCCGGTCAGGCCGCCAACTCCGGATCCTGCGCCGGGGTTTCCTCGGCCGGCTCCGGCTTGGTGTCCCGCATCACCACCGTAGCCAGCACCGCCGCCGCCAGAACCCCGACCGCGCTGAGCGTGAAGGTGGTGGACATCGAGGAGGTGAAGGCTTCGCGGGCGGAGCGCAGCAGGCCCGGGTGGGTCGCCGCGACGGCTCCGGCGATGGACTGGCGGGCCGGGGCGGGGGCGTTTGCGGGCATCCGGTCGGTGTAGCCGCTGGAGAGCAGCGAGCCGAGGATCGCGATGCCGAGGGCGGTGCCGGCCTGCTGGACGGTGTCGTTCAGGGCCGAGCCGACGCCCGCCTTGTCCGCCGGGATGGTGCCCATCAGGGCGCCGACCGCCGCCGGCATGGCCGCACCGGCGCCGAGACCGAGGAGTCCGAGGGCGATCGCCGGGACGGTGAAGCCGGAGCCGGCGTCGACCGTGGTGAGCAGGGCGAAGCAGGCCACCATGATCAGCATGCCGGTCAGGATCACGAAGCGGTTGCCGATCTTCGCGGCCAGCTTCACACCGCCCGTGTTGCCGATGAGCGCGGTCACGGCCAGCGGCAGGAAGGCCAGGCCCGCCTTGACGGGCGAGTAGCCGAGGACGAACTGCAGGTACTGGGTGAGGACCAGCAGCAGGCCGCCGTTGCCGATCTGGACCAGGGCCAGGGAGAGCGAACCGCCGCTGAAGTTGCGGTGCTTGAAGAGGACCAGCGGGACCATCGGGGAGGCGGTCACGTTCTCCCGGACCACGAAGGCTGCGAGCGTGACGACCGCGACGGTCAGGCTGACCACGGAACGGCCGCCGAAGGCACCGTGCTGCGGGATCTCGATGATCCACCAGACCAGCGCGGTCATCCCGGCCGCGGACAGCACCGCGCCCAGCGGGTCGGCCTTCTGCCACGGCGCCTTCGACTCCGGCATCAGGGTGACACCGGCGAGGACGGCCAGCGCGACCACGGGGACGTTGAGGAAGAAGATCGAGTGCCAGGAGAAGTGGTCCACCAGCACACCGCCGAGCACCGGGCTGCCGACCAGGCCGAGCATCGACACCGAGCCCCACGCCGCCATCGCCTTGCCGCGCTCCTCCTCGTCGAAGACGGTGATGAGGATGGAGAGGGTGGACGGCATGATCAGCGCCCCGCCGACGCCCATCGCCACGCGCACGGCGATCACCTGGCCCGGACCGGCGGCGAACGTGCCGGCCAGTGAGGCCGCGCCGAACAGCAGCAGGCCGATCAGCATCACCTTCCGGCGGCCGAAGCGGTCACCGAGGCTGCCGGAGGTGAGCAGCAGACCGGCGAAGACCAGGACGTAGGAGTCGAGGATCCACTGGACGTCCTGGGCGCTCGCGCCGAGGTCCTCGGTCATCGCGGGCACCGCCACGGTGAGCGCCATGCTGTCGATCACCAGGACCAGCGTGCTCAGGCAGAGCACGACGAGGATCCACCAACGACGCGGATTGCGGCTTTCCATGATTTCCCTCTCCCCTTGCGCACACCGTTCCGGTCATGCGTACAGCGTTCCTAGCGATGCGCACACTGTACGCACTACGGAACAGTGTGCGCAAGCTTTGAACTCTGTACGCTGAATGCGAACGACGTACGCATAGAGGAGGCGCCGATGGCCGCCAGGAGCAAGCCGACCCCGATCCCCTCCGTATGGGCGCGGCAGCAGCAGGAGCCGGACCAACCGGCGCTCAGCCGGGCCGTGATCGTCCGCGAGGCGATCACCGTGCTGGACACGGACGGCATCGAGGCGCTGAGCATGCGCAAGCTCGCCGCCCGCCTGAACGCCGGCGCGACCTCCCTCTACCGGCACGTGGCCACCAAGGACGAGCTGATGGAGCTGGCCGTGGACGAGGTCGCCGCCGAGGTCCGGGTACCACAGAGCGCCGAGCCCGACTGGCGGGCGGCGGTCACCGAGGCGGCGCGGTCCTTCCGGGCGACCGCCCTGCGCCACCCCTGGCTGTCCTCGGTGATGGGCCAGGCGGGCCTCGCCTATCTGGGCCCCAACCTGATGGCGTTCAACGAGCGGCTCGCCGCGCTGTTCACGGAGGCCGGCTTCCCCGAGCCCGAGGGGGCGATCAGCACCCTGCTCGCGTATGTGATGGGTATGAGCACCGCCGAGGCCGCCTGGCTGACCGCGGTCGCCCGCTCCGGGCACACCGAGGCGGAATTCGTCGCTCGGCTGCTGCCCGCAGCCCAGCAGGCGGCGGCCGGGCACACCCACCTCGCCGCCGCTTACGCCGCCACCGACACGACGGCCGCCCCGGACCCCGCCCGAGACCGGGAGGCCAAGTTCGCCTACGGCCTGGACATCGTCCTCGACGGCCTGGCCTCACGGCTCCCGCGTCAGTGAAGCGAGCCCGGCCGGGTCGCGAGGTCCTCGGTCTCCAGGTACACCTCCGCCAGCACCTGCAGCCCGGCCCCCTCCGCCGTCGTGATCTGCTCGCCGGGCCGGAGCCTGCCCGTGAGGCCGTTCGGGCGGCCGGGGAGCCGCACGGTGGTGCCCTGCTCGGCCGGTACATCGGTGAACTGGGCGGTCAGCAGCTGGTCGAAGTCCGGCGGGCCGGTGAGCAGGTGGGCCAGGAAGAGCTCGTCGGTGCCGAACAGGACGTATTCGAGAGCCGGTTGGGGGGCGGGGTCCGCCTCCGGGCGGCGGGCCCACACCTGTTGCCGTACCCGCACGGTCACCTCGCCGAGCGGTTCGCCGTCCCTTCCGAACCGCCCGAAGAAGAGCTCCCCGGGGATGTCCGCACCGGCCGCCGGGCCCTGCGGCCGGACCGTGAAGAGTGCCGAGGTGCCGTAGCGGGCCCGGGCGCGCTGGTACGTGTCCGTGCTCAGGGTCACCCGGGCCACCGCCTGGACGTCGTACGGCGGGGTGAACAGGGGCATGTGGACTGCGTACACGGGGTCCGAGCCGAGGAGGATGAGGCCGTGGATGTCCTTCTCTCCGTCCTTCTCCCCGTCCGTCTCCCCGTTCGCTTCCCCACCCGCTTCCCCGCTCACCACGTCAGGTCCGGGTCGGGATCCGGGGAGCGGGGCAGCCGGCGGCAGACGAACGCCGCGAGGAAGACGTCGTCCGGGCCGGTGACGGCGTGCTCCTCGCGCGGGGACGTCCAGCGGTACGTCACCCAGCGGATCAGCATGTTGTAGCCGTACTTGACGACCAGGACCTTGGCGAAGTTCCCCTCGCTGGTCGCCACCGCGAAGACGTCGCCGTCGGCCAGTTGGTTGGAGGTGTCCGGGTTGCCGGGGATGGGGTTCTTGCCGTAGGTGAAGGCCGCCAGCTGGTCCACCGTGAGGGAGTCGAAGTCGCGGACGCCCAGGTTGACGATGCTCGCCCGGCCGTTCGGCACCATCTGTGCGGATGTCTCGGTCATCCACTCCCACCAGACGTCGGCGTAGAACATGTCGCCGCCCTGCTCGCCGGTGTCGAAGTCGAAGGTCCAGGTTCCCTTCAGCGCGGTGTCGCCCTGGCCGGCGACGACGGAGTCGGTGACGCGGCGGGTGAGGTCGAGGTTGCGGGCCAGGGCCACCGACTCGACGTACGACGGGCAGCGGCCGCGCGGCGGGGTGCCGCCGTCACTCAGTGGCGCCGCTGAGGCCGAGAGCTTCCACGCGCGGGAGCCGAAGAGTTCCATCGGCGGGTCCAGCCAGGGGCGGACCACCGAGACCACGCGGTAGTCGAAGGCGAGGGACTGGACCGTGGGGTCGATGCCGCCGCCCAGGGCCGCCGTCAGTTCCGGTGGCGCCTGTTCGGCCAGGGAGAGAAGCATCTGCCGGGTCAGCACCACCCGTGACCAGGGGACATCGAGAGCGCCCGCCGGTGAGTAGTACGTCGGCGCGTACCGGATGCCGTTCGGCGCCGTCGAGAACTGGTCGGGAAGGTTCGGGTTGAAGGTGTCGCGGTGGCGTTTCCAGATGCTGGAGGGGGCCTTCGACGCCAGCTCCGAGGTCTCCCGGAGCGCGTCCTCGACCTGGCTCTTGTGGCCGGTCGTCTGCCACGCCTCCATCGCGTCGTCCCGGATCTGCCGCAGCCGGGGCTCGTCGACGTGGGTCCAGTGGTCGCGGACGGCGGGGTCGGCGGACATGCTCGCCGTCTGTTCGCCCTGGTGGTAGTCGGTGTCGGCCTGGAGCCAGGCCTGGCGGGCGGTGCGGTAGTCGCGCAACGCCTGGGACGGTCCGGGGACGCCGGTCGCGTCCGTCACGTAGAGGTAGGCCGACGCGGCGTCGTAGCGCCGGCGCTCCTCCGGCGTCAGGCTGCTGTGCGCGAGGTCCGCGGCGAGCACCTCGCCGTAGACGTCCCACAGGTGCAGGGTGCTCGGAGGTGACCACACGGGCTGGGTGGGGACCCGGTTGACCAGTTCGGAGAACTCGGCGTGGGTCCCCGCCCGGGCCGCGTCCAGCGGTCCGTCGAAGCGGAACTCGCTGTCCCGGTACACCAGGGGTGTGGCCGGTACGGCCACCAGGTGGTCGGCGTCCGTGAGCAGTTGCTGCATGCGGGCGGCGAGGCCCAGCAGGGCGGAGGCGTCGACGGAGGACGCCGCGGCGGTGTCGGTCATGTCGGCGCCCCGCTCAGACCAGCTGGCCGGGGTCGATGCCGTCGAGGAGGTTGGGGGTCTTGCCGAGCAGGTGGTTGACGAAGCCGATGATCTGCATGCCGGGGACCCTGATGGTGACGCCGTCGTTCTCCGAGTGGAAGTGCTGGTCGGACTCGGAGTGGCTGTAGCTGCCGTTGATGGTGAAGGGGCCGAAGCCCACGCTGGCGTGGACGGACACGGAGCTCTGATGGGCCTGGAAGGCCCGGGCGAGCGCGGCCGAGCGGATGGTGAGGTTCTTGATGAACAGGGCCTGGAGCGGGTAGCCGATGAAGCGTCCCTTGGGCGGGGTGCCGCCGTCGGAGGGCATGTCGTCGTAGTTCCAGCCTTCCCCCTTCTTCAGGTCCCAGCCGCGGTTCTCCAGGAACTCCGGGTAGAACCAGGGGCGCACGATCTGCACCTGGGTCATGTCGAAGGTCAGCTCGAAGTCCTCCAGCTGGAAGTTCTCGCTGTAGTCGGAGGAGTTCGAGGTGACACCCGCGCTGGCGCTCCACAGGCCCCAGTTGAGGCCGCCGCCCGCGGACCAGGACGTCGTCTCGTAGTGGCTGTGGGAGTCCACCATCTGGTGGTACATCTCGTAGTTGGTCCAGCCGGCGGAGGTGGCGAAGTCACCGGGGACGACGGTCGTGTAGGAGAAGGACTGGCCCGGTCCCAGGGCGCTGGTCAGCGCCTCCTCGTAGAAGCGCTCCAGGTTCCGCTTCCACAGCAGCATCGACTTCTCGGTGGTCTGGTCGATGTAGGCGTTGATCTCCTCGACCTCGTTGCGGTAGCCGCTGGAGGTCCAGTCGTCCGCGGCGGCGGCCACCTGTAGGCTGTACAGCTGGGCGTTGGCCGCCCAGTCCGCCACCGCCTGCTTGCCGGACTCGCCGACGGCGGCCTGGGCGGCGATGCGCTTGTTGTTGTACGCGAGCGCCGCGGCGACATAGGCCTGCATGGAGGCCTTGTACGCCTTGAGCATGGGACTGTCCTCGGTGACCTGCTTCTCCTGCTCGGTGACGATGTCCTTCACGGTGCGCGTGACCCGCAGCAGCCCGCGGAACCGCTCCAGTTTCTTCTTCTGGTCGTCGGTGAGCTGGTCGTCGATCACCTTGGAGAACCTGAGGATCTCGCCGTAGATCTCGCTCAGCCGCGCCCCGCTCGCGTTGCGCCACACACCGTCCTGGCGCTCCGAGGAGTACGCCGAGGTCACGTCCGGAATGAAGTCGACCAGGGAGGCGAAGTTGTACGCCTGCTGGAGCAGGAGTTTGTCCTCCTGGGCCGTGGCGCCGGTGCCGATGCCCTGGGCGGCGAACATGAAGTCCGCCTCCTGGTAGGGCAGGCCCGGCATGCACCAGGTGATGAAGCTGGACTTGGCCGGCGGCACGCTGCCGTCGCCGCCGGTGAGCACGTTGTACATCTGATCGCGGAAAGTCCGCCCGAGATCCCCCAGTTGATACCCCATGGCGCTGTGGTGCCCGAGCCGCTCGATCCCCACACGGGCAATCCGGGCCGTTCACACGGATAGGTGAATTCCCTGTGATTTCAAGGCACTTGGGGCAACTGGGGAGACTTCAGTCGCTCGCCTCGATGGTACGCATGACCCGGGCGAGGGCGTCGTAATAGGTGGTAGCGGTGGCGTAGCCGGCGTCCGCGACGGCGCGCGCGAACGCGTACGGATCGTCGGTGTGCTGGAAGGCGGGGACGTAGCGGCCGTTGTTCCGCAGGAAGGTGCCGTGCGCAGTGAAGGACTCCTCGGGGGTGGCGTAGACCCGGAACCAGTCGCGGACGACGTACACGTACTTCCCGTCGGCGCGCCGGGTCACGGAGATGACCTCGGGGAAGGTCGCGTCGGGGCGGTCGAGGACCTCCGTGGTGCGCAGCAGCCGGCGGGTCTCGGGCGGGTCGGAGGCCCTGGCCTTGATGCCGAAGAAGTTGTTGCCGGGGGCGTGGGCGCCCCAGCCCGACTCCAGGGCGGCCTGGCCGAGGGTCACGAGCGCGGGCACCTCGGTGGCCGCCTGGCTGGCGTCGGCGTACGTCCCGTAGCGGCGGCGGAAGTCGGCGGCGGTCGCCGTGCCGGTGGCGGGCGGTGCGGAGGCGGCGCCCGACCACACCGCGTCGTAGGGTCCGGCGAGGCCGGGCCACTGGTCGGCGATGGTGAGCGGGTAGCCGTCCGCCTGGCGTTTGGTCTGCCAGTCGATGGCGACGTACTCGGTGCCCTTGAAGAGGTACGCCCGCCCGTTGCCGGGGTTCAGCGCCCCGTCGATGCCGTCGCCCGCCCAGTCGGCGCTCACCCCGCCCCACCCCGCCGCGATGTCCTTGGGGTAGCCGGGGTCCTGGCGGTCGGCGGCGATGTCGTAGCGGACGTACTGGGTGCCGCTGAAGAAGTACAGCTTGCCGTCGCCCCAGTTCATCGCCGCGTCGACGGTGGCGAAGGACAGGCCGCTCCAGTTGTCCTGGATGGTCAGCGGGTAGCCGTCGTCGACGGTCTGCGTGGCGAACGGGATCCGTACGTACTCGGTGCCCCGGAAGGCGTACAGGTTCTGCTGTCCCAGGTCGACCGCCGCGTCGATGCCCTCCTCCCAGCCGGCCGGCAGCCCGCTCCACGCCGTGCCGAGCTGCCACTCCTGGCCGGAGTCGGCCGCGTCCTTCTCGATGTCGTACGGGGTGACGGTGCCGCCCACGGTGAAGTACGCCTTGTCCACGTCCATTGCCCGGGTCCCCCTCGCGCTCGTCGTGTTCCTGGGGGATGGATGCTCCCGGGCCGGGCCTTCACACCTCGGGTGCGCGTCCCGTACGGGGCGCGCAGGTGCGCGGACGGATGTGGATCACCCGTTCACCGGCGCCCGCCGCTCCATTCGTGTGCTTTTCGTACTTCTCTTCGTCCATGGCCCGGCGCACGCCCTTGACCTGCCGGAACCCGGTGACCGCTAGGCCGTGTGGGGGCCGCCTGCGACACCCGTTCACCCCATTCCTGACGGGTCATCAGGAAGCGGGCGGGCCCGAATGCCACTTACCTCGGTAGGGCAGGGGCGCGCCCCTGAACGAGTGGGACGAACGAGTCGATCGAACGAGTCGGACAAGCTCTGGGGAGCACCATGCGACGCACCGCCCGTCTGTTGACCGGTACCGCGCTCGCCGTAGCGGCGGCGGGTCCCGCCGCGGCACCGGCCTACGGCGGTGGGACGGGCAGTCTGCAGGTGTACCCGTCCACCACGGTGCCGGGCAGCCAGGTCACGGTGAACACGGCGGCGTGCGGGGGCAGGGGCACGGCGGTCGGTGACGCGGGCGCGGTCGGCGCCGGGACCTTCCCGCTGGCGCCCAGCACGCACGAGGGCGAGGCGATCGGCCAGTTCCGGGTGCCGCCGAGCGCGCAGCCGGGGACGTACGAGATCGTCGCGAAGTGCGCGGAGGGCACCCTGCAGGTCACGGGCGACCTGGTGGTGGCGTTGGGTGCGGCGGCACACGAGCAGCCGCGAGGAAGCGTGCGGACGGGGGTCGGCGGCGCACTCGGCTCCGACCCCGTGCAGACCACGGCGGGTGTGGCGGCTCTGGCCGTCGCCGCCGCGGGCGGTACCTGGCTCCTGCATCGCCGGGCGAGAGGCGACGGGATCTGACGGACACCCTCCGCTGTCCGTCCGCCGGTACCGCATGCCCCGCCCCCTCCGGACCCGATGCCCCTCGGGGCCCGGAGGGGGACGGGGGTCTGCTTCGGAAAGACCGGGCCTGCCGAACGGGCCCGCAGGGGCCCGCCATGGTCCCGCCTCGCAGGAGGTCCGCCTCCGGGAGAGGGGTTCGTATGCGCAGGATCGGGGACTCGGCGATAGCCGCGGTCACCGTCGTCGCCCTCGGCGCGGGGGTGTGGCTGCTCGGCGACGGGACCGGAACGCAGGCTCCGCCGCAGCCGACGGCCGCCGAGGGCCGGCCCGACCCGGGCGAGGAGCGGCTCACGGCTCCCGCGCTGGAGCCGTCCCCGCCCACCCGCATCCGCATCCCCGCGATCCGGGTGAACGCCCCCCTGATGGGCCTCGCCCTCACCCGCGCCGGAAGCCTGGACGTGCCGCCCGCCCGCGAGAAGAACCTCGCCGGCTGGTACGAGGCCGGCACCACCCCCGGCGAGACGGGCACCGCGATCGTCGCGGGCCATGTCGACAACACCGAGGGCCCCGCCGTCTTCTTCAACCTCGGCGCCCTGAAGCGGGGCGCCGTCATCGAGGTGGACCGGCAGGACGGCGGCGTGGCCGTGTTCACCGTGGACGCGGTCGAGGTGTACGCGGCCCGCGACTTCCCCGACGAGAAGGTGTACGGCGCGGCCCAGCGGCCCGAGTTGCGCGTCATCACCTGCGGCGGCGGCTATTCGCGGGCCACGGGCTACCAGGGCAACGTGGTCGTGTTCGCCCATCTGACGGGCAGCCGCTGAGCCCGGGTGCCGGGTAGCCGCCGAGTCTCAATGCGCCGGCACCTCACCGCCCAGGACGTGCTCCCTCCCCCACGCGCCCAGCGGGCCCAGCGCCTCGTTCAGCAGCACGCCCCGCGCGGTCAGCGAGTACTCCACCCGCGGCGGCACCTCGTCGTACTCCTCGCGGTGCACGATCCCGTCGGTCTCCAGCTCCCGCAGCTGCGCGGCGAGCACCTTCTCCGTCACGCCCGGCAGCTGCCGGCGCAGCTCGCCGAAGCGGTGCGGGCGCTCGTGCAGCGCCCACAGGATCAGCACCTTCCACTTGCCGCCGATGACGTCCATTGCCGCGTCGATCCCGCACACGTACGCCCCCGGCCGCCGCCCGATCGGCACCCTCTCCCCCTTCGCCGAACCCTTCGCCACCTGCACCCTTCCCCGCAGGTAACCACCCACTTCGAAGTAGGTACTTACGTCGGGCGCTCCTCGGGACCAGCCTAGTCGCCATGACCGACAACTCCCTTTCCCCCAGCCCCCGTACGCCCCTGACCCTGCTCGGCACCGGCGCCATGGGCACCGCGCTCGGCCGGGCCTGGCTCGCCGCCGGGCATCCGCTGACCGTCTGGAACCGCACGCCCGCGCGCACCGGGCCGCTGGCCGCCGAGGGCGCGGTGGTCGCCGCGAGCGCGGCGGCGGCGGTCGCGGCGAACCGGCTGGTCGTGGTCTGCCTGCTGGACGACACCTCGGTGGGCCAGGCGCTGGCGGAGGCCGACCTCACCGGCCGGGACCTGGTGAACCTCACCACCGGCACCCCTGGCGAGGGCCGGGCCCGGGCCGCCTGGGCCGAGGCACGCGGCGCCCGTTTCCTGGACGCCGGGATCATGGCCGTACCGCCGATGATCGGTACCCCCGGTGCCTATGTCCTCTACAGCGGCGACCGCGGCCTGTTCGAGGAGCACCAGGACGTCCTGGCCGCCCCGGCCGGCACCGCGTACGTCGGCGCCGATCCGGGGCTCGCCGCGCTGCACGACGTGGCCCTGCTGAGCGGCATGTACGGCACCTTCGCCGGGATCACGCACGCGTTCGCGCTGGTACGCGAGGCGGATGTGGCCCTCAAGGAGTTCGCCGCGCTGCTCGTGCCGTGGCTGACCGCGATGGCGTCCATGGCCCACGAGGCGGCCGAGCGGCTGGCGAGCGGCGACCTGACGACCGGCGTCGTCTCCAGCCTGGCCATGCAGGTCGCGGGCACCGGCACCCTGCTTCGGACGGCCGAGGAGCAGGGCGTGAGCACCGAGCTGCTCGCCCCCTTCCTGGAGCTGATGCGGCGCCGTCTGGCCGACGGGCACGGGGACGAGGACACCACCGGCCTGGTCGGCCTGCTGCAGGTGCGCCCCTGAGCCACCGCACCTCACAGCGCCCCCCGGCGCCCGCCCGGGACCCTCACACCCCGCGCCCGCCCCCGCTGAGGGCAGCGTTCCTCGTGGGAAACAGGAGTGATGCGGACGGGTAATGTCGGGGCCGCACGCTCCTTTGCATGACCTCGAATACGCGTGTGGTGGTGATCGGCGCCGGCCTCGCGGGCGTACGGCTCGCCCGGCGGCTCGGCGAGCTGGGCACGCCCGCGCTGCTCGTCGGCGAGGAGGAGCACCGGCCGTACAACCGGGTCCTGCTCGCCGAGGTGCTGGCCGGCCGGTACGCCCCGGAGGTGATCGCCCTCCCGGCACCGGGCGGCCTGGTGCGCACCCGGGTCACCGCCATCGACCGCGCGGCACGGCGGCTGGACTGCGCCGACGGCTCGTCGATCGCATACGACACGCTGGTGCTGGCCACCGGCTCCAACCCCGTGCTGCCGCCGCTGCGCGGCCTGTTCGCCCCGGACCACCAACTCCCCGAGGGCGTCCACGCGTTCCGCACCATGGACGACTGCCTGGGCCTGTCCAAGGCGGTACGGCCGGGGGTACGGGCAGTCGTGATCGGCGGCGGGCTGCTCGGGGTCTCCGCGGCCCGCGCGCTGGCCGTGCGCGGCGCGCAGGTGGTGCTCGCCCAGCAGGCCGAGCGGCTCATGGAGCGCCAGCTCGACCCGAACGCCTCCCGGCTGGTGCTGCGGCACCTGAAGGATCTCGGCGTCGAGGTGCACACCGAGTGCCGGGTGCGGGACGTGCGCTCGGTCGGCGGCGCGGTCCGCTCGGTGGAGATGGCCGACGGCTACGCCCTCGACGCCGACCTCGTGGTCCTCGCCTGCGGGGTGCGGCCGCGCACGGGTCTGGCCGAGCAGGCGGGACTCGCCGTCCACAAGGGCGTCCTCGTCGACGACGAGCTGCGCACCTCGGACCCGCACATCCACGCCATCGGCGACTGCGCCCAGCACGAGGGAACGGTCTACGGCCTCGCCGCCCCGGCCCTCGAACAGGCCGATCTGCTCGCGGAGTTGCTCGCGGGCGACGCGAACGCCCGGTACACCGGCACCCGCGCCCTGACCCGGCTGACCCTCACGGGTCCCGACTCCCCCTTCGACCTCGCCGCGTTCGGCGAGACCGAGCCCCGCCCCGGCGACGACGTCGTGCAGCTCGCCGACGCCACCCGGGGCACCTACCGCAAGGTCGTCGTCCGCGACGACCGCCTGGTCGGCGGGGTCCTCGTCGGCGAACTCGGCACCGTCGGCGCGCTCGCCCGCGCCTGGGAGGGAGCAGAGCCGCTCCCCGACGACGGCCCCCTGCTCCACCTGCTCACCAACGATGGAGGCTCCTGATGACCGCCACCCCGGGGGCCACCCCCACGATCGTGCTCGTCGGCCACGGCATGGTCGGCCAGCGCTTCCTCGAGGCGCTCGCCGAGCGCGGCCTGACCGCCACGCACCGCGTGGTCGTGCTGTGCGAGGAGCCGCGTCCGGCCTACGACCGCGTGCAGCTCACGTCGTACTTCTCGGGGAAGACCCCCGAGGACCTCTCGATGACGGACATGGAGTTCATCAAGGACCACGGCATCGAGCTGCACGTCGGCGACCCGGCGGAGACGATCGACCGTGACGCGCGCAAGGTGACGTCCCGCTCCGGTCTCGTCGTCGACTACGACTTCCTCGTCCTGGCCACCGGCTCGTACCCGTTCGTGCCCCCCGTCCCCCACAAGGACGCCGAGGGCTGCTTCGTCTATCGCACGATCGAGGACCTGCTGGCGATCGAGGCGTACGCGAAGAGCAAGGCCCAGGTGGGTGCCGTGGTCGGCGGCGGTCTGCTCGGACTCGAGGCGGCCGGTGCGCTGAAGGGTCTCGGACTCAGCGCCCACATCGTGGAGTTCGCGCCCCGGCTGATGCCCGTCCAGGTCGACGAGGGCGGCGGCGCCGCGCTCCTGCGCACGATCGAGGACATGGGCCTGACCGTGCACACCGGCGTGGGCACGCAGGAGATCGTGACGGACTCCTCGGGCGCGGTCACCGGCATGAAGCTGTCCGACGGCTCCGAGCTCGCCACCGACATGGTGGTGTTCAGCGCCGGTGTCCGCCCCCGCGACCAGCTGGCGCGCGACTGCGGTCTGACGGTGGGCGAGCGCGGTGGCATCACGGTCGACGAGCAGTGCCGTACGGTCACCGACCCGCACGTGTTCGCGATCGGCGAGTGCGCGCTGGCCGCGGACGGCCGGGTCTACGGCCTGGTCGCGCCGGGCTACGAGCAGGCTGAGACCGCGGCGGCCACGATCGCCGCCGACGAGGCGTCCTTCACGGGTGCCGACCTGTCCACCAAGCTGAAGCTGCTCGGCGTGGACGTGGCGTCCTTCGGCGACGCGCACGGCACCGCCGAGGGCTGTCTGGACGTCGTGTACTCCGACTCCCGCGCGGGCCTGTACAAGAAGCTGGTCATCGGCCGGGACGGCACGCTGCTCGGCGGCATCCTGGTCGGTGACGCGGAGGCGTACGGCACCCTGCGCGCGCTGACCGGTTCGGTGCCGCCCATCTCCCCCGAGTCGCTCGTCCTGCCCGCCGGAGCGGGCCCGGGGGCCCAGCTCGGCCCGTCCGCGCTGCCGGACGAGGCGATCATCTGCTCCTGCCACAACGTCAGCAAGGGCACGATCCGGGGCGCGGTGACGGAGCATTCCTGCACCACGGTGCCCGAGGTGAAGAAGTGCACCAAGGCCGGTACCGGCTGCGGCAGTTGCGTGAAGGTGCTCGGCCGGCTGGTCACCGCCGAGCTGGAGGCGTCCGGCGTCGAGGTCGACAAGGGCCTGTGCGGCTGCTTCGGGCTGACCCGCGAGGAGCTGTACGAGATCGTCCTCGCCCTGCGCATCAACACCTACCAGGGCCTGCTCGGCCGCTACGGCCGCGAGGAGGCCCGGGGCGGCGACGGCTGCGAGATCTGCAAGCCGGCGGTGGGCTCGATCATCGCCTCCCTCGCCCCGACGATCGGCGCGAGCGGTTATGTCCTGGACGGCGAGCAGGCCGCGCTCCAGGACACCAACGACCACTTCCTGGCCAACCTCCAGAAGAACGGCTCGTACTCGGTCGTGCCGCGCATCCCCGGCGGTGAGATCACCCCCGAGGGCCTGATCGTGATCGGTGAGATCGCCCGCGACTTCGGCCTCTACACGAAGATCACCGGCGGTCAGCGGATCGACATGTTCGGCGCGCGGGTCGAGCAACTGCCCCTGATCTGGACCCGCTTGGTGGACGCCGGCTTCGAGTCGGGCCACGCGTACGGCAAGGCGCTGCGCACGGTGAAGTCCTGCGTGGGGCAGACCTGGTGCCGCTACGGCGTCCAGGACTCGGTCCGCATGGCGATCGACCTGGAGCTGCGCTACCGGGGACTGCGCTCCCCGCACAAGCTCAAGTCCGCCGTCTCCGGCTGTGCCCGCGAGTGCGCCGAGGCCCAGTCGAAGGACTTCGGCGTGATCGCCACCTCCAACGGCTGGAACCTGTACGTCGGCGGCAACGGCGGCGCGACCCCCCGCCACGCGGACCTGCTGGCCCAGGACCTGTCGGACGCCGAACTGGTCCGCCTCATCGACCGGTTCCTGATGTTCTACATCCGCACGGCCGACCGCCTGGAGCGCACCTCCACCTGGCTGGAGCGGATCCCCGGCGGCCTGGACCACGTCCGCGACGTGGTCGTGGAGGACTCCCTCGGCATCTGCGAGGAGCTGGAGTCCCTGATGGCGGACCACGTGGCGCACTACGCCGACGAGTGGGCGACCACCATCAACGACCCCGAGAAGCTCGCCCGGTTCGTGTCCTTCGTCAACGCGCCGGACACCCCCGACCCGGTCGTCGGCTTCGTGCCCGAGCGCGACCAGATCAAGCCCGACCTGCCGCTGCTGACCATCGGCCACCGACCCCTGGAAGGGAGCGCCCAGCGATGACCCTGGCACCCGAGACGACCGACCTGAAGGTTCACATCCAGCTGGACTCCCACGAGGGCGCCTGGTTCACGGTCTGCGAGGCGAGCCGGCTAGTGCCCGGCCGGGGCGTGGCCGCGCTGCTGCCGGACGGCCGCCAGGTCGCCCTGTTCCGCGACCGCACGGGCCGGCTGTACGGCATCGACAACCGCGACCCGTTCGGCGGCGCGGCGGTCCTCTCCCGCGGCCTGACCGGCACCCACCAGGGCCGCCCGTTCGTGGCGTCCCCGCTGCTCAAGCAGCGCTTCGACCTGGAGACCGGGCAGTGCCTGGACGACGAGTCGGTGCGGGTGGCGACGTACGAGGTGCGGGTTTCGTAAGCCTGAACAGAGGTTTCTTGACTGATCGTTCTCTTTGGACCTAGGTTGCTCTGTGTGGCCAGGACCAAGGAGTTCGATCCGGACGCCGCACTCCAGGCAGCGATCGAGCTGTTCTGGCGGCGCGGCTACGAGGCGACGTCGATGTCCGACCTCGTCGAGCACCTCGGCATCGGGCGCGCCAGCATCTACGCGACCTTCGGCAGCAAGCACGAGCTGTATCTGAAGGCGCTGGAGCGCTACCAGGAACAGCTTCCCGACCTGCTGCGGGAGCTGTCCCAACCGGGCCCGGTCCTGCCCGCCGTACGCGCTCTCGTACGACGCTACGCGGACGAGGCCGCAGCCGCGGACCTGCGCCTGAGCGGCTGTTTCGTCACCAACACGGCGGCCGAACTGGCACCCCGCGACCCGGCCGCCGCGCGGAGCGTCGAGCGCAGCTGGGACCAGCTGGAGACGGTGCTGCACTCGGCGCTGGTCCGGGGGCAGGCGCAGGGCGAGCTGCCGGCCGACCGTGATCCGCTCACCCTCGCCCGCATGCTGCTGGTGCTGCTGCAGGGCCTACGGGTCGTCGGCAAGGCGTCGGCGGACCCGGCCCGGGTCCGGGACGCGGCGGAGCAGGCGCTGGCCCTGCTCGACTGACACGCCCCTCTGTCGAGGGGCGTTTTTCCGGCCCGCATACTGAACCGATCAGTCAAGAAAAAGGGGAGATCATGACCACCACCCGCTTCACCGGCAGGACCGCTCTGGTCACCGGCGCCGGCTCCGGCATCGGGCGTTCCGTCGCGCTCGCCCTCGCCGCGGAGGGTGCCCAGGTGGTCGTGGCCGGGCGCCGGGCGGAGCCGCTGGACGAGACCGTGCGGCTGATCGAGGAGCAGGGCGGCAAGGCGCTCGCGGTGACCGCCGACGTCTCCCGTGCCGCCGATGCGCAGGCGCTGGTCCGGGCCGCGGTCCAGCACTTCGGCTCGCTCGACGTGGCCGTCAACAACGCCGGTGTCTTCCGGGGCGGGCAGCCCCTCGCCGACCTGCCGGAGGACGACTGGCACACCCAGCTCGCCGTCAACGTCACCGGCGTCCATCTGGCCCTCCAGGCCCAGATCCGCCGGATGCGCACCCAGCCGTCGGGCGGCGTGATCGTCAACGTGGCCTCCACGTTCGGCGCGCACACCACCACCGCCGGAGCCGCCGCCTACGCCGCGACCAAGGCCGCCGTGACCGCCCTGAGCCGGGGCGCCGCTCTGGACCACATCGGCGACGGCGTCCGCATCAACGTGGTCAGCCCCGGCGCCACCGCCACCTCCATGTCGCTCCGCCCCGGCGAGACGGAGGCCGACCGCACCGAGCGCGCCAAGGCCACGCTCCCGCTCGGCCGCATCTCCGCCACCGAGGAAGTCGCCGCCGCGATCCTCTACCTGGCCTCCGACGACGCGGCCTCGCTCGTCGGCACCGACCTGGTGGTGGACAGCGGAGGCTCGCTGTGAGCGCGTGGGTTCACGGGCCCGGGCTGTCGGACACCCCGTAGTGGTGCGACCGGGCCCCCTCGACATCGGCCAGGTCATCGGCCACCGCGTCCAGCTGCTGCCGGGCGTACTCGTCGAGGAACGGGAACAGGGCTCCGCAGTCCCGGCAGGCACGCGCGAGTCCGGCGTCGAACGCCGGCCGGGGTTTCAGGAATCCCGGCCGGCGGAACTTGAGCCGAAGGCGTTCGCCCCATTGCTCACCCGGGGTGAGTTCCCCGACCGGACTCAGCCGGTCCGAGCCGCATATCCAGCACCGCATGCCGGGAACCCTACTGGCCCTAGTCGATCCCCGACCGCTCCACCCCCGCCACGATCCACCGCTGGAAGCACAGGAACACCAGCAGCAGCGGGAGGACCGACACGGCGGCGGCCACGAACAGCTCGTGCAGCCGGATCACCTGGGACGTCGTGAAGGACGACAACGCCACCTGCACCGTCCAGGCACTCTGGTCCTGCCCGATGACCAGCGGCCACAGGAAGGAGTTCCACGCGCCGAGGAACACGATCGTGCCGACGGCGGCGAACACCGGCCGCGCGTTCGGTACGACGACCAGCCAGTACGTGCGCCCGTACCCGAGCCCGTCGACCTGCGCCGCATCCTCCAACTCCCGTGGGAATCCCAGGAAGTACTGCCGGAAGACGAAGCAGGCGAAGGCCGGGAACAGGGTCGGGACGATCAGCCCCCGCAGCGTGGAGATCCAGCCCAGCGACGACACCAGCACGAAACCCGGTACGAACGTCACGGCGGCCGGGACCAGGAGGGTGCCGAGGATGCCGTGGAAGACCTTGTCCGCGTGCCGGTAGGGGATGCGGGCGAGGCCGTAGCCCGCGAGGGAGGCGAGGAGGAGGGTGCCGAGCGTGGTCGCGACGGCGATCAGCGCGGAGTTGACCAGGGAGCGGGCGAAGGGTACGGAGGGATCGTCGAACAGCTCCCGGACATTCCCCCACCTCACCTCCCCCGGAACGAAGGTCCACGCGGGCGAGGTGATGTCCTGCTCGCTCGACAGGCCGTTGCGGACCAGCAGATAGAAGGGGACCAGGAAGACCAGCGCGAGCGCGATCAGCAGCGCCAGCCGCAGCGCCCGCCCGGCCCGCACCAGGGCGTCATCCATCGGCATCCGTCCTCCCCGGCCTCAGCCACCGCGCCTGGCCCACCGTGACGACGGCGATGACCAGCGCGAGGATCACCGCTCCCGCGCTGCCGAGCCCGAGGTTCTGCCCCTGCCCGAGGGCCGTGGAGTAGAGATAGACCAGCGGCGGTCGGGCGTAGGGCGGATAACCCCGCGCGTCGGACAGCAGGTTGTAGAACTCGTCGAAGGCCTGGAAGGCGCCCACGACGAGCAGCAGCACCACCGCGACCGAGGTGGCCCGCAGCTGAGGCAGCGTGATGTGCCGCAGCACGGTCCAGCCGGGCCGGGCCCCGTCCACGGCGGCCGCCTCGTACAGCGCCGGATCGATCCGCTGGAGCCCGGCGAGGAACAGGATCATGTAGAACCCGGCTTGCAGCCACAGCCGTACGGTGACGATGACCAGCCAGTACCAGGGCGGCTCGGTGGTGGACAGCCAGGCGACGGGATCGCCGCCGAACCATCCCAGCACGGTGTTCGCGAGCCCGAACCGCACCCCGCTGAAGAGAGACGTCTTCCAGACGAGAGCCGCGACGACGTAACTGCACGCGGCGGGCAGGAAGAACACGGACCGGAAGAAGGCCCGGGCGCGGTGGAGGCGGTTGACCATCAGGGCGAGGGAGAGGGAAAACACGTACGTGACGGGCACGATGAAACCGGTGAAGACGAGGAAGGTCCTCAGACTGTCGACGAACGCGTCGTCCTCCAGCATCGCCGTGTAGTTGTCCAGCCCGACGAAGTGCGTCGGCGTGACGGTGTTGTGCGCGTCGAAGAAGCTGAGCGCCACGCTCCACAGCAGCGGGACGTAGGTGAAGAGGACGAGCCCGAGGACGAAGGGCCCGACGAAGGCCCAGAACCAGAGGGTGTTCCGCCTGCTCACGACTTCTTCTTCACGCGGTCGAGCTCGGCCGACACCTTCCGTACGACGGCCCGCAGCTCACTCTCCGGACTGGCACCGCTCCTGATGATCCGGCTGAGCGCGTCCTGGTAGGCGGTCTGGGCGGCCGGGGTCCACAGCAGGGGCTGGGCGCAGCCGTGCTCGGTGCCGAACCGGACGGCATCGGCGGCCGCGCCCGATTTCAGCGCGGCGGCCTTCCGGGCGAGGGAGATCCGGGCGGGGATGTGGAAGCCGTAGGAGAGGGCGAAGTCCTCCTGGAAATCGGTGCGTTCGACCCACAGCCACTTCACATACGCCTTGGCGGCCTCCTGGTGCCTGCTGCGCGCGCTGACGGCGGCGCCGTACGCACCGACGGGGACCGAGGGCCGGCCGTGGCTGCCGTCCCTGGGGAACGGCAGCACCCCGAAGTCGTCGCCGAGTTCCTTCTGCACCTGGGGCAGCGCCCACAGCCCGGACCACTGCATGGCGGTCAGCCCCTGGAGGAAGGCCGAGGGGTCGGACCAGTCGGCGGGCGCGCCGAGGAGCAGGGACTCGTCGGCGTACAACTGGTGCAGTTTGCCGAGGGTGCGGGCGGCGGAGGGGTCGTCGAAGCCGACCTTGCCGTCGTCGGTGACGAGCTGAAGTCCGGTGGCGTAGAGGGGGGTTCCGCCGAGGGCCCCCGCTCCCCCGTCGTTGCCGAGGAACAGCCCCTTGACCTTGCTGCCGGTGAGCCTCCGCGCGGCGTCGACCAGGGCGTCCAGGGTGGTGGGGGGCTCGACTCCCGCGTCTCTCAGCAAGCTCTTGCGGTAGTAGAGCAGCTGCAGGTCGACGACCTGGGGAATGCCCCAGATCCTGCCGCCGTGGGTCTTCGGCCTGAGCACGGCGGGATTGAAGTCATCCTTGACCCCGTCGACGTCGAGCAGATCGGTGAGGTCGGCCACCTGACCGCCCTGGATCTGGTCGAGCGTGGGCCCGTTGACCTCGAAGACATCGGGTCCGGAGGCGGTGAGCAGGGCGGCGGAGGTCTGCTGGTCGTAGGTGCCCGGCCGCCACTGCACGCTGACGTCGGCCTTCTGGTACGCGGCGGCATACCGCTGCACGGCCTGCTCGGCGCCGGCCTCGCCGTACTGGTGATACCACTGCGACAATCCCGGTCCCGCGCCCCCACCGCCCCGCCCGGTACGGGATCCGCACGCCGTGACCAGTCCGGCACCCGCGCCCGCCGCCAGCAGCGCCCTCCGGCTGATGCCCCTCATCTTGTGCCCCCTGACGTTCGTCATCGATGCACGGGGACCAACGATCAACCATGCGCCGGAATTACGAAGGGGCTGGTGCGGCGGTGTGTCACCCCTCGAGAGCGCCGAAGTCCACGCCGGTCAGCTGCACGGAGGCGTCCCAGAGTCTCTTCGACGCCTCACCGTTGAGCGTCCAGGGCGCCCGCCAGGACGGCGCCGGCGCACCGCGCCACATCGCGAACGAGGGTCCGAAGAAGGAGTCCGGTCGTACGTCGGCCGCGGTCGCCGCGTACAGCGTCGGCAGCGCGCCGGCCTCCGCAGGCTGGGCGAAGATCCGGTTGCCGATCTCCATGACCCGCTCGGCACCCCTGCGCCCCTCGGCCCGTGGCCCGGCGGTCTGGAGGTTGGTGGCGGCGTAGCCGGGATGGGCGGCGGCCGCGACGACATCGCCACCGTGCGCGGCCACCCTGCGCGCCAGCTCATGGATGAAGAGCAGATTGGCCGTCTTGGACCGGGCATAGGCGATCCAACGCCGATAGCGGGTAGCGCTGTTGAGGTCATGGAGGTCGATGTTGGCGAGGGCGTGCATCATGCTGGAAACGGTGATGACGCGGGCACCCGGTGTGGCCAGCAGGGCGGGCAGAAGCAGCCCGGTCAGCGCGAAGTGCCCGAGATGATTGACCCCGAACTGCGTCTCGAACCCGTCGACGGTCGTCCCGTACGGCAGCGCCATCACACCCGCGTTGTTCACGAGCAGGTCGATACGCTCGTACGGCAACCGGTCCGCGAAGTCCCGCACGGACGCCAGATCCCCGAGGTCGAGCCGCCCGACCTCCACCTCGGCCCCCGGCACCTCCGTCACCAGCCGGTCCCCGGCGTCCCGCCCCCGCGCCTCACTCCGACACGCGAGCACGACCCGCGCCCCCTTTCGGGCAAGCTCCCGCGCGGTGACGTACCCGAGCCCGCTGTTGGCACCGGTGACGACGGCCACGCGGCCGGCCTGGTCGGGGATGTCGCGGGTGGTCCAGCGTGGCCCGTTCATCACGAATCAGCCACCTTTCCTTCACATCCGGTGCCTGGGAGCTACGGTCGTCGGCACATGACGCCGTCTGGGGGGACGCTATGACCAACCCGTACACCTCGCCACCTGTCCCACGTGGGCCCCACCTCGCCCCACGATGGGCTCGAAAGCGGTACGTCCTCTCCGCTCTGGGGCTCGCCCTCTTCGTCGGGGTGGGCATCGGTGCCTCCGGTCAGGACACCTCGGACGACGCCGAGCCCGCTGCCGCCTCGCCACGGCCGACCGTGACCGTGACGGCTACGGCGACCGCCACGGAGACCGCGAAGCCCGAGCCCGCCCCCACCGTGACCAGGACCAGAACCGTCAAGGTCACCAGAACCGTCACGGCGCAGCCCGCGGCGGGTGGCAGTGACGACGGGGGCGGCGCCGCCGGGAGCGTCTACTACGCCAACTGCAGCGAGGCGCGCGCCGCCGGCGTGACTCCGCTGTACGCCGGGGACCCGGGGTACGCCTCCCATCTCGACCGTGATGGAGACGGTGTCGCCTGCGAGTGACCGGGCGGGACATTTCCCGGGCGGGTGGCACAACTTTTCCCGCTGAAGGTGCATCCAACACAGAGACCTACATCCACCCATTCGCCCGATGGAGGCGGAAGCACCATGCTTCTGAATACTCGATTCGTCTCCCGGCGGGGCCTGTCCGCCGTACTGACCGCCGGTGCTGCGGCCCTCGCGACGGCAGGCGTCGCCTGGAGCGCTACGACGACGCCGGCGACGGCGGCTCCGGCCGCGGCGACTCGGGCTTCGGCCAGCCCTCGCACCTGCGCCCTGAGCGACCTCTACCTCTCCATGGGCCACAAGGAAGGCGCGGCCGGGTCGCTCTACTGGTCCATCCAGTTCACCAACACCAGCACCACCAAGTGCGCCCTGCGCGGCTACCCGGGCGTCAGCGTCCTGGACACCGCGCACCGCCAGATCGGACCGGCCGCCACCCGCACCGACCGGTCCTACTCCACCGTCACCCTCACCCCCGGGCACTCCGCCTCCGCGGTGATCCGCACCACCAACGGCCCGATCGGCGGCCCCTGCCTGCGCACCGGCTCCTACCTGAGGATCTACCCGCCGGCCTCGCACAGCGCCACCCTCGTCCCCGCACGCTGGACGATATGTTCGAACACCTTCCAGGTCGGCCCGATCAACACGGAGGGAACCATCTGACCCACCCGGCAAGCCCGGAACGCCGGAGGGGCGGCGCCCCCGCACTGGTGCGCGTCCGAGCTGTGCCATGCCGATGTGCGGGCGGAACTCGCGGACGCTTCGTAGGTGCGGCCGGATGGAGCAGGGCGGTGGCCTCGGCGGGGCACCTCAGGGTGAACGCACTCTGTGAGCGGTGGCCGGTGGTCTGGACCGGACGTTGACTTTCGACTCGTACGACTGTCCGTGCGGGCCGCCCGTCAGCAGTGGCCGTCGGTCCGCGCGCCCCCATCGAGGATGGCCCTGACCACACCCTTCAGCGACGCCGACGGGCTGCCGCCCATCCGCAAGACCCTCACTCCCCCAGCAACTGCGCCGGCGGCCCGAACAACGTGCCCGGCTGCTTCGGCTGACCGGGCGGGTCTGTATGCCCAGGTCAGTCCCTGACCTGGGCGCACCCGCGCTGCCTCTTCAACCGGTGCCGCTCGGCGGTGGTAAGCACTATCGGGCGCGCGGCAGCAACAGGCAAGGCAGGCAAGCCGATCAGAAGAAGTGGATCAGGACGGCCGCAGCCTGCCGCATCCGCTTCCGCCTGTGGTCGGGCTGTGCCGGGGCAGCGGCCCCGGGCGCTCACAGTGATTCCGGAGAGCGTCGACAACGATCAGGCGGCTCAGGAGAGTTCGTGCCGAGTTCCGTCGGCGACTGCGTGGAGCTTGTCGGGGTTGGCCACGTTGTGGATGGTCGAGATGCGGCCTTCCGGATCGAAGTCGAAGGTCAGCGTGGCGATCACGCGGTCCGGGCCGCGGAAGACCACGCCCGGGCCGCCGTTGATCCAGGTGAGCTCTGCCCGCATCTGCCCGGGCTCGATGCCCTGGTAGGTCGCGGTGCCGAGTGCGGCGAACCAACGGGCCACGGATTCCAGGCCGACGACCGGTTTGAGGGCCTGGTGGACCTTGCCGCCGCCATCGGTCCACAGGGTCACATCCGGGGAGAGCAGCTCCATGAGGGTGTTGATGTCGCCGCCCGCCGTCGCCGTGAAGAAACGCTCGGTGACGTCGCGTTGGCGGGCGCGGTCCGCGGTGAAACGGGGCCGGCGGGCCTGGACGTGCTCGCGGGCGCGGTGCGCGGCCTGCCGGACCGCCGCCTCCGAGCGTTCCACCGCCTCCGCGATCTCCGCATAGCTGAAGGCGAAGACCTCCTTCAGCACGAAGACCGCGCGCTCCAGGGGACTCAGCGTCTCCAGCACAACCAGCAGGGCCATGGAGACCGAGTCCGTCGTGGCAACGCCGTCAGCTGTGTCCGGGCCGGTGAGGATCGGCTCGGGGAGCCATGGCCCGACGTAGGTCTCGCGCTGGTGGCGAGTCGAACGAAGCAACTCCATCGCCAGGTTGGAGACGATCCGGGTCAGGTAGGCCTTGGGGTCGGCGACCTGGGAACGGTCGGCCGCCGACCACTTGAGCCAGGCGTCCTGGACCACGTCCTCGGCATCGGCGGCGGTGCCGAGGATGCGGTAGGCGACGGAGAAGAGCAGGGTGCGGTACTGCTGGAAGGCAAGCTGGTCGGGGCCGGCCTGCTGCGGCTGGGTCACTTGACGCTCCGAATCCTGGTGTAGCGGCCGCCGTGCGGCCAGAACGCGCCCGAGGCGGGCATCTTCTTCATCCGGGCGAAGGTCGGCCACGGCGCGGCGGTGACCGTCTCCTTGTACTTTGCGGCTCGCTTACCGGTCAGCACGATCCGGCGCGGGCTGTCGTCGGGGTGGGTGAACTGCACGACGGCGTCGTTCCGGCCCAGACTGACAGGTGTGTGGTAGTAGCCGAAACGGAAGGGATTGGGCTCCTTGCCCGCCAGCACCCGCAGGATCGAGAGGGCCGCGTGCACGCCGGTGGGCATACCCCCCTGACAGGTCCCGTGCATCACGCCGTAGCCCTGACGGATCGCCGCCGCATCGCCCACGGCATAGACGTCCGGGTGGGATACCGAGCGCAGCGCGCTGTCGGTGACCACACGGCCGCGCTCGTCGACGGTCAGGCCGGCGGCGGCCGCCAGCGGCGAGACACGGGTGCCGCTGGTCCACAGCACCGCGCCCGCCGGGATGCTGGAGCCGTCCGCGAGCTCGACACTGTCCGGCAGCACCTTGGCCACCTCGACGCCGCTGCGCACCCGCACGCCGAGCCGGGCGAGCGCCGCGTCCAGGTAGGCCTTGGCCTTCGGGTGCATGCTCGCGCCCGGCTCCTGCCGGCCCAGCAGCACCACCTCGAGCTCCGGGAGCCGCTCGGCGATCTCCGCGGCGGCCTCGACGCCGGTGAGGCCGCTGCCGCCGACCACGACGGTCCCACCGTCGAGCCGGTTCAGCCGGTCGGCGAGGATGGCGGCGTCCTCCGGGCTGTTGAGGGTGTAGGCATGGTCGTCCACGCCGGGGACGGCGACGGTGTTCGCGATGCTGCCCAGGCCGTAGACCAGGGTGTCGTAGCGCAGGACCCGGTCGTCGTCGATCCGGACGGTCTTCGTCTCGGCGTCCACGGCGGTGACCCAGCCACGGACGAAGCCGGCGCCGGTGCCGTCCAGCAGCCCCGGGATGTTCATCTCGGCCGTCTCCTGACCGGTGGCGGTCATGTGCAGTCGGAGCCGCTCGATGAAGGTGTCGTAGGGGTTGACCAGCGTCACTCGCAGGTTTCCGCGTTTCCTGGTGCGGGCCGCGAGCTGGATCGCGGCGGAGAGCCCGGCGTAGCCGGCGCCCAGGACCAGGACCTCGTGCTGCTGCGCTGCTGTCGCGTTCATCGCTCTGCTGTCTCTTTCCTGTCGGTCGTACCCGCTGTGCGGACGACCACCAGACGCAAGCTGCCCTTCCGTTCGTGACATGGGGCCGATATGACCCGCGTCACATCGAGAGCAGAGAGCGTGCGCAGCGTCATCTGGGCTGGTCAGCGACTTGGCTTGACAGTCTCCGCAGAGAAAGCACGGAGGGGCGCCACCCCCGCACAGGGTGGCGCCCCTCCTCTTTCGTGCGCCGGAGCCGTCGTCGATCGGTCTGAGGGTCGGGGACCGACGACGGCTCCGGGGTCTGGCGAGGCCCGGCGATGCGGCCAGGCCTCCGGTGGAGATCAGCGGTGGTCGCTGCCCTCCGACTGGGTCGCCGCGCGGCCGGCCTCGAGGCGGGCTACCGGGATGCGGAACGGGGAGCAGGAGACGTAGTCCAGACCCACCTCGTGGAAGAAGTGGACCGACTCGGGGTCGCCGCCGTGCTCGCCGCAGACGCCGAGCTTCAGGTCGGGGCGGGTCGCACGGCCCGCCTTGGCCGCCGCCTTCACCAGGGAGCCGACGCCGTCCTTGTCGATGGTCTCGAACGGGGAGACTCCGAAGATGCCCTTCTCCAGGTAGGCCGTGAAGAACGATGCCTCGACGTCGTCGCGGGAGAAGCCCCACACCGTCTGGGTCAGGTCGTTCGTGCCGAAGCTGAAGAACTCGGCCGCCTCCGCGATCTGGTCCGCCGTCAGCGCGGCGCGCGGCAGTTCGATCATTGTGCCGATCGCCAGCTTGAGCTTCGTACCCGTCGCCGCCTCGACCTCCGCGATGACCTGGTCGGCCTCCTCGCGGACGATCTCCAGCTCCTGGACCGTGCCGACGAGCGGGATCATGATCTCGGCGCGCGGGTCGGCCTTGGCGTTCTTGCGTTCCGCCGCCGCCTCGGCGATCGCCCGTACCTGCATCGTGAACAGGCCGGGGATGACGAGACCGAGGCGTACGCCGCGCAGGCCCAGCATCGGGTTCTGCTCGTGCAGCCGGTGGACGGCCTGGAGCAGGCGCAGGTCGTTCTCGTTCGCGTCCTTGCGGGACTCGGCGAGGGCGACCCGGACCGACAGCTCGGTGATGTCGGGCAGGAACTCGTGCAGCGGCGGGTCGAGGAGGCGGATCGTGACCGGCAGGCCGTCCATCGCCTCGAACAGCTCGACGAAGTCCTTCTTCTGGAGCGGGAGGAGCTGCTTGAGGGCCTCCTCACGCTCCGCCTCGGTGTCCGCCAGGATCAGGCGCTCGACCAGCTCACGGCGGTCGCCGAGGAACATGTGCTCCGTGCGGCACAGGCCGATGCCCTGGGCTCCGAAGCGGCGCGCGCGCAGCGCGTCCTCGGCGTTGTCCGCGTTGGCGCGGACCCGCAGGCGGCGCTTGCGGTCGGCGAAGGCCATCATCCGGTGGACCGCCTCGACCAGCTCGTCGGCGTCGTCGGCACCCGGGTGCATCCGGCCCTCGAAGTACTCCACCACGGGGGACGGGACCACCGGGACCTCGCCGAGGTACACCTTGCCGCTCGAACCGTCGATGGAGATCAGGTCGCCCTCCTCCACCACGTGGCCGCCCGGCACCGTCATCCGGCGGCGCTTGGTGTCGACCTCCAGCTCCTCGGCGCCGCACACGCAGGTCTTGCCCATGCCGCGGGCGACGACCGCCGCGTGGGACGTCTTGCCGCCACGCGAGGTCAGGATGCCCTCGGCCGCGATCATGCCGTCCAGGTCGTCGGGGTTGGTCTCCCGGCGGACCAGGATGACCTTCTCGCCCGAGCGGGACCACTTCACCGCGGTGTACGAGTCGAAGACCGCCTTGCCGACCGCCGCGCCCGGCGAGGCCGCGATGCCCCGGCCGACCTGCTCGGTCTTGGCGTCCTCGTCGAAGCGCGGGAACATCAGCTGCGCCAGCTGGGCGCCGGTGACGCGCTGGAGGGCTTCCGTCTCGTCGATCAGGCCCTGGTCCACCAGCTGCGTGGCGATGCGGAAGGCCGCGCCCGCCGTGCGCTTGCCGACGCGGGTCTGGAGCATCCAGAGCTGGCCGCGCTCGATGGTGAACTCGATGTCGCAGAGATCCTTGTAGTGGTTCTCCAGGGTCTCCATGATCTGCATCAGCTGGTCGTACGACTTCTTGTCGATCGACTCCAGCTCCGCGAGCGGGACCGTGTTGCGGATGCCCGCGACCACGTCCTCGCCCTGCGCGTTCTGCAGGTAGTCGCCGTAGACGCCCTGGTGGCCCGAGGCGGGGTCGCGGGTGAAGGCGACGCCGGTGCCGGAGTCGGGGCCGAGGTTGCCGAAGACCATGGAGCAGATGTTCACCGCGGTGCCCAGGTCGCCGGGGATGCGCTCCTGGCGGCGGTAGAGCTTGGCGCGGTCGCCGTTCCAGGAGTCGAAGACCGCCTTGATGGCGAGGTCCATCTGCTCGCGCGGGTCCTGCGGGAAGTCCCGCCCGGCCTCCGTCTTGACGATCTTCTTGAACTTGGTGACCAGCTTCTTCAGGTCGGCCGCTTCGAGGTCCGTGTCGACGGTGACCTTCTTGGCCTCCTTGGCCGCCTCGAGGGCCTCCTCGAACAGCTCGCCGTCGACGCCGAGGACGGTCTTGCCGAACATCTGGATGAGGCGGCGGTAGGAGTCCCAGGCGAACCGGTCGTCGCCGGCCTGCTTGGCCAGGCCCTGCACCGACTTGTCGGAGAGGCCGATGTTCAGGACGGTGTCCATCATGCCGGGCATGGAGAACTTGGCACCGGAGCGAACCGACACGAGCAGGGGGTTGTCGGCCTGGCCGAGCTTCTTGCCCATCGTCTGCTCAAGGGCGTCGAGGTGCGCACTCACCTCGTCACGCAGTGCCACCGGCTCCTCGCCGCTGCCGAGGTAGACCTTGCAGGCCTCGGTGGTGATGGTGAAGCCGGGAGGGACCGGAAGGCCCAGGTTGGTCATCTCGGCGAGGTTGGCGCCCTTGCCGCCGAGGAGATCCTTGAGGTCCTTGTTGCCCTCGGTGAAGTCGTAGACGAACTTCACGCCCTCAACGCTCTGGCCCTGCTCGGCTACCTGAGGATCTTTGTTTTCCGACACGGGTCTCGACTCCTTGAGGCCGCGGTGGCTGCCCTGACGGCCAGGAACATACCCAGATCGAAGGCGCATGGGTACGTCCACTTGTGCGTCATGAGCCTGTAACCAGTCGTCCGCCACAGGATCGAAAGTCAAGGCTTGGCAAGCGCGCGACCGCGGATGTTTTCACTTCTTGAACGAATCAACGCCTGTAGACGTCAGATAGCGCTCAGATGAGCGCCGATCGGCACGCCTGAGTTCGATCGATGAACGATCAAGGTGTGGCACTGAGTGCCACACCTTGGAGAAGTGCAGGCGCCCGTGATCCGCTCATCTGAGCGCCACCCCTATCAAGGGTGGCGAGAATCACGCTGCCACAGGCGACGGGATTTCACCATGCGGACCGGAATCCGGACCCGAAACGACGGGAAACGCCGACGTCACACGCCCAGCGCGAGCAGCCGCTCCTCCACCCGCTCCGGCGCGTACAGATGCTCCACGACCAGCGCTCCGGCCCCCACCAGCCCGGCCCGCTCGCCCAGCCGGGACGTCACGACGTCCAGATGGGCCGTGGAGCGGGGCAACGCCCGCTCGTAGAGCAGTTCCCGGACGCCGGTGAGGAAGGGAGTTCCGGCCAGATCCCCGGCGATCATCAGCACGCCCGGGTTGAGCAGGGTCACGACCGTCGCCAGCACGTCCCCGACCCGGCGCCCGGCCTCCCGGGCCAGCGCGGCCGCCTCCGGATGCCCGGACGCCAGCAGGTCCCGTACGTCCGAGCCCGACGCGGCCGGCACCCCGGACTCCGCCAGCCGACGGGCCACGGCGCCGCCGCTGGCGACGGCGGCGAGACAGCCGTACGACCCGCACCGGCACTGCGCGTCGGCGCCCACCCGGATGTGCCCGATGTCGCCCGCGCCGCCGTCGACACCCCGGTAGATCGAGCCGTCGACGACGACTCCCGCGCCGATGCCCGTGGACACCTTGACCAGCACGAACGCCGAGCAGTCGGGGTACCCGGTGCGCTGTTCGCCGTAGGCCATGAGGTTGGCGTCGTTGTCCACCAGGACCGGGACCGCCGGCGCGCCGGTGTGCTCGGTGAAGGCGCGGGAGAGGCGGCCCGTTATGTCGTAACCGTCCCAGCCCGGCATGATCGGCGGCTGCACCACCCGGCCGGTCTCGCTGTCCACCGGCCCGGGCACCGCGAGCCCGATGCCGCACACCTCCTCCGCCCGGTGCCCGGCCTTGGTCAGCAACTCGGCGAACCAGCGGCCGAGTTCACCGAGGACGGTCTCGGGGCCGTCCTCGACGAGCAGGGTGCCGGAGTGTTCGGCCAGGATCTCGCCGGTCAGGGTGAGGACGGCCGCCCGGGCGTGCCGGGTGTCCAGGTCGGCGGCGAGGACGACCGCGTGGGAGCCGTCGAACTCCAGGGTGATGGACGGGCGGCCGCCGAGCGGCGAGTCGACCGGGCCGCCGGCGCCCTCGCGCAGCCAGCCGGCCCGGAACAGCCGGTCCAGGCGCTGGCCGACGGTGGCCCGGGACAGCCCGGTGGCCTCCTGGAGCGCGCCGCGCGTCACGGCCCGCCCGCTGCGCACCAGTTCGAGCAGATCGCCGGCGCTGGCCTGGCTGCCACCCCTGGTGGTCTTGCCGGTTCGGCCGGGCCGTCCGGTCATGCGCACCCCCTTGTGTTTCCCAAGCCTGCAATACATAGTGAGTTTTGCGTGTTAAATAGACGTAACCCTACGGTAGCCACTGCCAAACCCCCGTCGGCCGGACGTCTTCGCGGAGCCCCGAGTGGATCGCACTGCCCAGCTCACTGCCCGTGTCCCGGAGCGCGAGATCGCATACGATCCGCCGACCTCCGCCACATCCGCCACATCCCTGCACGTCAGGGCGGCCCGGGTGCTGGAGGCGAACTGGGCGGGCGCGTCGACGGTGCCCTCCCGGAGCCTGTATCCGCACCAGTGGTCGTGGGACTCGGCGTTCATCGCGATCGGCCTCAGACATCTCTCGCCGCTGCGGGCCCAGACGGAGCTGGAGACGCTGCTGGGGGCCCAGTGGGGCGACGGGCGCGTCCCGCACATCGTCTTCAACCCCTCCGTACCGCTCGACGCGTACTTCCCGAGCCCCGACTTCTGGCGCTCCTCGACCGCGGGGCGCGCCACGGGCGCCCCGCGCACCGTACAGACGTCCGGCATCGTGCAGCCACCGGTGCACGCGCTGGCGGCCTGGCTGGTGCACTGCGCCGACCCCGGCCTGTCCCGGGCGCGCGGCTTCCTGGACCGGGTCTATCCGCGGCTGGCCGCCTGGCACCGGTATCTGCTGCACCGGCGGGACCTGGGCGGGGGCGGCCTGGTGTCCGTCGTGCACCCCTGGGAACAGGGTATGGACAACAGCCCCTGCTGGGACGCCCCGCTCGCCCGCATCACCCCGGCCCCGGCCCGCTCCTTCCGCCGCGCCGACCTCGACCACGGGGCCGCCGAGGACCGGCCGACGGATCTGGACTACGGGCGGTACGTGCGGCTGGCGACCGATTACCGGGACGCGGGGTACGCCGACGGCGACAGCGAATTCGCCGTGGAGGACCCGGCGTTCAACGCCCTGCTGATCGCTTCCGAGCACGCGCTGGCCCGGATAGCCGAGGAGCTGGGCGCGCCCGGCACCGCCCGCCGGGCGCGTGCCGGGCGGCTGACGGCGGCCCTGGTCGACCGGCTGTGGGACCCGGCGAGCGGGATGTTCCTCTGCCGGGACCTGCGCGGCGGGGAGCCGGTGCCCGAGCGCAGCGTCTCCGGTCTGATCCCGCTGCTGCTGCCGGAGCTGCCCCAGGAGGTCACGGCCGCGCTCGTGAGCACGCTGTGCGGCCCGCACTTCGGGCTCGGCGACAGCACCAGGCTGGTCCCGAGCTACGACCTCCTCGGCGAGGCCTTCGACCCGCACCGGTACTGGCGGGGCCCGGCCTGGTTCAACACCGGCTGGCTGCTGGAGCGGGGGCTGCGCGCGCACGGCGACCAGGAGCGGGCGGACGCGCTGCGGGAGGCGGTGCTGAGCCTCGCCGCGGCCACCGACTTCGCCGAGTACGTCGACCCGTACACCGGCGAGGCCTGCGGAGCGACCGGCTTCGGCTGGACCGCCGCGCTCGCGCTCGACCTGTTCCACCAGCCCGAGGGAGCCGGCGTGTCCCCCACGGGCAAGGGCGCGTTCGACAAGAGTGATCAGGGAGGGAAGCGGGCATGACCGACCGGCATCATCTGCTCGTGCACGGGGCGACGTTCGCCGCCGTGGGCGACCGGGGCGACATCAGCGGGGTGCGGGGTTCCGGCTCCCCGGACGGGTTATTCGTACGGGACGCCCGGCACCTCAGCCGCTGGCAGCTCACCGTCGACGGCGCGGTGCCCGAGGTGCTCACGCCGGTCACGGACGGCGACGCGGCCCGCTGTGTGCTGGTGCCGCGCGGCGGCCGGCAGGAGCCGCCCGCGCACACCCTCTTCCGTGAACAGGCCGTCGGCGACAGCTCGCTCGTCGAGTCGCTGCGGGTGACCAGCAACCGCCCGGCGCCCACCACCGTCCGCCTCGCCATCACCGCCGACGCCGACTTCACCGACCAGTTCGAGCTGCGCTCCGACCACCGCACCTACGTCAAGGCCGGCGCCGTACGCTCCCGCGAAGTCCTCGACGACGGCATCGAGTTCACCTACCGCCGGGCCGAGTGGCGGTCCTGTACGACCATCACGGCCGACCCCGCCCCGGACGCGGTCGAGGAGACCGGCACGGGCGCCCGGCGCCTGGTGTGGACCCTGGACCTGGCACCCCACGGCACGACCGAGCTGGTGCTGCGCGTGATGGCCCGCCCGCACGGCGACCGGCGGGCCCTGCGGGTGCCGCGCTCGCCGGCCGCGGTGAACGAGCAACTCCTGGAGCTGGAGGGCAGGTTCGCGGAGGGTGTGGCCTTCCCGACCGGCTGGCCGGAGCTGGCGGCGGCCTGCGCCCGCGGTCTGTCCGACCTGGCCGCGCTCCAGGTCACGGCGACCGGACCGGACGGCGAGGAGCTGCGCGTCCCGGCCGCGGGCGCCCCCTGGTTCCTCACCCTGCTCGGCCGGGACGCCCTGCTCACGGCCCTGTTCGCGCTGCCGTACCGGCCCCAGCTGGCGGCGGCCACGCTCCCCGCGCTGGCCGCGACCCAGGCGAACGGGACCGGTGTGTCCTCGGTCGCGCAGCCCGGCAAGATCGTGCACGAGGTCCGGCACGGGGAGCTGGCGCACTTCGGGCAGGTGCCGTTCGGGCGGTACTACGGCTCGGTCGACGCGACCCCGCTGTTCCTGGTCCTGCTCGGCACGTACGTCGAGCAGACCGGGGACGCCGGCCTCGCCCGCCGCCTGGAACCGCACGCCCGCGCGGCGATCGGCTGGATGCTGGACCACGGCGGGCTGACCTCGCGCGGCTATCTCGTCTACCGCGCCGACGAGGGCGGACTCGCCAACCAGAACTGGAAGGACTCCCCCGGCGCGATCTGCTGGTCCGACGGCACCCGGCCCACCGGGGCGGTGATGGCGGCGGGCGCCCAGGGCTACGCGTACGACGCGCTGCGCCGCACGGCGTGGGTGGCGCGCACGGTGTGGGGCGACGAGACGTACGCCGCCCTGCTGGAACAGGCGGCGGCCGACCTCCGGGACCGCTTCCAGCGGGACTTCTGGATGCGGGAGCCCGCCTTCCCGGCGCTCGCGCTGGACGCGCAGGGCCGCCAGGTCGACGCGCTGGCGTCCGACGCCGGGCATCTGCTGTGGTCCGGTCTCCTGGACAAGGAGTACGGCGAGGTGGTCGGCCGGCGCCTCCTGGAGCCGGACTTCTTCTCCGGCTGGGGCGTGCGCACCCTCGCCTCCGGCCAGTCGGCGTACCACCCGCTCTCCTACCACCGGGGCTCGGTCTGGCCGCACGACAACGCGCTGATCACGCTGGGCCTGGCCCGCTACGGCCTGCACGACGAGGCCCGTACGGTGGCACACGCCCTGGTCGACGCGGCGACGGCCGCCGGTCACCGGCTGCCGGAGGTGCTGGCGGGCTACGGCCGTGACACCCACCCCGAGCCGGTTCCCTACCCGCACGCCTGCATCCGCGAATCCCGCTCGGCGGCGGCGCCGCTCGCGCTGCTCACCGCGGTCGGGGGCGCGTAGCGTGGGGCCGGGGGAAGGAGAGGAGGGTCATGGCCGGACGGGTACTGACCGAGGTCAGCGCCGTTGTCGCGCCCGAGCGAGAAGGCGAGCTGGTCACGGCCTATCGTGAGCTTGTCGCGGGCCCGCTGCCCGAGGGGCTGTTGCGCACCGAGTTGCTGAGTGGACCGGACGGGCGCTGGCGGATCCAGACCCTGTGGCGGGACCGTGCCGCGCTGGACGCGATGCGGGCGGCGGCCCCGGAGGGTCCGGCGGCACCCCGGCTCTTCCGCGCCGTCGGCGCCGACCCGGAACTCGCCGTTCTCGACGTCAGGGCTCATCACGCCGCCTCGCCCGAACCGGGCTGAGCGTCGTCGGCGAAAGGCTTGACGAGGCGTTTGCCCGGTGTTTGCCGAGGTCCGTGAACGGGGGACTCGGGCGAGCCGTACGGGATGACGGCGGGCCAGGCGGGCCGGACTTCTCCGGCCCTGCCCAGCCTCCCCGCGTGGCCCGCCGACTCCGTCACGGGTCTCGCACGGAAGGACCTCCGGGTTGCCTCAGCACACGAGCACGCACCAGCCACCGGGTACGGCCGGGGGAACCCGGGAACTCCTGGAAGAAGCCGAGGCGGCGGTCTCCGAGAAGGACGCGGAGGACCACACAGCGGACGAAGCCGGCACCGAAGCCGCCGCCCCCCGCCCCACCCGCCGCCTCTGGACCGCGTGGTCCTCCCGGAGCCTTCGCTGGCGGGAAGAGCACCCGGCGGGCGCCCAGGTCCTCTCGATCACCCTCACCGTGCTCGCCGCCGTGCTCGTCGTCGTCGCGCTCGTGCTGCCGAACACCGTCGTCGGACTCGGGCCCGCGAAGTTCACGCGGATTCCGGCGGAGGCGGTCATCGGGGCCGCGGTGATGCTGGCGCTGCCGCGCCGGCCGCGGGTGGTGCTGGCCGCGGTGTGCGGGGTCGCGCTGGCCGCACTGACCGTGCTGAACCTGTTCGACATGGGGTTCAACCAGTACCTCGGCCGCGGCTTCAACCCCGTGCTCGACTGGAGCCTCTTGAGCGACGCGGAGTCGTACCTGGAGGACTCGCTGGGCCGCACGACCACGCTCGCCGCCACCGCCGGCGTGATCGCCCTCGTCCTGCTGCTGTTCGTGCTGCTGGCGCTGTCCATGGTCCGGATGAGCAACCTCCTCGCCCGGCACCACGGCACCGCGACCCGCGGCACGCTGATCGCGGGCGTCGTCTGGATCACCTGCTCCTCGCTCGGCCTGCAGATATCCGGCGTGCCGATCGCCTCCGACCGCGCCACCTCAGCGCTGCAATGGCAGCTGCGGCAGGCGCGGAACACCCTGCGGGACGAGGCGGAGTTCCGGAAGGTGGCCAAGGTGGACGCCTTCGGCAACACCCCCGGCTCCCAACTCGTGCCCGACCTGCGCGGCAAGGACATGGTCTTCACGTTCATCGAGAGCTACGGCCGTAGCGCCATCGAGGACCCGGTCATGGCGCCCGGCGTCGACAAGACCCTGGACGAGCGCACCCAGGCGCTGGGGAAGGCCGGCTACCACGCCAAGAGCGGCTGGCTGACCTCGGCGACCTACGGCGGCAGCAGCTGGCTCGGCCACTCCACCACCATGTCGGGGCTGTGGGTCAACAACCAGCAGCGCTACCGCACCGTCATGGCGAGCGACCACATGAGCCTGACGGAGGCGTTCAGGAAGACCGGCGCGTTCGACACGGTCGGCGTGATGCCGGGCGTGCAGAAGGGGTGGCCGGAGCAGAAGTGGTACGGCCTCGACAAGGTCTACAACGCCTTCCAACTCGGGTATCAGGGACCGAAGTTCAGCTGGTCGACCATGCCCGACCAGTACGCGCTCCAGCAGTACCAGGAGCGGGTGCACAGCAAGCAGCCGGCCGACGGCAAGGCGCGCATGTCGCTGCTCATCCTGACCTCCAGCCATCAGCCCTGGGCGCCGATCCCGAAGATGGTCGGCTGGGACCAGCTGGGCGACGGCTCGGTCTTCAAGGGCATCGAGGCGGCGGGCAACAAGCCGGAGGACGTCATCGCCGACACCACCAAGTCCCGCGAGGAGTACGGCAAGTCGATCCAGTACTCCGTGACCGCGCTGACCGAGTGGCTGGAGCGTTACGGCACCGACGACACCGTCCTCGTCTTCCTCGGCGACCACCAGCCGATCGCCCGCGTCAGCGGCAACCGCGCCAGCCGTGACGTACCCGTCTCGGTCGTCGCCAAGGACCCGAAGGTCCTCGACAAGATCGCCGACTGGGGCTGGACGGACGGCCTCCGTCCCGCACACGACGCACCGGTATGGAAGATGAGCGCCTTCCGCGACCGCTTCCTGACGGCGTACGGCTCCACTCCGCATCCGAAGAAGGGCTGACGAGCCTCCGGAGTCAGCCGCCGGAGGTGTCCAGCTCTGCGTCCTCGCTGACGGCCGCGCAGTCGTACGGGTCCTTCAGCCAGCCGTCCGGCAGCACCACCCGGTTGTTGCCGGACGTACGGCCGCGCGGGCCGTCGGCGCCAACGGGCCACGCCTGGTCGAGGTCCAGTTCGTCGAGACCGGCCCGCAGCTCCTCCAGCGAGGACGTGATCGCGAGCCTCTTGCGCATCTCGGAGCCGACCGCGAAGCCCTTGAGGTACCAGGCGACGTGCTTGCGGAAGTCGATGACGCCCCGCGACTCGTCGCCTATCCACTCGCCGAGCAGCGTCGCGTGCCGGACCATGACGTCGGCGACCTCACGCAGGGAGGGCCGTGCACTGTGCCCATCAGTGCCTCCGGCACGGGCTTGGGTGCGGCCTTCGAACGCCGCCACCAGATCCGCGAACAGCCACGGCCGGCCGAGGCACCCACGCCCGACGACGACCCCGTCGCAGCCGGTCTCCCGCACCATCCGCAGCGCGTCCTCGGCCGACCAGATGTCTCCGTTGCCGAGCACCGGGATCTCCGGGACGTGCTCCTTCAGGCGGGCGATGGCGTCCCAGTCGGCCGTGCCGCCGTAGTGCTGGGCGGCCGTACGGCCGTGCAGCGCGATCGCCGTGACGCCCTCCTCGACGGCGATGCGGCCGGCGTCGAGGTAGGTGATGTGGTCGTCGTCGATGCCCTTGCGCATCTTCATCGTGACCGGGAGGTCGCCGGCGCCGGAGACCGCCTCGCGCAGGATGGCCCGCAGCAGGTTGCGCTTGTACGGCAGCGCGGACCCGCCGCCCTTCCTCGTCACCTTCGGGACCGGGCAGCCGAAGTTCAGGTCGATGTGGTCGGCGAGGTCCTCCTCCGCGATCATGCGGACGGCCTTGCCGACGGTCGCCGGGTCGACGCCGTACAGCTGGATCGAGCGCGGCTTCTCGGTCGCGTCGAAGTGGATCAGCTGCATGGTCTTCTCGTTGCGCTCGACCAGCGCCCGGGTCGTGATCATCTCGCTCACGAACAGCCCCTTGCCCCCGCTGAACTCCCGGCACAGCGTGCGGAAGGGCGCGTTGGTGATCCCCGCCATGGGTGCGAGCACGACGGGCGGCTGCACCGCGTGGGGGCCGATCTGCAAGGGGGACTCGGGAGTGGACATTGCTCCATTGTCGCGTACGGCGACGCGTGCTCGGCGGGCCTGTGGACAACCGCCGAGTCATGACCATGTAGCACTCATTAGTTAGACGCACTATTGATTCCGGCGTAGCATGGACGGCATGCCCGAGCCGAGCCCTCGTCGACGTCTGCTGGTCCTGGCGATCTGCTGCATGAGCCTGCTCATCGTCAGCCTGGACAACACCGTGCTGAACGTCGCCCTGCCCTCGATACGGCACGACCTGCACACCACGACCTCGGGCCTGCAGTGGATCATCGACGCCTACACGCTGGTGCTGGCCTCGCTGCTGATGCTCGCCGGTTCCACCGCCGACCGGATCGGCCGCAAGCGGGTGTTCATGGTCGGCCTGGTCGTCTTCGGCGTCGGCTCACTGCTGTGCTCCCTCGCCCCCAGCCTGGAGTCGCTGGTCGCGTTCCGCATGGTCCAGGCGGTCGGCGGCTCGATGCTCAACCCGGTCGCCATGTCGATCATCACCAACACCTTCACCGACGCGCGCGAGCGCGCCCGTGCGATCGGCGTGTGGGGCGCCGTGGTGGGCATCTCCATGGCGGCCGGACCCCTGGTCGGCGGTCTGCTGGTGAAGTCGGTCGGCTGGCGCTCGATCTTCTGGATCAACCTCCCGGTCGGCCTCGCGGCCGTACTGCTCACCCTGCGCTTCGTCCCCGAGTCCCGCGCGCCCCGGGCCCGCCGCCCCGACCCGGTCGGCCAGGTGCTGGTGATCGCCCTGTTCGGCTCGCTGACCTACGCGATCATCGAGGCGCCGGACTCGGGCCCCGGCACGGTCGCCCCCTTCGCCGCGATCGCCGTGGCGGCCCTGCTGGCGCTCCTGTGGTACGAGCCTCGCCGCGCCGAACCCCTCATCGACCTGCGCTTCTTCCGCTCGGCACCGTTCAGCGGGGCGACCGTGATCGCGATCAGCGCGTTCGCCGCGCTCGGCGGCTTCCTGTTCCTGTCCACGCTGTACCTGCAGAACGTACGAGGCCTCGACGCGCTGCACGCCGGCCTGTGGATGCTGCCGCTGGCCGCGCCGACATTCCTGTGCGCACCGCTGTCCGGACGGCTGATCGGCAGCCGGGGCCCGCGTCTGCCGCTGCTCGTGGCAGGTACGGCGATGACGGCGAGCGGCATCCTGTTCGCGGCCTTCGAGGCGGAGACGTCGAACACCACCCGCTTCATCGGATACGTCCTCTTCGGCATCGGCTTCGGCTTCGTGAACGCACCGATCACCAACACGGCGGTGTCGGGCATGCCGCGCGCCCAGGCGGGAGTTGCGGCTGCGGTCGCCTCTACGAGCAGGCAGCTGGGGCAGACCCTCGGTGTCGCGGTGGTCGGGGCCGTCCTGGCGTCCGGCATCGGTTCGTCCTCGTACAAGGAGGCCTTCGTGGCGGCGGCCCGGCCCGGCTGGTGGATCCTCACCGCCTGCGGCTTCCTCGTCCTCACCCTCGGCCTGCTCACCTGCGGTCGCTGGGCGCGGCGTACGGCCGAGCGGACGGCGGAGAGGCTGAGGACGGCGGAGGTACGGCAGGCGGTCGGGGCCTGACGCGCCGGACGCGTGATGCCCTCGGCACGGGCGCGTGCCGAGGGCATCCGGTGTCGAGCGTGGGTCACTGGGCTCAGCCGGCGTGCACCAGGGTCTCCTCGCTGCCGAGGCGGTCGGCGCGCGTGTTCATGTACATGGTGGTCTCGCCGTCCGACCAGCGGATGACGAGGTCGTCGGTCCGGCCGTTTCCGGTGAAGTCACCGGTCGTCATGGCCGCGTCGTGCTTCCAGAGACCGTTGGGGTCCAGGATGCGCTGCTCCTTGCCGAGTCCCGATGTGGTCGTGCCGACGTAGTTGTCGAGCTCGCCGTCGGTCCAGCGCACCATGAGGTCCCACTTCTGGTTGCCGGAGAACTCACCGCTGGTCAGGAGGGTGGCGTCCTTCCAGGTGTCGTTCTTGTCCTTGAGCTTGTGCTCCTGGCCGAAGGTGCCCGCGCTCACACCGGTGTAGAGGGTCACCTCCCCGTCGACCCAGCGGACGATCAGGTCGGTGACGTACTGGGAGGCGTTGAAGCGGCCCGCAGCGATCTGGGTCGCGTTCTTCCACAGGTCGTTGGGCTTGATCATCTGGGTGCCTGCCCAGTTCAGACCCTTGCTGCCGACGTCCCCGTACAGCGTCACCTCTCCGTCGGACCAACGGACCAGCAGGTCGAACCGGTTGGACCCGGTGAAGTCGCCCGCGGTGATGGTGGCCGCGTGCTTCCAGGTGTCGTTCTTGGCCAGCAACTGCCGCTCGCTGGTGAAGCGGCCGTTGCCGTCGCTGTTGTAGAGGGTGGTCTCGCCGTCGTCCCAGACCACGATCATGTCGCTGTGGCCCTTGTCGTTGAAGTCGCCCGAGGCCATCAGCTTGGCGTGCTTCCACGTCGGGCCGGAGCCCATGGTGTAGGGCAGACGCGGCTGTTGGTAGGGGCCGTAGTCGGGGTTGCGGCCCTGCTGGGCGTCGGCATAGAGCTTGAAGAAGCGGTCGCCGTACAGCGGGCTGTAGCTGATCTCGTTGTACCGGTGGTCGGTTTCGGGCACGTTCGGGCCGCCCTGGTTGAAACCGCCCACGTTGCCGACGATGGTGCCGGTGTTGCCGGAGGCGTCGAGCTTGGAGAACCACGGCCCGCCGGAGACCCCGCCCCACATGCCCGCGCAGTTGATCTGCATCTGGTAGTAGCCCGTCAGCCCGGTCGTCTGGACCTTGGGACAACGGACCGCCTGGTCCTGGGGGTTGTGCTCGACCTTCGGGTAGCCGATGACGGTCACGCTGTTGGTGTAGCCGGGCGTGCGGGCGAGCGTGTTGGCGCCCACGACGTCCTGGACGTTCTTCCGGCCGTTGGGCTTCAGGCTCGCGAAGGCGTAGTCCAGGTCGGAGTTCTTGCTCGTGTCCGAGGCGTACTGCTTGTCCCGGAACCACTTGTCGACCGCCCAGACCCCGTTCGGCTGCTGCGCCGCGGTCTTGGTGTGGTCGTACATGGGCACGAACATGGACTTCTGGCCGACACAGTGCCCGGCGGTGAGGATCAGGTTGTGCCCCCCGCTGCGGACAACACTGGCCGAACAGCGGTGGCCGCGCAGGCCCTTGTTCGTACTGAAGATCGTGCCGACGGACTTGATGCCCTTGAAGGGCTGGGCGGTGAGCCCGGCGCCGACACGTTGCTGCCCCAGTGCCGTCCAGCCCTTCGGCGGGGCGGGGCGGCCCGAGGGGTCGGTGGCCGCGGCCATGCGCTCGGGGGTCCAGAAGCGGATGGCGTCCTGGGCCGTCCAGTCGTCGTCGGTGGCCGGCACCGGCATCGACGCGCTCGGCGCCGGCTTCCCTCGAACGGGGGTCGCGGTGCCGGCCTGGGCCGCTGCGGCGTTGCCCAGCAGCAGCGCGGCGCTCAGCGCTGCGACAGCCCCGAGACGTATTCGTGTATCGAGCAATTCAGGATTCTCCTACTGAGGCAGGCCGGAAGACGGCACGAGGACGCGAAGGCAGGCCACTGCCACGCAACAGGCATCGGGCCACTGGTGCGGACTCCGACGCGTGCTCTTCCGACGGACTGCGCCGTGCTGTCGGCGCACCACGGCCCACCGCAGATGAATTCCCCCGTGCCGCCCCTCGGCGGCTGTCAACCGACCGTCGTCAGCGGTCGCAGCGGCCATGATCGCACGGCCACCGTACGTATGCACACGTTAATTCATGTGCTGCTCATCGCAGTTGGGGCGAGCCCAGTTCGATGCCGATGCCGCAGACCTGCGCCCGCACATGGTGCCCCTTCGCGTCGGTCATCTGGACGAGGGAACCACGCTTGTCGTGCGGGGGCACCACGGTGATCCTGGGGTCGTATTCGGCCGAGACCTCGCAGCTGTCACCCGGGGCGGCTGTCGCCTCGTAGAAGAGCGGAAACTCCACGGCGTGGCCCGGATTCAGCTCCAGGTGGACCGGTGTGGCCTTCTTCGGCTTCCCGTCGGCCGACGGCCCCTTGCCGACGTACACGTCGATGCTCGGGTAGCCGTCGAAGGCGCAGGACGCCGATCCCTTGTTCGTGGCGCTGAGCGTGGCCGCCGGAGCGTCGTGCTCCTTGCCGGGCAGACGGGTCAGTTTCCAGCTCAGCTGGGGCGTTTCGCACGCCGGGGGCCGGGCGTGCGAGGTCGTACCGTCGCTCTTGCCGCAGGCGGCCGCACCCAGCAGCACCACCAGGCCGAGAGCGGAGACCGCCAGTGTCCGCCTTGCCATGAGATCTTCCCCCTGGTGAAGACATCCCTGCGGGACCCGGTGCCACCGCTCCTGCCTCACCGCACAGACAGATGCAGCCCCTCCCGAGGAGGTTCCAGAAAATCGCCAGTCAGCTGCCCCGCGCGATCTCGTACAGCTTCTCCAGCCGCTCCCGCGTCTCCTCGTTCTTCGGGCTGTACGTCACCATCCGGGCCCCCGCCTCCGGGCCCAGCCACAGATCCGTGTGTTCCAGGGTGAGATGGCCCACGTACGGGTTGAGGAACTCCTTGATCTTGGTGCGCGTGCCCACCACCTCGTAGCGCTCCCAGTTCTCGCGGAACTCCGGGGACACCGTCTTCAGGCGCTTGAGGAGCATCTTCCAAGCAGGCTCGCCGAGGTGGCCCGCCATGGTGGCGCGCAGCCTGGCGGCCATCAGGCGCTGGGTGTCCTCCAGGTGCACGATCGCCGCGTGCCAGTCGCTGTTGGTGTACACGAGGAGCATGCAGTTGCGGTCCTCCGGCGGGACCGCGTCCAGGTCGCCCAGGAGGCGGGCGTAGGTGCGGTTGTAGGCGAGGATGTCGTACCGGCTGTTCTGGATGCAGGCGGGGATCGGCTCCAGCTGGCGGAGCAGCTCGCGCAGGGCCGGGGTGACGCTGGGGCAGCTCGCGGCCGGGGTCGGGTCGGTGGCGCCGGCCAGCTGGAAGAGGTGGGCGCGCTCGCTGGCGTCCAGCATCAGGGTACGGGCCAGGGCGTCCAGGACCTGCACGGAGACCTGGATGTTGCGGGCCTGTTCGAGCCAGGTGTACCAGGTGACGCCGACCGCGGAGAGCTGGGCGACCTCCTCCCGGCGCAGACCGGGGGTGCGGCGCCGGGATCCGCGCGTCAGGCCCACCTGCTCGGGCGTGATCCGCTCGCGGCGGCTGCGCAGAAAGGCGGCCAGCTCGTGCCGACGGATCTCCGCGCCCGGGGCCATGGGGGCGGCGGCGGTCTCCTGCGCCATCGTGCTCATGTCTCCAGGGTGCCGTCCGGCGGAGGCTGTTGCCAGGTGGTTCTTGTACCGGGATAAGGAGACTCTGGTACCACTCTGAGGGGGGCCGCAGGCTCGGAGGCATGACAGAGACCGTCACCACTTCCGCCGTCCGTGCCCGGGCGGCTGCGCCGGGGCTGAGCGGGCCGGGGCTGTTCACCGTTCTGCTGGCCGCGGCGCTGCCGCTGGTCGACTTCTTCATCGTCAATGTCGCGCTGCCCACCATCGGTGCCGATCTCGCCGCCGGTGAGTCCGTTCTCGAACTGGTCGTGGCCGGGTACGGAGTCGCGTACGCCGTGCTCCTCGTGCTCGGCGGGCGGCTCGGGGACCTGTTCGGGCGGCGTCGGCTGTTCCTCGGCGGTATGGCCGCCTTCGGGCTGACCTCGCTGGCCTGCGGACTGGCCCCGGGTGCCTGGAGCCTGGTCGCGGCGCGGGTCGCACAGGGGGCGTCGGCAGCGGCCATGCTGCCGCAGGTGCTCGCCACCATCCAGGCCGCCACGAGCGGCGGCCGCCGGGCCCGGGCCATGAGCCTGTACGGCGCCACGGCCGGGCTGTCCATGGTGGCCGGGCAGATCCTGGGCGGGGTGCTGGTCGCCGCCGACGTCGCCGGGACCGGGTGGCGGGCGATCTTCCTCGTCAACGTGCCGGTCGTGCTGGTGGGGCTGCTGCTCGCCGTGCGGTTCGTGCCGGAGACCCGGTCGCAGCACCCGGAGCCGGTCGACGGGCCCGGCACCGTGCTGCTCGCGGTGTCCCTGCTGACGCTGCTCGCCCCGCTGACCGAGGGCCGGGCGGCGGGCTGGCCGCTGTGGACGTGGCTGTCGCTGGCCGCGTTCCCGTTCACCGCGGCCGCGTTCTACGCGGTGGAGCGGCGGGCGGACCGGCAGGGGCGGACCCCGCTGCTGCCGCCGAGCCTGTTCGCACTGGCGTCCCTGCGGCGGGGTCTGGTGCTGATGCTGCCGTTCTCCATCGGCTTCAGCGGGTTCATGTTCGTCATCGCGCTGGCGCTCCAGCAGGGGGCCGGACTCGGGCCGGTGCCGGCGGGGCTCGCGCTCGCGCCGATGGCCGTGGCGTTCCTGTTCGTCTCGCTGGCCGGGCCGCGGCTCATCGCCCGGTACGGCACCCGGGTGGTCACCGCCGGCTCCGTCGTGCAGGGCGTGGGCGTCCTGCTGATCGTCCTGGCCGCCTGGCGCGACTGGCCGCACCTGGGCTTCGTCGCGCTGCTGCCGGGCGCGGCCGTCGCCGGGGCCGGGCAGGCGCTGCAGCTCCCCAACGTGTTCCGGATCGTGATGTCCGAGGTGCCGCCGGCCCGGGCGGGCGTCGGCAGCGGTGTGATGGTCACCACCCAGCAGTCCGCGCTGGCGCTGGGCGTGGCCACCCTCGGCACCCTCTTCCTCGCCCTCGTACCGCACCAGGGCATGCGGGACGCGCTGGTCATCACGCTGCTGGTGCAGCTGGCCGGGATCGTCCTGACCGGCCTGCTCAGCCTGCGGCTGCCCCGCACGGTCGGCTGAGCCCGGGGCACGGCTTGGCCAACACACCGTGAATGCCCCCCTCTTGATGTTGAACCTGCTGCACACTCCGTAGGGCCTGTCATCGATGTGTGCCGGACGCGGGGAGGCGTCATGCCGCAGGACAACAGCACGAGCAAGGTCAGCCGCTGGGACCAGCACGGCCGGGAGCACGTGGTCCGGGTGCAGCGCAGGGGTGTGCAGCGCACGATCAGATGCGACACCTGCGGCTGGCGCGTGGGCGCGCAGTTCCTGCCCTGGCTGAAGGCGGAGGAGCATCTGGCGGAGGCCCATCAAGCGACGGTGGACCCATCGGCCGACCGGCAGCCGTCCCGCTGAGCGGTCCGGCATCGGCAAGGTGAGGGTTACGAGGCGGGCTCGCCCCTGGTGACCTGCGGTTCTTACCGAGATCCAAGGCTGCTGCGGCCTGCTCGGGTGGCCGCTGCCCCGGCCCGGGGCCCGCCTGGGAGGGTCCATCGAGCGACAGGACGGGAGACCCGCACGACCTCCGTACTCCGCCACCGTTACGGCCGCGCGCTCGGCGCCGGCGCCCTCTCCGTGGCGTTGCTCTCCGGCGGGACGGCCGGAAGCCTTCGCCGCAAGCCCGACCCCGAGCACCATGGCCTCGATCACCGTCAAGGCCGACGAGACCGGGGTGAAGGCCGGAGACAAGGTGACGTTCAAGGGACGCACCAAGGGCCTGAAGATCGGCACCCCGCTCGTGCTCCAGCACGAGAAGTCCGGCAAGTGGACCTCGCTGAGGGCGACCGCCAAGGTCAAGAAGGGCAGCTCGTACGCCCTGATACACCCCTGATGGGCGACTTCCGGCGCTGCATGGCGGGCGGCTGGGCAGGGCCTGTCGTTCACGGGCGGAGCAGGGGGGCGTGCCCGGTTGGGGGATTCCAAGTGGCCGCGCATCTTCGTGCCTTGAATACTCCTGACAGGAGCCCTTGCACGCTTCGGACCTGCCCTTTTCTCCTGGGGTTCACCTCGACGGAGCGCAGCAACGGGCATCCCCTGTGTCTGGGCAGGTCGCGGATTCCCCGCCCGGGCGTCTTGCGGTCGCTGCTCTCCCCCACGGCAGGAAAGGCATCAGAATGTCACGTTTGGCGCATTCGGCGCGTCGTGTCCGCCCGGGTTTAGCCGCCCTCACCACCGCCACCGCTCTGCTCGCCGCCTGCGTCGTCCAGTCGACGCCGGCGGCTGGGGCAGCGGATGGGACGAACACCGCATCGCAGACGGCCGGCGCCCGGGCCGGCGGCGGTGCCCCGTCGGGTGTCTCCACCCTGTCCGACAAGTGGAACAGGCCCTGGGCCATCAGCTTCCTGCCGAAGCGGACCTCGGCGCTGGTGACCGAACGTCACACGTCCTCCGTGTACCTTCTGGGGCAAAACGGCTCCAAGAAGTACGTGGGCACGGTCCCCCAGACGGTTGTCCCCGACGTCGATCCCGCGAAGGGCGACGGCGGGCTGCTCGGGGTTGCCCCCTCGCCGACCTGGAACGGCACCACGGACAAGGACGTGTTCTTCGTCCACACGGCCGCCGAAGGCATCCGCGTCGTGAAGATGAAGTTCAACGGCACCTCGCTCAGCGACTACACCATCATCGTCGGCGGAATCAGGAGGGGCTCGAACCACAACGGCGGCAAGATCGCCTTCGGTCCCGACGGATACCTGTACGTGTCCACCGGCGATGCCATGATCTGGAATCTCGCGCAGGACAAGAACCGGCTCGAGGGGAAGATCCTGCGCATCACCAAGACCGGCGCGCCGGCGCCCGGCAACCCGTTCGGCAACCGCGTGTACAGCCTCGGGCACCGCAATCCCCAGGGCTTCGCCTGGGATTCCCGTGGCAGGCTGTGGGCAGCCGAGATCGGCGAGGCCGCCTGGGACGAACTCAACCTGATCAAGCCGGGCGCGAACTACGGCTGGCCCAAGTGCGAGGGGTACTGCTCCGCCGCGGGAATGACGAATCCCAAGTTCGTCTGGAAACCCGCCGACGGAGGCGTGCCCGCCCAGATCGCGATCGTCAACGACGTCATCTACGCGACGACGCTGCTCGGGCAGCGGCTGTGGCGGCTGCCGATCGACGGCACCGGCCAGGGGATCGGAACGCCGAAGTCGTACTACATCAACACCTACGCGCGGCTGCGGGCCCTCGCCAAGGTGCCCGGCAAGAACGAGCTGTGGATGGGCACGAGTGACCACGGCACCGACAGGGACTTCGTCCTCAAAGTGACGATCAAGTAGCCCCCTCGCCGCCGCGAAGGGGTGAACCCACCTCCCCCGATAAGGAAGGTACGCACGATGAACGAAGCCATCGAACAGGCGGACCAGGCGGTACAGGCGGCCCGGACCACCTGGGCGCCGATCAACGCGACCGGCTGGCAGGCCCCCGATTACACGGTCGTCGACACCGCGCTGGAGGTCACCGCCTACTCCCTGACAGCCCGTTAACCCGCCGCCGACGGCGGCATCCCCCAGTGGAACCGCGCGTGCCCCGGATGCCTCGGGGCACGCGCCCGCCCCCGAAGAGATGGTGATCGAGCTGTGACCACGGCACCCACCCACGTCGCCGAGCCCTGGAGTCCCGCGGAGTTCGAGGCCCGCCTGCGTGCGGTGAGCCAGGAGCGGTATCACGACCGCCACCCCTTCAACGTCCGCATGCACGAGGGCCGCCTCAGCCAGGCCGAACTGCGCCGTTGGATCGCCAACCGCTTCCACTACCAGCGCCACATCCCCGTCAAGGACGCGCTGATCACGGCCAAGCTGGACACCCCGCTGCTGCGGCGCATGTGGCTGCGGCGGATCGAGGACCACGACGGGCGCAGGGAGGGCGAGGGCGGCATCGAGCGATGGCTGCGGCTCGGCGAGGCGGCCGGCCTGGACCGCGAGACCCTGCTGTCCGGCCGGGCCGTCCTGCCGGGGGTGCGGCTGGCGGTCGAGGGCTATGTGAACTTCTGCCGCCTGCGTTCGCCGCTGGAGGCGGTGGCCGCTTCGCTCACCGAGTTGTCCGCCCCCGATCTGATGCGGCTGCGCATCGAGGCCTTCGAGCGCCACTACCCGTGGATCGAGGCGGACGGGCTGGCGTACTTCCGCACCCGCGTGGAGCAGGGCCGACGCGACAGCACCGAGGCGCTCGCACTCGTCCTGGAATGGGCCCGCACCTGCGCGGAGCAGGAGCGGGCCGTGGCCGCGCTCTCCTTCAAGTGCGATGTGCTGTGGACGCTGCTCGACACCGTGCAGCAGGCCGGGCGGTCCGAGCCCGCCGACCAGCGGGAGCAGGACGGACGGCCGGAGCGGGACGCCCTGCCGGTGCGCGTGTGATGACGGCGCCCCAGCACGAGTGGCGCCCCGCCCTCGCCCCCGCCCTGATGCTGCGGCACGACACCGTCCGCGGCACGGATCTGCTGGTCCTGCCGGAGCGCGTCGTCGTCCTCAAGGGACACGCCGGCCCGATCATCGCCCTGTGCGACGGCACCCGCACCGTGCCCGGCATCGTCGACGCACTGGCCGGGCGCTTCCCCGGCGCGCCGGTGGCCACCGACGTCCCCGTCTTCCTCGACCGCCTGCACCGGGAGGGCTGGCTCCAGTGACCGACCCCCTGCACCCCGGACCCCCGCCACCTCCCTGGGCCCTGCTCGCCGAACTCACCCACGCCTGTCCGCTCCACTGCCCCTACTGCTCCAACCCGCTGGAACTCGCGCGCCGTTCGAGCGAGCTGAGCACCGGGCAGTGGACGGACGTGCTGCGCCAGGCAGGTGAGCTGGGCGTCGTCCACACGCACCTGTCCGGCGGTGAGCCACTGCTGCGCCCCGACCTGGAGGAGATCGTCGCCGCCGCCGAGGCCGCCGGGATCTACACCCAGCTCGTCACCAGCGGCACCGGCCTGGACGGGACCAGGCTGGCCGCGCTCACCGCGGCCGGGCTGCGCAGCGTCCAGCTCTCCGTCCAGCACGCCGACTCCCGTGCCAACGACCGCATCGCCGGACGCCCGTCCTCCTTCGCCGCCAAGGAAGAGGCCGCGGCCCTCGTCCGCCGGGCCGGGCTCCCGCTGGGCCTCAACATCGTCCTGCACCGGGACAACCTCGACGCCGTCGACGCCCTGATCGAGCTGGGCGTGGCCTGGGGCGCGGACCGCATCGAGCTGGCCAACACACAGTTCTACGGCTGGGGTCTGCTCAACCGGGCGGCACTGCTGCCCACGCGCGACCAGGTCGCCCGCGCCCGCGAGGCCGTCGAGCGCCGACGGGAGCGGCTCGCCGGCCGGGTCGAGCTGATCTGGGTCGTCCCCGACTACTTCGACGGCATCGCCAAACCCTGCATGGGTGGCTGGGGAGCCGTCTCGCTCACGGTCGCCCCCGACGGGACCGCCCTGCCCTGCCCGGCCGCCGCCTCCCTGCCGGACCTCGATGCGCCCAACGTCCGCGACCGCCCCCTCGCCTGGATCTGGGAACAGTCCCCGGCCTTCAACCGCTTCCGCGGCACCGACTGGATGGCCGGCCCCTGCCGTGGCTGCCCCCGCCGGGAAGAGGACTTCGGCGGTTGCCGCTGCCAGGCCTACGCCCTCACGGGCGACCCCGCCCGCACCGACCCGGCCTGCAGGCTCTCCCCGGACCACCACCTCGTCCGCCGGCTGTCCGAGGCCGACCCGCTCCAGCCGCCTCCGCCGTACACCTACCGCCGGCCCGGGGCGGTACCCGCGTCGTCCTAGCCTGTCCGGCGGATCAGGCCGGAGGAAAGTAACGGCGCCTGATCAGCGCAGGTGAGCGGGGCCTGGTGCGTCCAGCTGCAAGGCGGAGGAGGGCGGCGACGCGATGGGGGTGCCCCCGCGGTGGGGGTCCCTCCCGCTCGGGCGAAGCCGAGAGTGGGGGAGCAGCCGAGCGTGGGGGAGTCGGCAACCGACGACAACGCCGCAGATGGGCGTGCCAGGCCCCGCGCCTCCGGCATGATCCGCCGGACAGGCTCTAGGCGTGCAGACCGCGCAGCAGCAGGTCCACCATGGCTGCGAAGTCGTCCTCGGCGCCCGGTTGCTCCCACTCACGCGCGTAGCACGGGTCGTGGAAACGGCCGGTGGCCTGGAAGACGGTGCGGGCGGTGGCGGCCGGGTCGGCCGTGGTGAAGGTGCCGGCGCCGACACCCGCCTCGATGATCTGCGTCAACTGGCCGGTCAGGTCGGCGATGTGCGCACCGACCGCTTCGGTGTTCTCCTCGGCCAGGACGCTGTAGGTCGCGAAGAGCTCGGGGTCGTCGCCCGCCTTCCTGCGTTTGGCGGCGAAGAGGGCCGCCAGCCAGTCCCGCAGCCGGGACTCCGGGTCGCTGTCCTCGGCGACGATGCCGGAGAGGGCGTCCGAGGTGCGGTCGAGCCACCGCTTGGTCACCGCCTCCCGCAGTGCGGCCTTCGTCCGGAAGTGCCGGTAGACACTGCCATGGCTGACGCCGAGCGCGCGGGCCACGTCGACCACGGTGGCCTTGGCCGGGCCGTGGCGGCGCAGCACCTCCTCGGTCGCTTCGAGGATGCGCTCGGCGGTCAGGGTCTCGGTGGGCGGTGCCATGCCCTAGACCGTACCGGGCGTCATGGTCAGCGCTCGCTGTCGAGGTGGGCCATCGCGGCGGACGGGTAACGGTCGCCGGCCGCGGCGTCCGCCGGCACGGCCTCCTCGATCGCCGCCAGGTCGGCCGCGTCCAGGGTCACGTCCAGCGCGCCCAGCGACTCGCCCAGCCGCTCGCGGGTGCGCGCGCCGATGAGCGGCACGATGTCCTCGCCGCGGGAGAGCACCCAGGCGATGGCGATCTGCGCGACGGTGACGCCCTTCTCTCCGGCGATCTTGCGGAGCGCGTCGACGAGGTCGAGGTTGCGCTGGAGGTTGTCGCCCTGGAAGCGGGGCGAGTAGGCGCGGAAGTCGTTCGCGGCGAGCTGCCGGTCGCGGGCGAAGTGCCCGGAGATCAGACCGCGCGAGAGAACGCCGTACGCGGTGACGGAGATGCCCAGCTCGCGGGTGGTCGGCAGGATCTCCCGCTCGATGCCCCGGCTGATCAGCGAGTACTCGATCTGGAGGTCCGCGACGGGCGCCGTGGCGGCGGCCCGGCGGATGGTCTCGGCGCCGACCTCGCTCAGGCCGACGTGCCGGACGTACCCCTTCTCGATCAGTTCGGCGATCGCGCCGACGGTCTCCTCGATCGGTACGTCCGGGTCGAGGCGGGCGATCCGGTAGACGTCGATGTGGTCGACGCCGAGGCGCTGCAGGGAGTAGGCGGCGAAGTTCTTCACGGCGGCGGGGCGGCCGTCGTAGCCGGTCCATTCGCCGTCGGGGCCGCGCAGGGCGCCGAACTTCACGCTGACCAGCGCCTGTTCACGCCGGGCGGCGGGCGCGGCGCGCAGGGCCTCACCGATCAGCATCTCGTTGTGGCCCATGCCGTAGAAGTCGCCGGTGTCCAGCAGGGTCACGCCCGCCTCCAGGGCGGCGTGGATGGTCGCGACGGACTCCGCGCGGTCGGCGTCGCCGTACAGCGCGGACATGCCCATGCAGCCGAGGCCGAGGGCGGAGACCTGGGGGCCGGTGGTTCCGAGGGTTCGGGTTCGCATCGTCATGTCCTCCACCTTGCCATGACAGCTGACAGATTTCAATATCTGTCAGTCCATATTTGTCAGTCGTTCCCCGAACGCCATTTGGTCCAGACCTATTGACGAGAGGTCTGGACCAGCTGCACTGTCATGTCTACGACACCCGCGCGCACCCACCCCGACCCCCACCGGGAGGCTCCGCATGCTCCGCCGCACGCTCGGACTGCTCACCGCCGCGCTCACCACGGCCGTCCTCGCCCCGCTCGCGATCGCCACCGCCCCCACCGCCTCGGCCGCCGACACCTGCGCCGTGAAGTCACGCCCGGCCGGCAAGGTGCTCCAGGGCTACTGGGAGAACTGGGACGGCTCGGCCAACGGTGTCCACCCGCCCTTCGGCTGGACCCCCATCACCGACTCCCGCATCCCCGCCCACGGCTACAACGTGATCAACGCGGCCTTCCCGGTCATCCGCTCGGACGGCACGGCGCTGTGGGAGGACGGCATGGACAGCGGCGTGAAGGTGGCCACGCCCGCCGAGATGTGCGCGGCCAAGGCCGCCGGCCAGACCGTCCTGCTCTCCATCGGCGGCGCGGCGGCCGGCATCGACCTCAGCTCGTCGGCGGTCGCGGACCGCTTCGTGGCGACCATCGTCCCGATCCTGAAGAAGTACAACTTCGACGGCATCGACATCGACATCGAGACGGGCCTGGTCGGCAGCGGCAGCATCAGCCGACTCTCCGCGTCCCAGGCCAACCTGATCCGCATCATCGACGGGATCCTCGCCCGGATGCCGTCGAACTTCGGCCTCACCATGGCCCCGGAGACCGCGTACGTCACCGGCGGCAGCGTCACCTACGGCTCGATCTGGGGCGCGTACCTGCCGATCATCAAGAAGTACGCGGACAACGGCCGGCTGTGGTGGCTGAACATGCAGTACTACAACGGCAGCATGTACGGCTGCTCCGGCGACTCCTACTCGGCGGGCACCGTCGCCGGCTTCACCGCCCAGACCGACTGTCTGAACAAGGGCCTGGTGGTGCAGGGTACGACGATCAAGGTGCCGTACGACAAGCAGGTGCCGGGGCTGCCGGCGCAGTCGGGCGCGGGCGGCGGCTACATGTCACCGTCCCTGGTCTCCCAGGCCTGGAAGCACTACGGCACCTCACTGAAGGGCCTGATGACCTGGTCGATCAACTGGGACGGCTCGAAGAACTGGACCTTCGGCGACAACGTCAGGTCCCTGCAAGGGCGTTGACATCAGCGGGCGGTCAGCGCCAGCTTCGCGCCGAGCGCGAGGAAGGACCCCGCGAAGCTCCGCCGGAGCCAGGCCATGACCTTCGGCCTGGAGGTGACATGGCTGCGCACGGAGGCGGCGAGAACGCCGTACAGAGCGAAGACGACGAAGGTCAGCAGCATGAAGACACCGCTCAGGCCCACCATGCGCGGGAGTGCGTGCGGCTCGTCGGGGCTGACGAACTGGGGCAGGAAGGCGAAGAAGAAGATCGTCAGCTTGGGGTTGAGCATATTGACCAGCACGCCCCGGACGATCACCTGAACCGCCGACCGGGCCTCGCCGTCCTGCTCGACGACGAGCGCCTCCTTGTCCCGCAGCGTCGCCCACGCCATGTAGAGGAGGTAGGCCACACCGGCGTATTTGAGGATCTGGAAGGCGGCAGCACTGGCGTTCAGCAGCGCGGCGACACCGGTGACGGTGGCCAGCACGTGCGGCACGATCCCGAGCGTGCAGGCGAACGCGGCGACGACACTCGCGCGGCGGCCGTGCGAGAGGGCGGCGGCGAGGGTGTAGACGACGCCGGTGCCGGGGGTGGCGACGACGACGAGGGTGGTCAGCAGAAAGGCGAGACTCATGCGGCCCACCTTGGCGAGCCACCGCCGTCACTTACAGGACCAATGAGACCCGGGTATCGAGGGCCACCGGAAACGCCCGCCCATCCAGCCGACCGGGTCGGGTGGACGGGCGGGCGATAAAGCGGCTGAATTGCCGAAGGTCTCAGCAGCCCAGCAGGCGGCCGGCGAGGTAACCCTCGATCTGGTCCAGCGACACCCGCTCCTGCTTCATCGAGTCCCGCTCACGCACGGTCACGGCGTTGTCCTCGAGCGTGTCGAAGTCGACGGTCACGCAGTACGGCGTACCGATCTCGTCCTGGCGGCGGTAGCGGCGGCCGATGGCGCCGGCGTCGTCGAACTCGATGTTCCAGTTCTGCCGAAGGGCCTGGGCGAGACCCTTGGCCTTCGGGGACAGCTCGGGGTTACGGGACAGCGGCAGCACGGCCACCTTCACCGGAGCCAGACGGTGGTCGAGGCGCAGCACCGTCCGCTTCTCCATCTTGCCCTTGGCGTTCGGCGCCTCGTCCTCGACGTAGGCGTCGAGCAGGAAGGCCAGCATGGTGCGGCCGACACCGGCCGCGGGCTCGATGACGTACGGCGTCCAGCGCTCGCCGGCCTCCTGGTCGAAGTACGACAGGTCCTGGCCGGAGGCCTTGGAGTGGGCGCCGAGGTCGTAGTCGGTCCGGTTGGCGACACCCTCCAGCTCGCCCCACTCGCTGCCGCCGAACTGGAAGCGGTACTCGATGTCGGCGGTGCGCTTGGAGTAGTGGGAGAGCTTCTCCTTCGGGTGCTCGTACCAGCGCATGTTCTCAGTGCGCAGGCCCAGGCCGGTGTACCAGTTCCAGCGCTGCTCCATCCAGTACTCCTGCCACTTCTCGTCCTCGCCCGGCTTGACGAAGAACTCCATCTCCATCTGCTCGAACTCGCGGGTCCGGAAGATGAAGTTGCCGGGCGTGATCTCGTTGCGGAAGGACTTGCCCATCTGCGCGATGCCGAACGGCGGCTTGCGGCGCGAGGTGGTCTGCACCTGGGCGAAGTTGGTGAAGATGCCCTGGGCGGTCTCGGGGCGCAGGTAGGCGATCGAGCCGGAGTCCTGGGTCGGGCCGAGGTGGGTGGAGAGCAGACCCGAGAACTGCTTGGGCTCGGTGAACTGGCCCTTGTTGCCGCAGTTCGGGCAGTTGATGTCGGCCAGGCCGTTCGCGGGGGCGTGGCCCTTCTTCTCCTCGTACGCCTCTTCCAGGTGGTCGGCGCGGAAGCGCTTGTGACACGAGGTGCACTCGGTCAGCGGGTCCGTGAAGGTGGCGACGTGGCCGGAGGCGACCCACACCTCGGAGGCCAGGATGACGGACGAGTCGATACCGACGACGTCCTCGCGCGACGTCACCATGTAGCGCCACCACTGACGCTTGATGTTCTCCTTGAGCTCGACACCCAGCGGTCCGTAGTCCCAGGCGGCACGCTGTCCGCCGTAGATCTCACTGCACGGGAAAACGAAGCCACGGCGCTTGCTCAGGCTGACGATGGTGTCGATCTTGTCGGCGGCCACGGTGCTCTCTTCATTACGACGACGGGCGTGTGAAGCGAGATGCTTCCAGCGAATGATTCAGGTTACCGGCGCAGGCTCCCCCTCGGCCAAATCGGCCCCCTGTTCCGGGCCTCCCACCAGGCTTGTTGACAACGGTTTCCATGTTTGTTGAAAATGACTGTCATGAACGTACGACGACAGCTCATACCCGCGGTGGCGACGGCCGCGGTCACCGCCCTCGGACTCGCCACCCTCTCCGCCTGCTCCGGCGCGAGCGCCGCGGGCAACACGAGCAAGTTCGACGTCGTCGCGTCGTTCTATCCGATGGCCTTCCTCGCCGAGCAGATCGGCGGCAGCCACGTCCATGTCACCACGCTGACCTCCCCCGGCCAGGAGCCGCACGACCTGGAGATCAGCCCGCAGCAGATCGCCGGGCTCGGGGAGTCCGACGCGGTCCTGTACCTGAAGAACCTCCAGCCCTCCGTCGACAACGCCGTGGCCCAGTCCCCGGTGAAGACGAAGATCGACGCGGCCTCCCTGACCACGCTGGAGGAGCACGGCAACGAGGTCGGCGGCCACGCGGCCGCGCACGACACGCACGAGGGCGAGGAGTCCGGCGGCAAGGACCCGCACCTCTGGCTCGACCCGGTGCGCTACGCCCAGGTCGCCGAGGGCGTCGGCAAGGCTTTCGAGAAGGCCGACCCGGACCACGCGGCCGACTACAGGAAGAACACCGCCGCGCTGGTCAAGAAGCTGGACGACCTGAACACACAGTTCAAGGACGGCCTTGCGCACACGAAAACCAAGGTCTTCATCACCACGCACGCCGCCTTCGGCTACCTCGCCGAGCGCTACGGCCTCACCGAGGAGGCCATCAGCGGCCTCGACCCCGAGTCCGAGCCCAGCGCCGCGCGCGTCAAGGACCTGGAGACGATGGCCAAGGCCGACGGCGTCACCACCGTCTTCTACGAGACGCTGGTCAGCGACAAGACCGCGAAGACCATCGCGGGCGACGCGGGCCTGAAGACGAACGTCCTCGACCCGATCGAGGGCATCACGAAGAGGTCCCGGGGGACCGACTACTTCTCGGTCCAGGAAGCCAACCTCAAGGCGCTCCAGCAGGCCCTGGACGCCAAGTGACCGGCACGGAGGACGACATCATGGGCGAGCCCGTCATAGCGATGCGCGGGGTGCGGGCGGAACTGGGCTCGCGCCCGGTGCTGCGCGGCATCGACCTCACCGTGCACGGCGGCGAGGTGGTCGCGCTGCTCGGCGCGAACGGCTCCGGCAAGTCGACGGCCGTGCGCAGCATCATCGGCCAGGTGCCGGTGAGCGGCGGCACGATCGAGCTGTTCGGCACCCCGCGCCGTAGCTTCAGGGACTGGGCGCGCGTGGGCTACGTACCGCAGCGCACGTCGGCCGCGGGCGGGGTCCCGGCCACGGTGGCCGAGATCGTCTCCTCGGGGCGCCTGGCCCGCACCCGCTTCGGCGTCTTCCGCAAGGCGGACCGCGAGGCCGTGCACCGGGCCCTGGAGCTGGTCGGCATGGCGGACCGCGCCAAGGACTCGGTGACCGCGCTCTCCGGCGGCCAGCACCAGCGGGTGCTGATCGCCCGCGCCCTGGTCGCCGAGCCCGAGCTGCTGATCATGGACGAGCCGATGGCGGGCGTCGACCTGGCCAGCCAGGAGGTGCTCGCGCGCACGCTCCGCGAGCAGGTCGCGGCCGGCACGACGGTCCTGCTCGTGCTGCACGAACTGGGCCCGCTGGAGCCCCTGATCGACCGGGCCGTCGTCCTGCGTGACGGCTGCGTCGTGCACGACGGCCCGCCCCCCAAGGCCCTCGGCCAGCATGCGCTGCCCGGCCACGACCACGTACACCCGCACGCACCCGCGGGCGCCGAACCGATCCGCACGGGACTGCTGAGCTGATGGACCTCCTGAACTACGCCTTCATGCAGCGGGCGCTCGTCGCGGCCGTCCTGGTCGGCATCATCGCGCCCGCGATCGGCATCTACCTCGTCCAGCGCCGCCAGCCCCTGATGGGCGACGGCATCGGGCACGTGGCGATGACCGGCGTCGGCCTCGGCTTTCTGCTGAACCAATCGCCGGTGTGGATGGCCACGGCCGTCTCCGCGCTCGGCTCGGTCCTGATGGAGCTGATCCGCTGGTACGGCAAGACGCGCGGTGACATCGCCCTCGCGATGCTCTTCTACGGTGGCATGGCCGGCGGCGTGATGTTCGTCAACATCGCTCCGGGCGGCTCGAACGCCAACCTGATGTCGTACCTGTTCGGCTCGCTGTCGACGGTCGCCCCCTCGGACGTGACCGCGATCGTGATCCTCGCCGCGTTCGTGATGCTCGTGACCCTCGGGCTGCGCCGCCAGCTGTTCGCGGTCAGCCAGGACGAGGAGTTCGCGCGGGTCACCGGGCTGCCGGTGCGCGCCCTGAACCTGCTCACCGCCGTCACGGCGGCGGTCACCGTGACCGTCGCCATGCGGGTGGTCGGCCTGATCCTGGTCTCGGCGCTCATGGTCGTACCGGTCGCCGCCGCGCAGCAGCTCACCCGCAGCTTCGCCGCGACCTTCGCGATCGCCGTGGCCCTCGGTGTCACCGTGTCGATCGGCGGCACGGTCACCTCCTTCTACCAGAACGTACCGCCGGGCGCGACGATCGTCCTGCTGACCATCGGCGCGTTCGTCGTCCTCACCGCCCTGGCCACTCCCCTGGCCCGCCGACGCGCCCGTGCGGCCGCCGCGGCACAGCCCGCGGGCGACCCCACGGAATGCTCGATTCCGGCCACCCGGGGGGCCGCGGACGAGGTCGGCGTCTGACCGCGCTCAGCCCGGGCTGGCACAATGGCCCGGGCAGACGCGAGACATGAGGAGGCAACCGGTGACGACCGCTGGACCGCCCGTGAAGGGCCGTGCCACCCGGCAGCGTGCCGCTGTGGCGGCGGCCCTCGACGAGGTCGACGAGTTCCGCAGCGCGCAGGACCTGCACGACATGCTCAAGCACAAGGGCGACTCGGTCGGCCTGACCACGGTCTATCGCACCCTCCAGTCCCTCGCCGACGCCGGCGAGGTCGACGTCCTGCGCACCTCCGACGGCGAGTCCGTCTACCGCCGCTGCTCCACCGGCGAACACCACCACCACCTCGTCTGCCGCGCCTGCGGCAAGGCGGTCGAGGTCGAGGGCCCGGCGGTGGAGAAGTGGGCGGAGGCGATCGCGGCGGAGCACGGCTACGTCAACGTGGCGCACACCGTGGAGATCTTCGGCACCTGCGCGGACTGCGCCTCCGCCGCGAACTGACGCTCAGGCCCGGGTCAGGTTGCGGTCGAGGATCTCCCGCAGCCTGTCCACGTCGGCGGGGTTCCGCAGGCCGCGCTTGGGCAGCACGGTGAAGCAGGTGGCGTTCTTGTCGTCGCTGAAGGTGAGGAAGGCGTCCTTGGTCTCCCGGTAGCACGGCTGGGCGGCCCAGTTGACCGACGCCGTGCTGTTGTCGGTGGCCATCGTCAGCCCGGCGTCCGTGACGGTCACGCGGTGCACCCCGTTGCGGGCGACGACCTTCATGAGCTGGCGGGCCTGCAACTGAGGTATGAGGAACAGCAGTCCCACGGCCAGAGGCAGGTAGATCAGCAGGAACCAGTCGGCGTCTCCTCCGACCACCGCGACCCCTGCGCTCAGCACCCAGGTGACGACCAGCAGCACCAGGGCCGCCTTCCGGATCCGCCCCACCCGGTTGAACCGCTTGCGCTCCCGCAGTGCCCCCGCGAAATCCCCCGCGACCGGCTGGTACGCCAGCTCGACCACGCATTGTTCGGCGTCCCGCCCCATGTCCATGACCATGAGGCGGGATCGTACCGGCAGCTTTCAGCCCCGCCCGAAGCAGCGCTCCAGCTCGTCCAGGTCGTAGAACGTGCTGCCCTTGGCGATCGGGCGGCAGCCGACCTTGAAGGCCGTCTCCTTCTCGTTGTAGAGCATGCGGACCAGGTAGTCGTCGCCGTTCTGGAAGACGTCCCACTGGATGTTGGCGCCCAGGGGGGACACGGAAGCACCCCGCCAGGGGTTGCCCGCGTAGGTGTACGGCTCCCCCGGCGTCGCCGGCTCCGTGCTGCCGGGCAGGCCCATCAGCGCGGCCAGCGGGATGATCTCCTCGGCGTGGGTGAAGCGCAGTTCGGCGCCGAGGGCGCTGGTGCCGGCCCGCTTGGCCTCGACCTGCTTGAAGAGGTCGTCGAGGAGCACACCGGCCATCTTGTAGGTGATGTCGCTGTCGGCGAAGCCGGGGCCCTTCTCGTAGAAGTCCTCGGCGTCGCTCAGGTACCCGAACCAGGCGGCGCCGGAGCGGGAGATGTACCGCTCCATGCCCCAGCCCGCGCCGTCGGGGCTCTCCTCGCTCATGGCGGGGGCGATGGCGTACAGGTTGTAGACGGCCTGGGCGGCGCCGACCTGGTCGGTGATCTGCTCGACGAAGGAGTCCTTGAAGATCCTGCGCAGGACGCTGTACGCGGCCCGGTGCGTCCTGGGCTGGTCGGTGATGCCGTTCAGGGTGTCCTTGAGGCGCTGGTCGTGCGCGATGTAGTCGCGGTACGCCGCGCCGCCCGCCGCCTTGTGGAAGTACAGCAGGTCCTTGTCGGTGCGGGCGGGCCCGATCAGCGGCCCCAGCGCCGGGTCGGTCTCGGCGAGGGCGTCGGTGAACGCGGTGCCGCTGTCGACGGCCCGGCCCTGGCCGGAGCTGACGACGTCGATCTTCTCGCCGTCCGCGGCGATCTTCCCGAACAGGGACGGCAGCCGCTGCTCCATGCGCACGGCCGTGTCCCTCAGCTCCTGCTTGCCGCGGCCGCTGAGGTTGCCGTAGCCGACCTTGGCCATGGCGTCGAGCAGGGCACGGACACGCGGCCCGAACTCCTCGCCTTTACCGGTGAGTTGGCCCTCCGCCTCGGCCTTGTCCCACAGGGCGAGGACCAGGTCGCCGTCCTCGCTGTCGGTGGCGGCACGGGAGCCGTGCCGGGAGACGTTCTCGGTGAAGACGGGCGTGTAGCCGGCGGGGGGCCGCTGGTAGGTGCGCGGGTTCTGCTCGGGCGCGTAGGGCGCCTTGGTGCCGTAGGAGTCCCGGTGCGCGGGGCCGTCGGCGGCGTGGGCCGGCAGCGCGGTGAGCAGCAGGGCGCCGAGGGCGAGGACAGGCGTGAGACGTCTTCTCATGAGTCCCGCATCCTCGGCGGCCCGCATGAACCCCTGGTGGCTACGAGGTGGACTCGTCGCCCCTCATGGCGGCCTCCATGGCGAGGAGTTCCTCGTTCGGGACGGCCCCGCCGAAGCGCCGGTCGCGGGAGGCGAACTCGACGCAGGCCCGCCACAGGTCGCGCCGGTCGAAGTCGGGCCACAGCACGTCCTGGAAGACCATCTCGGCGTATGCGCTCTGCCAGATCAGGTAGTTGGAGGTGCGCTGCTCGCCGCTGGGGCGCAGGAACAGGTCCACGTCCGGCATGTCCGGGTAGTACAGGTACTTCTGGAGGGTCTTCTCATTGACCTTGGACGGGTCGAGGCGGCCCGCCTTCACGTCCTCGGCCAGGGCCTGCGCGGCGTCGGCGATCTCCGCTCGGCCGCCGTAGTTCATGCAGAAGTACAGCGTCAGCCTGTCGTTGCCCTTGGTCTGCTCCTGGGCGACCTGCAGCTCCTTGGCCACCGACTTCCACAGCTTGGGCATACGGCCCACCCAGCGCACCCGGATGCCCAGCTCGTCGAGCTGGTCGCGGGTCTTGCGGATGAAGTCGCGGTTGAAGTTCATCAGGAAGCGGACCTCGTCGGGCGAGCGCTTCCAGTTCTCGGTGGAGAAGGCGTACAGGGAGATGTTGCGGACGCCGATCTCGATCGAGCCCTGGAGCACGTCGAGCACCCGCTCGGCGCCGACCTTGTGCCCCTCCGTGCGCGGCAGCCCGCGGTCCTTGGCCCAGCGGCCGTTGCCGTCCATGACGATCGCCACGTGGTTCGGTACCAGCTCGCCCGGGAGCTTCGGCGCGCGGGCGCCGGACGGGTGCGGCTCCGGCGACTTGTACTCGCGGCGCTGGCGTCCCAGGATCCCGCGTACGACCATGTGCTTCTCGTCTCCCTTGCTTACTGTTCCACGTACCTCAGCGAGCGCAGTCCGCGCTCCAGATGCCAGTGCAGGTAGGCGGACACCAGCCCGCTGCCCTCCCGGACGTGCCGCGCCTCGCACGCGTCCGCCGTCTCCCAGTCTCCCGTAAGCAGCGCGCCGAGGAGCACCAGGGTCTGGGGCGAGGGTACGACGCTGCCGGGCACCCGGCAGTCGACGCAGACGGAGCCGCCGGAGGCGACCGAGAAGAACCGGTTGGGACCGGGCATTCCGCACTTGGCGCAGTCGCCGAAGCTGGGGGCGTAGCCGTTGACGGCCAGCGAGCGCAGCAGGAAGGCGTCGAGGACGAGGTTCGGGGCGTGCTCACCGCGGGCGAGGGTGCGCAGGGCACCCACCAGCAGCAGGTACTGCTGCACGGCCGGCTCGCCCTCGTGGTCCGTGAACCGCTCGGCGGTCTCCAGCATGGCCGTACCGGCGGTGTAGCGCGCGTAGTCGGTGACGATCCCGCCACCGTACGCGGCGATGGTCTCGCTCTGCGTGCACAGCGGCAGCCCGCGCCCGACCAGCTCACTGCCCCGCGCGAAGAACTGCACGTCGACGTGGGAGAACGGCTCCAGCCGGGCCCCGAACTTCGACTTGGTCCGCCGCACGCCCCGGGCCACGGCCCGCACCCGCCCGTGCCCGCGCGTGAGCAGCGTGATGATCCGGTCCGCTTCTCCGAGCTTCTGGGTCCGCAGGACGACGCCGTCGTCCCGGAAAAGGCTCACAGCCGACCCCCGCTCTGGGCCGGCCGGGGATCCGGGGGGTGCCCCCCGGGCCAGCACAGCATGATCCGGTCCGCCTCACCCGGCTTCCGGGTGCGCAGCACGATGCCGTCGTCGCGGAACAGACTCATGGCTCCATTCTGCCCGCCCGTGCCGCGTCCCCGGGCCTCGGGCGGCTCTTCTCTGCCCGCCCGCGCCCCGCGTCCCTGGGCCGCGGGCGGTTCTTCAGGGCACCTCGCCCCTGCTGCGCGCGTTGGCGTGGGCCGTTGCCGCGCTCAGCCGCTCGGCCGGGGTGGCCTGGCGGACGGCCTCGGGTCTCGCGTCCCACTCCCGTCCGCCGCCGTACGGGCGCAGCTGCACATACGGTCCTTCGTGCCCCATGACGATGCCGAGGCGTCCGGTACGGGTGTCGACGGCACAGGAGCCGACGGGGAGTTTCATCGCGTCCACCTCCGGTCGCTCCCCTGCCATGGGCAAATTCACGCTTCGCATGCCACTGGTGGCCCAGCGTGCCTACACTCGGCCGGAGTCTGTTCTGACGACGTGCGCCCGCGCACGCCGGTGAATGATGCCGTGCGGCCGCGCCCATCTGCGTCAACTCACCCCCCGCTGCGGCCATTTCGCCCCGCCATTGGTCCGACCTGTGGCGGCTAGGCCATTCGTGTGCGATCTCTTGACCGCCCCCACGGGCGCTCCTATGGTCACGCTGACCGAATCGGACGTAGGACGTCGTACCTCCCCACTCCCCGCATCCCTCCCCCCGACCTCGCTGGAGGAACCGTGCGCGACGACGTGACCCACGACGTGCCGGCACCGCGCCGCCGGTCGTTCCTGAAGTACTCGGGGGCGCTGGGCGCCGCCGCCGTCCTTCCGTCGGCGCTGGCGGCCTGTTCCGCCGGTCCGGAGTCCACGAACGACACCGGGAACGGGGGCAGCGGCAAGGACCGCACGCTGACCGCGGTGATCGGGTACGGCAACGACGGCAGCTGGGATCCGACGCAGACGGCGTCCGCGTTCGCCATGGCCGCCAACAACCACATCTACGAGGGGCTGCTCGACACCGACCCGATCTCCCGGGTGCCGTACCCGGCGCTCGCCACCGAGGTGCCGAAGGACCCGAACGCCACGACCTGGCGGTTCACCCTGCGCTCCGGTGCGACCTTCCATGACGGCAAGCCCGTCACCGCCGATGACGTCGTCTTCGTCTTCGACCGGATCCTCGACCCGAAGACCCAGACCCTCGCCAAGGGCTTCTTCGTGAGCTGGCTGCAGGAGGCGCGGAAGGTCGACGCGAAGACCGTCGAGCTGGTCCTGAAGTTCCCCTTCCCGGACGGACTCGCCCGGCTCACCCTGGCCAAGGTCATGCCGAAGCACGTGTTCTCCAAGCCCGGCGCCTGGGACGACGCGATCAAGGGGCTCGCGGTGGGCTCGGGGCCGTACCGGCAGACCGCGCACCACCCGAAGTCGAACACCACCTTCGAGGCGTTCGCCGCCTACAACGGCCCGCGCAGGCCGGCGTTCAAGCGGATGAACTGGCTGACGATCGTGGACGCGGCGCCCCGCGTGGCCAAGATCTCCGGGAGCGGCGCGGGCGCTCAGATCGCCGACAACATCCCCTACGCCAACATCGCCCGCTTGGAGCAGGGCGGCCTCACGGTCGCGGGCGGCGCCGGGATGAACAACCTGTTCCTGATGTTCAACACGAAGCACAAGCCGTTCGACGACGTGCGGGTGCGGCAGGCGCTGCACTACGCGATCGACACCGAGAAGATGGTGCAGGTCGCGCTGAAGGGGCACGGGAAGCCCGCGTCCTCCTTCCTCAACACGGGCAACCCCAGCTACCGGCGGGCCAAGACCGTGTACGACTACGACCCCGAGAAGGCGAAGGCGCTGCTGAAGGCCGCCGGGGTCAAGGGGCTGAAGGTCGAGATCCTCTCCGTCAACGTCAGCTGGATCGTGGACTGTCTGCCGACCGTCAAGTCCTCCTGGGACGCGATCGGCGTGGAGACGACCCTGGCGCCGCAGGAGACCACGGCCGTGTTCACCAAGATGGACCAGAAGCAGGACTACCAGGTGGTGGCCGCGGCCTCGAACCCGAACCAGTTCGGGCTCGACGCCGACCTGATCATGCACTACAACTACGGCCCCCAGAACCTGTGGATGCAGTACACCCGGTGGGCCGACAACCCCGTCGCCAAGCAACTGTTCAAGGACATGGACCGGGCGACCCGGGAGCCGGACGCGGCGAAGAAGAAGGCGATGATCCAGGACTACGTCGACGTCGTCGCCGAGCAGGCCGTGCTCTACCCGGTCGTCCACAACGAGCTGATGACCGCCTGGGACCCGCGCAGGCTCAGCGGGATAAGGCCGCAGCCCTACCCGGGCATCAACCTCCTGCAAGCCCAGTGGACCTGACGGCATGACGGCCGTCGTACGGATCCTGCTGCGCCGTATCGCCCTGCTCGTGCCGCTGCTGCTCGGGATCGTGCTGTTCGTGTTCCTGGTGATGCGGTTCTCGGACGTCGACCCGGCGTCCGCGTTCTTCCAGGGCGCGAACCCGACCCCGCAGCAGCTGCACGACTTCCGGGAACGAGGCGGCCTGCTGGACCCGCTCCCGGTGCGCTACGTCCACTTCGTCGGCGCCCTCCTCCACGGCGACCTCGGCACCAGTGCCCTGACCCGGGCGCCGGTGGTCGACCAGGTCACCACCGCGCTGCCGCTCACCCTCCAGCTGACCTTCCTCGGCCTCGGCATCGCGGTGGTGCTGGCGCTGGCCGGGGGCGTCACGGCGGCCGTCTACCGGGACCGGCTGCCGGACCAGATCATCCGGGTCGTCTCCCTGGTCGGGGTCGCCGCGCCCGGCTTCTGGCTAGCGCTGCTGATGATCCAGTACCTGGCGGTGGACCGGGGCTGGTTCCCGACCGGCGGCTACATCAACCCGGCCGACTCCTTCACCGGGTGGCTGAAGACGATGGCCCTGCCCGCGCTCGCGCTGTCCCTGCCGGTGGCCGCCCAGCTGACCCGGATCGTGCGGACGTCGGTGGTGGAGGAGCTGGACAAGGACTATGTACGGACGGCGATCGGGAGTGGGCTGCCGCCCCGGGTGGTCGTCGGGCGGAACGTGCTGCGCAACGCGCTCGTCAACCCGCTGACCGTGCTCGGCCTGCGCGTCGGCTATCTGCTCGGCGGCGCGGTCGTCATCGAGACGATCTTCTCGCTGCCCGGCATGGGGAAGCTGATGATCGACGCCGTGCAGAACGGTGATCCGGCGGTGGTGCAGGGGGTGGTCCTCACCACGGCGACCGGGTTCGTCGTCGTCAACCTCGTCATCGACATCCTCTACCTGCTCGTCAACCCACGGCTGAGGGCGGCCTGATGAATCCACGTCCGAGGGCGGCCTGATGGTCACGCGCGCCGAGCTCACCGAGCGGCTCTCCCGGCCCGCCGTCCGGCTGCACGGCCGGCGCCGGCTGCCGCCCCTGTCGAAGATCGCCGTCTGCTTCCTGGCGCTGGTCGTCCTGGTCGCCGTACTCGCCCCGGTGCTCGCCCCGCACGACCCGCTCGACCAGCAGGACCCGGTCGACGGCAGCGGACATCCGTCGGCCGCGCACTGGATGGGCCAGGACAGCCTCGGCCGGGACATCCTGAGCCGGCTGATGTACGGCGCCCGCTGGTCGCTGGCGATCGGGCTGGGCGCGACCGCGCTCGCCCTCGTAGTCGGCGCGCTGCTCGGGGCGCTCGCGGCCACCTCCCGCAAGGCCGTGGACGAGATGCTGATGCGCTGTCTGGACGTGGTGATGGCGTTCCCGGGCATCGCGCTCGCGGCCGTGCTGGTCGCCGTCTTCGGCGGCGGGATCGGCGTGCTGATCTGCGCGATCGCGTTCCTGTTCACGCCGCCGGTCGCACGGGTGGTGCGGGCCAACGTGCTCGACCAGTACGGGGAGGACTACGTCACCGCGGAACGCGTGATCGGCGCCCGCACCCCGCACATCGTGCTGCGGCACGTGGCCGTCAACTGCGCGGCCCCGGTGCTGGTGTTCTGCACGGTCCAGGTCGCCGAGGCCATCGTCTTCGAGGCGTCGCTGTCCTTCATCGGCGCGGGCGTGCGGCCCCCGGACCCGTCCTGGGGCAGTGTCATCGCCGACGGCAAGAACATGGTGCTGACCGGCGGCTGGTGGGCGACCGTCTTCCCCGGGCTGCTGATCCTGCTCACCGTGCTGTCCCTGAACATCCTCTCCGAGGGCGTCTCGGACGCCTGGGCGGCCCCGGCGCCCCGCGAGGTGGAGGCACCCGAGGACCACCTGGAGACACCGGAACCCGGCACCGGCGAGGTGCTCCCGCTCCCCGGCCTGACCGACGCCGCCCGACGGCTGCGCGCGCGGGCCCGGCCCCGGCCCGATGCCGCCGGCCGGCCGGTACTCGCGGTGGAGAACCTCGCCATCGGCTTCCCGGGCCGGCACCGGGGCGTGGACATCGTGGCCGGCGTCGGCTTCGAGGTACGTCCCGGCGAGGTGCTGGGCCTGGTCGGCGAGTCGGGCTGCGGCAAATCCCTGACCGCGCTCACCGTCATGGGCCTGCAGCCCAAGGAGGCCCGGGTGCGCGGACAGATCCGCTTCCACCAGCGGGACCTGCTCGCCGAGCCGATGCGGGTACGGCGCCGGCTGCTCGGCCACGAGATGGCGATGGTCTACCAGGACGCCCTGTCCTCCCTGAACCCGGCGATGACCATCCGCGCCCAGCTGAAACAGCTCGTGCGCCGCGGTGGCCGCCGCAGTCCCCAGGAGCTGTTGTCGCTCGTCGGCCTCGACCCCGACCGCACCCTGCGCAGCTACCCGCACGAACTCTCCGGCGGCCAGCGCCAGCGCGTCCTGATCGCCATGGCCCTCTCCCGCGACCCCGCGCTGATCGTGGCCGACGAGCCGACCACCGCCCTGGACGTCACCGTGCAGGCGCAGGTCATGGAGCTGCTGCTGCGACTGCGCGAGGAGCTGGGCTTCGCACTGATCCTGGTCTCGCACGACCTGGCGCTGGTCGCCGACATCACCGACCGGGTGGTGGTGATGTACGGCGGGCAGATCGTGGAGACGGGCGTGACCGCCGACCTGGTGGAGGCACCGGCCCACCACTACACGCGCGGGCTGCTCGGCAGCGTGCTCTCGCTGGAGTCGGCCGAGGAGCGGATGACACAGATCAAGGGGGTCGTACCGTCCCCCGCCGACTTCCCGGCGGGCTGCCGCTTCGCCGACCGCTGCCCGCTGGCCACCGAGGTCTGCCACACCACCGCGCCCGTCCTCACGGGCACCCTCACGCACACGGCCGCCTGCCACCACCCGGCGGTGGAGCTGACGTCGGCGGAGAGCGAGGAGGCCCTGCAGTGACCGCTGTCGTGGAAGTCCGGGACGCCCACGTCGTCCACAAGGCCCGCAGCGGCGGCCTGTTCGCCCGCGACCGGGTGTACGCCCTGACCGGCGCCGATCTCACCGTGGCGCCCGGAGAGACGGTCGGCGTGGTCGGCGAGTCGGGCTGCGGCAAGTCGACGCTGGCGAAGGTGCTGGTGGGCATCCAGCGGCCGACCTCCGGGACGGTGTCGTACCGGGGCCGCGACCTCTGGTCGATGCCGCCGGCCGAACGCCGGACCACGGTCGGCGCAGGCACCGGCATGATCTTCCAGGACCCGTCGACGGCCCTGAACCGCCGGCTGACGGTACGCCGTGTGCTGCGCGACCCGCTGGACGTCCACGGACGCGGAACCCGGGCCGAACGGGACGACAGGGTGCGGGAGTTGATGGCCCTGGTCGGTCTCCCCCGGGCCTTGGCGGACGCACTCCCCGGTCAGCTCTCCGGCGGCCAGCGCCAGCGCGTCGCCATCGCCCGCGCACTCGCCCTGGACCCCGGCCTGGTGGTGGCGGACGAGCCGACCAGCGCGCTGGACGTCTCGGTCCGCGCCCAGATCCTCAACCTGCTCCTGGACCTGAAGGAACGCCTCGGTCTCGCCCTGGTGTTCGTCTCGCACGACATCCAGACGGTACGGCGGATGAGCGACCGGGTGATCACCATGTACCTGGGCCGGATCGTGGAGGAGACCCCGGCCGCCCGGGTGACCGACGCTGCCCGGCACCCGTACACCCGCGCCCTGTTCTCCGCGACCCCCGGCCTGCTGGACCCCATCGACCCGATCCCGCTGACCGGCCCGGTGCCCTCGGCCACCCGTCCGCCGAGCGGCTGCCCCTTCCGGACCCGCTGCTGGAAGGCGGACGAGGTCTGTGCGGGTTCGATGCCGGAGTTCTCGGCCGCGTCGCAGCCCCGACACCGGTTCCGCTGTCACCATCCTGTGGAGGAGGACCAGTCGACCCGCGACCTCGTACCCCGGGAGCCTTGATGACCTTTCCCGCCCCGCTGACCGGTGTCGTTCCGCCCGTCTGTACCCCCCTGACACCGGACCGCGAGGTGGACGTGCCCTCGCTGCTCAGACTGGTCGACCATCTGGTGGCGGGCGGTGTGCACGGACTGTTCCTGCTCGGCTCGACCTCCGAGGCCGCGTTTCTGACGGACCGGCAGCGCCGGCAGGTGGTCGAGGCGGTCGTCGGCCATGTGGCCGGTCAGCTGCCCGTCCTCGCCGGCGCCATCGACATGACCACCCCGCGCGTCCTCGACCACGTCACGGCGGTCACCGCGGCCGGCGCGGGGGCCGTCGTCGTCACCGCCCCCTTCTACGCCCGCACCCACCCCTCGGAGATCGTCCACCACTACCGCCGGATCGCGGCCGCGAGCCCGGTCCCGGTGATCGCCTACGACATCCCGTCCGCCGTGCACACCAAGCTCCCGGCGGACGTGGTGCTCGGTCTCGCAGGCGACGGCGTACTGGCGGGCCTGAAGGACTCCAGCGGCGACCTGGCCGCCTTCCGGGAGATCGTCACCGGCGCCCGCGCCCATCCCGGTTTCAGCGTCCTGACCGGCTCCGAGCTGTTCGTCGACGCCGCGCTGGCACTGGGCGCGGACGGGGCAGTGCCTGGCCTGGCCAACGTCGACCCGCACGGCTACGTCCGCCTCTACCGGCTGTGCCGGGCGGGCGACTGGGAGGGCTCACGGAGCGAGCAGGAGCGCCTGTGCGAGCTGTTCGGGATCGTCGGCATCGGGGACCCGGCACGGATGGGCGGCAGCTCGTCGGCGCTGGGCGCGTTCAAGGCGGCGCTGCATCTGCGCGGGATCATCGACTGCGCGGTGACGGCGGAGCCGCAGGTGCCGTTGTCGGGGGACGAGGTGGCGAAGGTGGGGAAGTTTTTGGCGGGGGCGGGGCTGCTCTAGGCGGTTTCGTTCGGATCGGTCGGCCCTTGGTACCAGCACCCTGTGATGCCTGTGCGTCACCACCGCTCACGCGATGCTCAGGGACTACAGAACGAGAAGGGATAAAATTACCCAAATCGGTGGCCTGACTTCCGGACCTGGGCTGCACTCGACCTGTGTGACCTTGGGGAGCGGCATGATGGCGAGGTCTCCTGAGAAACGCGGAGTCCCGCACAGCGCTGGTGTGCGGGGCAGGTTGCTGCCCTTCCTGCCCGCTCTACTGCTGCTCCTCGGCCTGCTCATCGGCCTCTTCACACCCCGCGCCGTCAGGCCGGATGCCTTCCTCGCCACAGCCATGATCTCCGGCGCCGCACTGCTGCCCCTGTGGGGGACCGTGCTCACCGGAGTGGGCGCGTGCGGCATCTTCGTCGGCCTGATGGCGGACTTCGACGCGCTGCAGGATGCGACCGCCTACTCCGAGCTGGCCACCCTCGTGGCGATTGCCGCATTCGCCGTCTTCTTCAACCGCCTACTGGACCGACGCGCCCATCAGCTGGTTCAGGTCCGCTCAGTGGCCGAAACCGCCCAGCTGGCGGTGCTGCATCCGATTCCACGCCACCTCGGTCACGTCACGCTCGAGAGCCTGTACCTGGCCGCTGCGGCGGAAGCCCGGATCGGCGGCGACCTGTACGAGGCGATACGCACCCCGCACGGCGTACGACTGCTCATCGGCGACGTACGCGGCAAGGGCCTGCTCGCGATGCAGGCGGCGGCGATGCTGCTCAGCGCCTTCCGCGAGGCCGCCCACGACGCGCCCGACCTGCCCCACCTCGCGCGCCGCCTGGAGACGAGCGTGAGCCGCAACGCCTCCAAGTACCCGGAGATCCCGGGCTCGGAGATCGTCGAACGTTTCGCCACTGCGCTCCTCGCCGAGATCCCGGACGACGAACCGGTCGTCCGGACCGTCACCTGCGGCCACCCACCCCCACTGTTGCTGCACCGCGGCGAGGTACGGGAGCTGCAGCCCGCCGCCCCCTCGCCGCCACTCAACCTGGGCGACCTGGTGAGCGACGGGTACCACGTCGACCTCACCCCCTTCCACCCCGGAGACCAGCTCCTGCTGTACACCGACGGGGTCACCGAGACCCGCGACCGCTCCGGCACCTTCTACCCCCTTGCCGAACGCGTCCGCTCATGGAGCGGCGAGGCCCCACACCAGCTCCTCGACCATCTCCACCGTGACCTGATCGCCTACAGCGGCGGCGCGCTCGACGACGACATCGCCGCCCTCGTCGCCCGGCGGCGCCCGAGCCTCTGACCCTGAGCCCTCGTCCTCGTCGTCGGCGGTCGCTGAGGCCCGGCTAGGGGCAGGTGGGCGTGGGGGTGCTCGCCACTGTGGGGCGAGTTTCCTTCAGGGCTTCGATGAAGGGAGTGAAGGCTGCGGGCGGGAAGGTGAGGGTTGCTCTGGACGGGGCCTTGGAGTCTCGGATGGATATGCGGGTGTGGCGGTGGGCGACCTCCACGCAGGCGTCCCCCTGGCCGCCACCCGAGAAGGAGGACTTCTTCCAGGTGTCGGGGGTCAGCATGCTCACAGCTCCTTCGACAGCCGGTGAATGAAGTCACGCGAACGGTCGGGGTCGAGTGACACTGCCTCTACCCTACGGAAGAGCGTTCGATATCGGCTGAGCTGAGCTTCGGCATCGATGAAAACCGGGCCGTTGGGTCCGTCACGCACCACGGTGTCCAGCTTGGGGACGGGGCCGCCCGCGTACACCATCGCACTTCCCGCCCCGCCAAAGTCGTCCAGATCGAAGGGGATGACACGTACGGTGACGTGGTCCGCCTCGGAGAGTTCCAGAACGCGAGTGAGCTGAGCCCGCGCCGTGGACCGGTCGCCGACCCTGATGCGCAGCGCTCCCTCATGGATCACAGCTTCGTATGGGACCGGGTGCAGGCGCTCGATGATGACCCTGCGCTTCATCCGGTGATCGACCCACCGCTCGACATCGCTCGGCGGGAACTCCGGGTTCACGTACGAGAAGAGGGACCGGGCGTAGTCCGTGGTCTGAAGAAGGCCCGGGACATGAAGGAACTCCACGTCCCAGCGGAAGTGGGCGTGATGCTCCAACTCGGGCAGATCCATGAAAGGCGTGGGCAGCTGCCCTCGGTACTCCTCCCACCAGCCCTGCGTCCGGTCGGTGGCGATCGCTGCCAGGCCTGCGATGAACTCTCCATCGACACAGGCGTAGTTGGTCGCCATACGACGCAGACGCTGCTCACTCACCCCTGACGTGCCGGCCTCGATCTGGCTGATCTGAACGGAGTTCACGCCGAGGAGCGCCGCCGCCTCACGAGAGCTGAGGCCCGCCGCCTCGCGCAGCCTGCGCAGTTCCACGGCCAGCCGCATCTGTCGCGCTGTGGGCTCGCGCTTGGTCCCCATCGACCGCTCCTTGGTTCAACGCGCCTGTCCATACACCTCGTTCGGGGGTCAGATTACGCGGTCGGCTTGCTGACTCTTAATTCTAAGGTCTACCGTCGGTGACGCGACGCACACGCAGCGGAAGCGCACCGTGCCGTCCTGCCAAGACGGCTGCGGCAATGCCACCGCCCGCGAAACCCTTCACTCTGAACGGAGTTGACGCATGCCCGAAACCTGGGACTACACCCTCTACATCCCCAACGACCTCAGAGCCGTCACCGTCTGCCGCCGCACCCTGCGTCTGATCCTGACGCTGCACGGACTGATCGGGCTGGTGGACACGGCCGAACTCCTCGCGGCAGAGCTGGTCTCCAACGCCGTACGCCACACGAAGGGGCCGGCTGCCCTCAGGGTGCGCCGAACGCCGGAGGGCATGGTCTGGATCGGGGCGTGGGACACGGACCCGGCGCCGCCGGACCCGCCACGGCCGTTGGCACAGGTGGGCGAGGTGGAGGAGGGCCGAGGGCTGGGCCTGGTGATGACCTGCGCGGAGTACTGGGGCTGGCAGCCGTCGGCCAGGTTCGGGAACCGGGGCAAGTTCGTCTGGTGCGAACGTGCGGCGGCCTAGCTCGTTGATCACGTCATACGGAAAGGAGCGCTGATGGTGGGCTCGTCACATGAGGCGCTGCACCGGATCTTTCAGAAGGATCCGGCCCTGCCGACCCGGGCGTTACAGAGCGTGTTGCATGTGCAGATTCCCGAGCCGCGGGAGATTCCCTGGCATCCGCCCTGCGGACCGTCGACCCCGACAGCGCCGCAGTCTTCGTGCAGTTCGTCGACTCAGGCCTGGCCGACCCCCAGGCGAAGCAGATGTGGAGGGAATTGATGACGGCGATCCAGTACTTCTGGCGACACCCGCTGGCCGAGCAGGTACGCGAGGAAGGCCGGGAAGAAGGCCGGGCCGAGGCCAAGGCCGAGAGGCTGGAGGTCTGGGCCCAGCGAGCCGTGCACGCCACGGATGCGGCGGAGCTGTTCGCCGAGGAGTGAACGGGGCCGGGCGGCTTGGCCGTTGGCCCTTGGGTGGGTTGCGTTCGCGCCGTTGGCCGAGGTGGTGTGGGCCCGCTGTGGCGGAACGCCGGGCGGGTACAGCAGGTGCCGGTCTGTGGGTGGCGGCGGCCTGCGCGTCGGGGGCACTCGGCGACTACCCCGTTCGTCACAGAAGCCTCGCCCGCCCCACTCGAACGGTGAGTGGAGGATCTGTTCCAGAAGGCCTGGGTAAAGCCGCAGGTCAGAAGCCCGACCGTGTTTCTTCGGCTGGAACAGATCTCCCACTCGTCGCAGCAGTCCTCGTGCAGTTCGTCGACTGATGCCTGGCCCCCCGGTGAACCAACTCGAGGTGTGGGCGCAGCGGGCGGTGCACGCAAAAGATGCGGCGGAGCTGTCTGCCGAGATGGTCATCGGAACGGAATGTTGAGCCAGGGGCTGCCCGGCTCGGACATCAGGATCCGATGAGCCTCGCCCATGTTCTGGTACCAGTCCCCGAACTCCTCCTCATCGAAGTGAAGGCAGCGTCCGAGGATGTAGCCGGCGGAAAAGTCCTGCCACGACTTGTAGGACAGGGAGGCGGCCCGTCCTGCCTGGATGACGGCGGACTCGGCCTCCGCGAGGGTGCCGAACCGGGCCCCCAGCCCCCACCGGGCCATCTTCGAGGCGCGCCCGAGATCCCAGGCGTCGACGGACGACACGTACTGGTTCTCGTCGAGCACACCGTCGGCACGCATCCGGGCCTCGTAGCGGGTGATACGCCCGATGAGCCGCTGCACACCCTCGATACGGGCCTCGACCTCGGACTCGGGTCGGGGCT
>NZ_JBVIGN010000002.1:0-105554 GCF_055570785.1 Streptomyces sp. NPDC031100
AAACGCCCGGTTACATTCCGAACCCGGAAGCTAAGCCTCACAGCGCCGATGGTACTGCAGGGGGGACCCTGTGGGAGAGTAGGACGCCGCCGAACAAAATTTGAAAAGGTCGGATCCTGAACTTCGGTTCGGGGTCCGACCTTTTTACGTTGTGCTTAACGTGTCGTTCAACTTGCGCGCCGAGCATCCAGCACATGGGTACTGCTGCAATGCTCAGGGCCGCCGGCGTCGGAGTCGGTGACGAGGTCGTCGTCCCGGCCTTCGGGAACGTCGAAGTAGCCGAGGCTGTGACCCTGGCGGGTGCGCTCCCGGTGTTCGCGGACATAGATCCGGTCACCTACTGCCTCGACGCGTCCTCCGTGGAAGCGGCCGTAACTCCCCGCACGGCTGCCGTCGTTGTCGTCCACCGCTTCGGACGGCGTGCCGACATCCCCCGGTTGCACGAGATCGGGCAGCGTTACGGGCTGCTCGTGCTCGAGCAGGGCGAGTCCGAGGCGCCGTACGACGAGATGGCGCAGCGCAGGGAGCGGGCCGCCTATCTCGATGCCAAGTTGAAGGGTGTGAACACCCCGGACGGGGGCGACGGGCACACCTACCAGCAGTACGTCGTGCGCGTGCCCGGTAATGGCCGGCCGGACCGTGACGCCTTCGCACGAGCCCTGCGGGCCAAGGGAGTCGAGTGCCGGGTCCCCGTGAAGACGCCTGCGCATCGGCTGCCCGAGTTCCGGCGCTCCGTGGTGCTGCCGGAGACCGAGCGGGCCGCGGACGAGACGCTGGCGTTGCCCGTGGAGGCCTCACTGACGAAGCGTGAGATGCAGCGGATTGTCTCTGCCTGCAACGCCCTTGGCGGACTGCTCCAGCCCGCCTTCTGAGCGGGCACTGAACGAATTTGGGAACTCGGGCCTGTTCGGGGTACTCTTTTCTTGTCGCCGCGAGGGAAACCTCGAAAGCGACAAGGCCCCTATAGCTCAGTCGGCAGAGCGTCTCCATGGTAAGGAGAAGGTCAACGGTTCGATTCCGTTTGGGGGCTCCGAAGAAAAGGCCTCGCCCATCAGGGCGGGGCCTTTTTTGTGTGCCAGGGCGTGTGCCCGGGCGGGCCCGGGAGCCTCAGTCGTTCTGAAGCCCCGGGACCCGCATCGCCAGGATCGCCATGTCGTCGGACGGGGCGTCGGACGCGAAGCGCTCGACCGCCCGCATGATGCGTGCCGCGACCGCGCCCGCCGTGAGGCCCGTGCACGTGGTCAGGACGTCGGTGAGGCCGTCGTCGCCCAGCATGCGGGTGCCCTCGCGGCGTTCGGTGACGCCGTCCGTGACGCACAGGAGGACGTCTCCGGGGTCGAGGGTGACCGTCTCCTCGTACAGCTCCAGGTCCTCGATGACGCCGAGGAGCGGCTGGGGTTCGGCCGCCGTCACCACGGTGCCGTCCTGGCGCAGGCGCAGCGGCAGCGGGTGGCCGGCGCAGACGACCTTCAGCTCGGCGCTGCCGTCCTGCTGCGGCCGCAACTCGCCGTACAGCAGGGTCAGGAAGCGGCTGCGGTCGCCCTCGTCGAGGATCGCGGAGTTCAGCCGCTCGAGGACCGCCGGGCCGGAGAGTCCCTCGCGGGCCAGCAGGCGCAGCGCGTGCCGGGCGAGGCCTGTGACCGCCGCCGCGTTCGGGCCCGTACCGCAGACGTCGCCGATGGCGAAGCCGTAGGCGCCGTTGCCGATGGGGAAGAGGTCGTAGAAGTCGCCCCCGACCTCGTTGCCCTCGCCGGCCGCGCGGTAGATGACCTCGACCTCGACGCCGTCGATCTGGGGGAGGCCTGGTGGCAGCAGGCTGCGCTGGAGGGACTGGCTGATGGCCGTGCGTTCCGAGTACAGGCGGGCGTTGTCCAGGGCGAGCGCGGCGCGGCGGCTCAGGTCCTCGGCCAGTTCGAGGATCTCCTGCCGGAAGTGCTCGTCGGTGGGCTTGCCGAGGGTCAGCATGCCGATCACGCGGTTGCGGGCGACGAGTGGCAGCACGACCGTCTCGCCGCCGACCGCGGAGGCTGTCGCGAGCGTCGTGCCGATGCCCGGGGTGACCTGGTTGGTGGGGCCGCCGGCCAGGCCGAGGCTGCGCATGGAGGAACGCAGGGCCGCCTGGTGGGCGGCCTCGCCGGGGGCGGTCCAGACGCGGGCGCCGGGCGTCGGTACCGGATCGGGCGGGGGCATCTTCGACAGCAACGACTTGATGCCGTCGATGAGTTCCTCGTCCTCGTGCAGGACGTACGACAGGTACGGCTCGGAGGCCTGGTCGGCGATCGTGTAGACGGCGCACCAGGTGGCCAGGGTGGGGACGGTCATCTGGGCCATCAGGGCCAGGGTCTGGTCGCGGTCCAGGGTGCCGGCGAGCAGGTCGGAGGCCTCGACCAGGAAGCTCAGGGAGCCACGGCGCAGCCGCTCCAGCTCGCCCAGACGGGCCGACTCCACGGCCAGGGCGATGCGGTCGGCGGCGAACTGCAGGCGCAGCGCCTCCTCGTTGGAGTACCGGCCGGGCGCTTCGGCCGCCACGCCGAGGGAGCCGGTGAGGCGGCCCTCGACCTTGAGGGGGACCGTGACGACCGAGCGCATGCCGGTGCCGGACAGCAGGGGTACGGCGCCGGGCAGGGCGGTGAGGTCGTCGTGGACGGCCGGCATGCGTGCGGAGCCGTAGCGGCCGGGGCCCGCTTCCACGGGGACGCGGGCGAAGCGCTGGCGCGCGGAGGGCAGGCCGGTGGAGGCGCGGACCTCCAGCTCCGTCTCGTCGTCGGTGGCGAGGAGGAGGAACGCGGAGTCGCCGTCGAGCATGTCGCGGGCCCGTTCCACCGTGCGCTGGAGCAGGCCGTCGAGGTCGTCCGGGGCGGGGGAGCCGATGAACACCTCGAAGGGGTCGGTGCTCTGGCCGTCGGAGCCTGCGGTCTGGTCGGAGGCGGGGACGCGCAAGGGCGTCTGCAGGACGGCGCGTTCGTGGTCCCGTACCAGGAGGCAGACCGTGGAGGGTTCGCCGCCGGTGTCGCGGACCCTGAGGTGGGAGGCGTACACCGGGACCACCCGGCCGTCGGCGCCGCGGACGCCGTAGCTGCCCTCCCAGCGGGAGAGCTGGAGGGCCTCGGCGATGCCGGTGCCGGTGCCCGGGGTGTGCGGCCAGGCGGCGAGGTCGGTGAGGGGTTTGCCGATGACGTCGTTCGACGGGTACCCGAACAGTTCCTCCGCGTCCTCGTTCCAGGCGTTGATGGATCCCTTCCGGTCGATCTGGAGGACGGCGACGCGGACCCGGCCGTCGGCCAGCGGGAGGAGGTCGGCGGGCAGGGAGGGTCCGGCGGCGCGGGTGCCGACGGGGCGCTCGGGCGGGTCGAGGTGGAACCAGACGTTCTTGTGCGTGGGGGTGTAGTCCACGCCCCAGCGGGCGGCCAGGGCCGCGCACAGCTGGAGGCCGCGGCCGCCCTCGCGGTCGGGGCTGCCCATGGTGGCCGGGGAGCCCTGGAGCGGGACCTCGCGCTCGGGGTAGCGGTCCGCGACCTCGATGCGCACGCCGTCCTCGGTGCGCAGGCACAGCACGTCCGCGTGCGTTCCCGCGTGTACGACCGCGTTGGTCACCAGTTCGCTGGTGAGGACCACCGCGTCGTCGACGATGTCGGCGAAGCCCCAGCCCTGGAGGGTGTCACGGACGAAGGACCGGGCGGTCGCGACCGATCGCCCGACGGGCTCGAAGCTGGCGGCCGCGCGCGCGGTGATCACAGAACTCCTCGGCCGGTTGTCGACGTGCAGGGCTGCATGGCCGGTCGGCTCGCGCCGCTGCTGCGGCATCCGCTCGCCCGTCGGCCGTGGCTCCGGGGGATGTCCCCCGGGGATCAGTCCGGTGGTCATGGTCTGCGGCCGCCCCTCCGATGCCCGCTCGTTCTCGTGCCACCGCCCAGGCCGGTCGGACCGGTGCGGCTGGACAGCCGCATGCAAGGTTACTTACCTTCGCCGTCCGAGCGGATGCCGGTTGCCGGTGATTACGCCCCCAGGGTGTGCGGACGATGTGCGAAGCTGCCGAACTGTTATGGCCTGGTTCGGCCAGGGTGAAACACTGGGCAAGCTTCTGATGAAGGTCGGGGCATGCTGCGTGTGTTTCATGGAGGGCGGGCAGCAGCCCCTGGTGTGGCCGGATCTCGTCTGGCACGAATACCGAGCAGTAACGAGTACGCGGAAGTAACCGGTAAGCCGGAGGATCGGCGGGCCGGGCCGACGCGGCCAAGCACGGCAGTAACGGTCTACCCCTTCGGGAGGGACACAGTGGAGTCTGGCGCAGCGACGCGGGGCACGAAGGCGCGCGCGAAAGGCGGACCGTCTGTGGGTAGGAACGGCGGTACCACCGAAGTGGACACGGCTGCCCTGAACCGGCTGCTGGTGGCCCTCGTGGCGATGCGCGACGGCAACTTCCGCAAGCGGCTCACGGTGTCCGGGGACGGCGTGATGTCGGAGATCGCGGCGGTCTTCAACGAGGTGGCCGACCGGAACCTGCATCTGACGGGCGAGCTGTCCCGGGTGCGGCGCGTGGTGGGGCGTGAGGGAAAACTCACGGAGCGGCTGGAGACGGGCGCCTGCGAGGGCTCCTGGGCGACCGCCATCGACCACTCGAACGCGCTGGTCGACGATCTGGTCTGGCCCGTCTCGGAGGTCAGCCGGGTGCTGACGGCGGTCGCCGAGGGTGATCTCTCGCCGCGCATGGACCTGCGCACCCAGGCGCCCGACGGGACCGGGCATCCGCTGCGGGGCGAGTTCCTGAAGGTCGGCCGTACCGTCAACAATCTGGTGGACCAGCTGTCGACGTTCACCGACGAGGTCACGCGCGTGGCCAGCGAGGTCGGTACCGAGGGCAAGCTGGGCGGCCAGGCCCGGCTGCGCGGTATGTCCGGTTCGTGGAAGGACCTGACGGAATCCGTCAACACGATGGCGAACCGGCTGACCGCGCAGGTGCGGGACATCGCCCTGGTGACGACGGCGGTCGCCCGGGGTGATCTGTCCCGCAAGGTCACCGTGCATGTCGCCGGCGAGATGCTGGAGCTGAAGAACACCGTCAACACGATGGTGGAGCAGCTGTCCTCCTTCTCCTCCGAGGTGACCCGGGTGGCCCGTGAGGTGGGCACCGAGGGCATCCTGGGCGGCCAGGCGCAGGTGCCCGGGGTGGCCGGCGTGTGGAAGGAGCTGACGGACTCCGTCAACACGATGGCGGGCAACCTGACCGCACAGGTGCGCGGGATCTCCCAGGTGACGACCGCGGTCGCCAACGGTGACCTGTCGCAGAAGGTGACGGTTCCGGCGCGCGGCGAGGTCGCGCAGCTGGCCGAGACGATCAACCAGATGACCGAGACGCTGCGGATCTTCGCGGACGAGGTCACGCGCGTGGCCAACGAGGTCGGCGGGGAGGGGCGGCTCGGCGGTCAGGCCAATGTGCCGGGCGCGGCCGGTACCTGGAAGGACCTGACGGACTCCGTCAACACGGTGTTCCGGAACCTGACCACCCAGGTGCGGGACATCGCGGCGGTGACGACCGCCGTGGCCAGCGGTGATCTGTCGCAGAAGGTCACGGTGGACGTGGCCGGCGAGATGCTGGAACTGAAGAACACCGTCAACGGGATGGTGGACCAGCTGTCGGCGTTCGGTGCCGAGGTCACGCGGGTGGCGCGCGAGATCGGTGTCGAGGGTGAGCTCGGCGGGCAGGCGCAGGTGCCGGGCGCGGCGGGCACGTGGAAGGACCTGACGGACTCGGTCAACACCGCGTTCCGCAACCTGACCGGTCAGGTGCGCAACATCGCCCAGGTGACGACGGCGGTGGCCAACGGCGACCTCTCGCAGAAGGTCACCGTGGACGTCTCCGGCGAGATGCTCCAGCTGAAGAACACCGTGAACACGATGGTGGACCAGCTGTCGAGCTTCGCCGACCAGGTCACGCGGATGGCCCGGGACGTGGGCACGGAGGGCCGGCTGGGCGGTCAGGCCCGCGTGGACGGTGTGTCGGGTACGTGGAAGGAGTTGACGGACTCCGTCAACTTCATGGCCGGCAACCTGACGTCCCAGGTGCGGCAGATCGCCCAGGTGACGACGGCCGTGGCGCGCGGCGACCTGTCGCAGAAGATCGACGTCGACGCGCGCGGGGAGATCCTGGAGCTGAAGAACACCATCAACACGATGGTCGACCAGCTCTCCGCCTTCGCCGACCAGGTGACCCGGGTCGCGCGGGACGTGGGTACCGAGGGACGGCTCGGCGGACAGGCGCAGGTGCCGGGTGTGGCCGGTGTGTGGCGGGACCTCACCGACTCCGTGAACGGCATGGCCGGCAACCTGACCGCCCAGGTGCGCAACATCGCCCAGGTGGCCACCGCCGTGGCCCGCGGTGACCTCTCCCAGAAGATCACCGTGGACGCGCGCGGGGAGATCCTGGAGCTGAAGAACACCCTGAACACGATGGTCGACCAGCTGTCGTCGTTCGCCCAGGAGGTCACGCGTGTGGCCCGTGAGGTGGGTACGGAGGGCATCCTCGGCGGTCAGGCCGAGGTCCAGGGCGTCTCCGGTACCTGGAAGGACCTCACGCAGTCCGTGAACTTCATGGCGAACAACCTGACCATCCAGGTGCGCAACATCGCCGAGGTCACGACCGCGGTCGCCAAGGGCGACCTGTCCAAGAAGATCACCGTTGACGCGAAGGGCGAGATCCTCGAGCTCGTCACGACGGTCAACACGATGGTCGACCAGCTGTCCAGCTTCGCCGAGCAGGTGACCCGGGTGGCCCGTGAGGTGGGCACCGAGGGCATCCTGGGCGGGCAGGCGCACGTGCCGGGTGTCACGGGCATCTGGAAGGACCTGAGCAACAACGTCAACCTGATGGCCAACAACCTGACCATGCAGGTGCGGAACATCTCCCAGGTGTCGGCGGCCGTCGCCAACGGTGACCTGACGCGACAGGTCACCATCGAGGCGCGCGGTGAGGTGGCGCAGCTCGCCGACACCATCAACACCATGGTCAAGACGCTGAGTTCGTTCGCCGACCAGGTCACCAAGGTGGCCCGTGAGGTGGGCACGGACGGCATCCTGGGTGGCCAGGCACACGTACCGGGTGTGGCGGGTACGTGGAAGGACCTGACCGAGTCCGTGAACCAGATGGCGTCCAACCTGACCGGTCAGGTGCGCAACATCGCCATGGTGACCACGGCGATCGCCAAGGGTGACCTGACGAAGAAGATCGACATCGACGCCCGTGGCGAGATCCTCGAGCTGAAGACGACGATCAACACGATGGTCGACCAGCTGTCCAGCTTCGCCGAGGAGGTCACCCGGGTCGCCCGCGAGGTGGGTACCGAGGGACAGCTCGGCGGTCAGGCACGCGTGCGTGACGTCGACGGGACCTGGCGGGACCTGACCGAGTCGGTGAACGAGATGGCCGGGAACCTGACCCGGCAGGTGCGCGCCATCGCGCGCGTGGCGACCGCGGTGACCCGTGGCGACCTGAACCTGAAGATCGACGTCGACGCGTCCGGCGAGATCCAGGAACTGCAGGACTACATCAACAAGATGATCGCCAACCTGCGGGACACCACGATCGCCAACGAGGAGCAGGACTGGCTCAAGGGCAACCTCGCCCGCATCTCCGCGCTGATGCAGGGACGCCGCGACCTGGAGGACGTCGCCTCGCTGATCATGAGCGAGCTGACGCCGGTGGTCTCCGCGCAGCACGGGGCGTTCTTCGTGGCGATGCCCCTCATGGAGGGCCAGGAGCTCAGCGGCGACGCCGAGCACCAGTACGAGCTGCGGATGCTGGGCTCGTACGGCTACTCGATGGGCTCCATGCCGACGTCTTTCCGGCCCGGTGAGGCGCTGATCGGCACGGCCGCCCAGGAGAGGCGCACGATCCTGGTGGAGAACGCGCCCAGCGGCTATCTGAAGATCTCCTCCGGGCTCGGCGAGGCCCCGCCCGCGCAGGTGATCGTGCTGCCGGTCCTGTTCGAGGGCAAGGTGCTGGGTGTGATCGAGCTGGCGTCCTTCACGCCGTTCACGCAGATCCAGAAGGACTTCCTCAACCAGATCGCCGAGATGATCGCGACCAGCGTCAACACCATCTCGGTGAACACCAAGACCGAGCTGCTGCTGAAGCAGTCGCAGGAGCTGACCGAGCAGCTTCAGGAGCGGTCGGCCGAGTTGGAGAACCGGCAGAAGGCGCTGCAGGCCTCCAACGCCGAACTGGAGGAGAAGGCCGAGCTGCTGGCCCGGCAGAACCGGGACATCGAGGTGAAGAACACCGAGATCGAGGAGGCCCGGCAGGTCCTGGAGGAGCGCGCCGAGCAGCTCGCGGTGTCGATGCGCTACAAGAGCGAGTTCCTCGCCAACATGTCGCACGAGCTGCGTACGCCGCTCAACTCGCTGCTGATCCTGGCCAAGCTGCTCGCCGACAACGCGGAGGGCAATCTCTCCCCGAAGCAGGTCGAGTTCGCCGAGACCATCCACGGCGCGGGCTCCGACCTGCTGCAGCTGATCAACGACATCCTCGACCTGTCGAAGGTCGAGGCGGGCAAGATGGACGTCTCCCCGACGCGCATCGCGCTCGTCCAGCTCGTGGACTACGTGGAGGCCACCTTCCGGCCGCTGACCGCGGAGAAGGGCCTGGACCTGTCCGTGCGGGTCTCCCCGGAGCTGCCCGCGACCCTGCACACCGACGAGCAGCGGCTGCTCCAGGTGCTGCGCAACCTGCTGTCCAACGCGGTGAAGTTCACCGACTCCGGTTCGGTGGAGCTGGTCATCCGGCCGGCCGGCGCGGGGGTGCCGCAGTCGATCCGGGAGCAGCTGCTGGAGGCCGGTTCGCTGACCGATCCGGACGCGCCGCTGATCGCGTTCTCGGTGACGGACACCGGTATCGGCATCGCGGCCAGCAAGATGCGGGTGATCTTCGAGGCGTTCAAGCAGGCGGACGGCACGACGAGCCGCAAGTACGGCGGCACCGGTCTGGGTCTGTCGATCTCGCGGGAGATCGCGCAGCTGCTCGGCGGTGAGATCCACGCGCAGAGCGAGCCGGGCCGCGGCTCGACGTTCACGCTGTATCTGCCGGTGCACCCGAGCGAACTCCCGCCGCAGGGCTACCAGCCGTCCGTGCCCGCGCTGGAGGCCGGTGAGCTGCTCGCCTCCGAGGCCGAGCGGTCCTCGGAGCTGTCCGCCGTGGAGATCGTGACGCCGGCCGAGGTGAAGTCGTACCAGGAGACGCAGAACGGTGCCGCCGCGCTCTTCCGGCGCCGCCGCCGGAGCCTGCCGCAGTCCGAGCAGTGGGCGACGGACGCGGAGCAGGAGAGCGCGCCGGAGCCGGCCCGCGCGGTGCGGTTCGCCGGTGAGAAGGTGCTCATCGTCGACGACGACATCCGCAACGTGTTCGCGCTCACCAGCGTCCTGGAGCAGCACGGGCTGTCGGTGCTGTACGCGGAGAACGGCCGTGAGGGCATCGAGGTGCTGGAGCAGCACGACGACGTGGCGGTCGTGCTGATGGACATCATGATGCCCGAGATGGACGGGTATGCGACGACGACGGCGATCCGGAGGATGCCGCAGTTCGCCGGGCTGCCGATCATCGCACTGACCGCGAAGGCGATGAAGGGCGACCGGGAGAAGGCGATCGAGTCGGGTGCTTCCGACTATGTGACGAAGCCGGTCGACCCCGACCATCTGCTGGCCGTCATGCGGCAGTGGATGCGCGCGGAGTGACCGGATGACCAGAGCGGATGTGAACGTTGCGGGAACCCTGGGTGTGCACGGGGAGTTGCTGTTCCGGAGGGGCCTGCGATGTGTGGGAACCCCGGATTCCGGGAACCTTCCGGTCTCCCGCGGCGTTTCCTTTGCGTGCACAGTGACATCGCGGTGACAGGGTGTGGCGACGGGCGGGGTGCGGCTACGATGACCGGCACAAGGACGGGCGGCGAAAGGGAGTCGTCCCCTGGGGCGGCGCCCGGTGTACCGCCGGGGCGAGGAGGGCGGGCCATGGTGCAGAAGGCCAAGATCCTCCTGGTCGATGACCGGCCGGAGAATCTGCTGGCGCTGGAGGCCATCCTCTCTGCGCTCGATCAGACGCTGGTGCGGGCATCGTCCGGGGAGGAAGCACTCAAGGCACTGCTCACGGACGATTTCGCGGTCATTCTGCTGGACGTCCAGATGCCGGGCATGGACGGATTCGAGACCGCCGCGCACATCAAGCGGCGCGAGCGGACCCGGGACATCCCGATCATCTTTCTCACCGCGATCAATCACGGCCCCCACCACACCTTCCGGGGCTATGCGGCGGGCGCGGTCGACTACATCTCCAAGCCCTTCGACCCGTGGGTGCTGCGCGCGAAGGTGTCCGTCTTCGTCGAGCTGTACATGAAGAACTGCCAGCTGCGGGAGCAGGCGGCGCTGCTGCGGCTCCAGTTGGAGGGCGGCGGCAAGGGCGCGGTCGGCGGCAAGGAGTCCGCCGGGCTGCTCGCCGAGCTGTCCGCGCGGCTCGCGGCCGTCGAGGAGCAGGCGGAGGCGCTGTCCAAGCAGCTGGACGACGAGTCCGCGGACGCTGCCGCGGTGGCCACGGCCGCCCATCTCGAGCGCAAGCTGACGGGGTTGCGCCGCGCACTCGACGCCTTGGAGCCGGGCGCGGGCAGCGGCAGCCCGTCGGTGCCGACGCAGAACTGACGCCCGCGGGGAGCACAGTTGCCCATGAGTGTGCGTCAGTTCCGCGCCCCGGCCGGGGCGACACGAACGGGTGAAGCAGTGGGCACGCGTGTCCGCTGTCGCCTCCCCCGGTAACCTCACACCCATGGCCTCACGTCCCTCCGCAGCCAAGAAGCAGCCCGCGAAGAAGGCGGCCGCTCCCGCGAAGGCTCCGGCGAAGAAGGCCGCCGCGAAAAAGGCCCCGGCCAAGAAGGCGCCCGCCAAGAAGGCCCCGGCGAAGAAGGCCGCGCCACCCAAGCCGGCACCCAACCCCACCGGGGGCGTGTACCGGCTCGTGCGCGCCCTCTGGCTCGGCCTCGCGCACGCCGTCGGCGCTGTCTTCCGGGGCATAGGGCACGGTGCGAAGAACCTCGACCCGGCCCACCGCAAGGACGGCGTCGCGCTGCTGCTGTTCGGTATCGCACTGATCGTCGCCGCCGGCACGTGGGCCGATCTGCGCGGCCCGGTCGGCGACCTGGTGGAGATCCTCGTCACGGGTGCGTTCGGCCGGCTCGACCTGCTGGTGCCGGTCCTGCTCGCGCTGATCGGCGTACGGTTCGTCCGGCACCCGGAGCAGCCGGATGCCAACGGCCGGATCGTGATCGGCCTGTCCGCACTCGTCATCGGCGTGCTCGGCCAGGTCCACATCGCCTGCGGCTCGCCCGCCCGCAGCGAGGGCATGCAGGCCATAAGGGACGCCGGCGGCCTCATCGGCTGGGCGGCGGCGACCCCGCTGACGTACTCCATGAGCGAGGCGCTGGCCGTACCGCTGCTGGTACTGCTGACGATCTTCGGCCTGCTCGTGGTGACCGCCACCCCGGTCAACGCCATCCCGCAGCGGCTGCGCGCGCTCGGCGTGCGCCTGGGCCTGCTCCCCGACCCGGAGGAGTACGAGCCCTCCTACGAGCCATCCGAGGACGACGCGCGCTACGACGAACAGTGGCGCGAGGCGCTGCCCGCGCGCTCCCGCAGGCGTCGGAGCGCCTCCCAGGCTTTCGACACGGACGGCGCAGAGGAGGAAGCCCTCTCGCAGCGCCGAGGCCGCCCCAGGCGCTCCGCGGTGCCGCAGCCCGATCTGCAGCGCCAGATGGACGCGGTGGACGTCGCGGCGGCCGCCGCTGCCGCGCTCGACGGTGCCGTCCTGCACGGCATGCCGCCGTCCCCGCTCGTCGCCGATCTCACCCAGGGCGTCAGCGTGGGCGACCGCGAGGAGACCACACCGGTCCCCGTGCCCTCGCCGTCTCCGGAGCCGGCACCGGCCGCCCGCCCCAAGCAGGAGAAGCTGAAGGTCGAGGCGGTCCCCGACCTCACGAAGTCGGCCCCCGACGAGCCCCGCGACCTGCCCGCGCGCGCGGAGCAGCTCCAGCTCTCCGGGGACATCACCTACGCGCTGCCGTCGCTGGACCTCCTCACGCGCGGAGGCCCGGGCAAGGCGCGCAGCGCGGCGAACGACGCGGTCGTCGACTCCCTGCGCACCGTCTTCTCCGAGTTCAAGGTGGACGCCGACGTCACCGGTTTCACCCGCGGCCCGACGGTCACCCGCTACGAGGTCCAGCTCGGCCCCGCCGTGAAGGTCGAGCGGATCACCGCGCTGACCAAGAACATCGCGTACGCCGTGGCCAGCCCGGACGTACGGATCATCAGCCCCATCCCGGGCAAGTCCGCGGTCGGAATCGAGATCCCGAACACCGACCGGGAGATGGTCAACCTCGGCGACGTGCTGCGTCTCGCGGAGTCCGCCGAGGACGACGACCCGATGCTGGTCGCCTTCGGCAAGGACGTCGAGGGCGGGTACGTGATGCACTCGCTGGCGAAGATGCCGCACATGCTCGTCGCCGGCGCGACCGGTTCCGGCAAGTCCTCGTGCATCAACTGCCTGATCACCTCGGTCATGATGCGGGCGACCCCGGAGGACGTCCGGATGATCCTGGTCGACCCCAAGCGCGTCGAACTGACCGCCTACGAGGGCATCCCGCACCTGATCACGCCGATCATCACCAACCCCAAGCGGGCCGCCGAGGCGCTGCAGTGGGTCGTCCGCGAGATGGACCTGCGCTACGACGACCTGGCCGCGTTCGGCTTCCGGCACATCGACGACTTCAACCAGGCCATCCGCGACGGCAAGGTGAAACTGCCCGAGGGCAGCGAGCGGGAGCTGCAGCCGTACCCGTACCTGCTGGTGATCGTGGACGAGCTGGCCGACCTGATGATGGTCGCCCCGCGGGACGTCGAGGACGCGATCGTGCGCATCACGCAGCTCGCTCGCGCGGCCGGCATCCACCTGGTGCTCGCCACCCAGCGCCCCTCGGTCGACGTGGTCACCGGTCTGATCAAGGCCAACGTGCCCTCCCGGCTGGCCTTCGCCACCTCCTCACTCGCCGACTCCCGGGTCATCCTCGACCAGCCCGGCGCCGAGAAGCTGATCGGCAAGGGCGACGGCCTGTTCCTGCCGATGGGCGCGAACAAGCCGACCCGTATGCAGGGCGCGTTCGTGACCGAGGCCGAGGTCGCAGCCGTCGTCCAGCACTGCAAGGACCAGATGGCGCCCGTCTTCCGGGACGACGTCACCGTGGGCACCAAGCAGAAGAAGGAGATCGACGAGGACATCGGCGACGACCTCGATCTGCTGTGCCAGGCGGCCGAGCTGGTGGTCTCCACCCAGTTCGGGTCGACGTCGATGCTCCAGCGCAAGCTGCGCGTCGGCTTCGCCAAGGCCGGGCGGCTGATGGACCTCATGGAGTCCCGGAACATCGTCGGGCCCAGCGAGGGCTCCAAGGCGCGCGACGTTCTGGTGAAGCCCGATGAGCTGGACGGCGTGCTCGCCGTGATTCGCGGGGAGTCGGACGGGTAGGGCGACTGGCAGGCAACGGGCAGCGGGCCGCCCGGCGTGTCGGCCGTACGCCGGGTGGAGGCATCGCCGTGATCCACCCGTTAGAGAGCTGCGGGCAACCGTTTCCCTTTGCCGTACGTCAAGTTGAGCGAGAGGACAGTTTCGGGGCCCATGCTGGGGTCCGCGACTGTCCCGCCGTCAGGATGACCTTCAGATGGCGTACAAATCGCACTGCCCAGTCGCCTCACCCTTTCGCACCCCCCTAGACTGAACCTCCAGCACAGGTGGCTTAAACGCTCGAAAGGCGCCCCCGTGTCCATCGGCAACTCCCCTGAAGACGAGCGTCCGTTCGAAGACGTGACCGAGGAAGCCCGTACCTCCGTGGGGCGCGCCCTGAAGCAGGCGCGCATCGCGGCCGGGCTCACCGTCGACGACGTCAGCAGCGCCACTCGTGTCCGCGTCGCCATCGTGCAGGCCATCGAGGCGGACGACTTCGCCCCCTGTGGCGGTGACGTCTACGCGCGCGGGCACATCCGCACGCTGGCCAGGGCCGTCCGGATCGACCCCGCACCGCTGATCGAGCAGTTCGAAGCCGACCACGGCGGGCGGCCCGCGCCCACCCCGGCCGCGCCGCTCTTCGAGGCGGAACGTATCCGCCCGGAGCGCCGGGGACCGAACTGGACCGCGGCCATGGTCGCCGCGATCGTCGTCGTGATCGGCTTCGTCGGGTTCACCGCATTCAGCGGCGGTAACGGCGACAACGACGCCAAATCGCAGGTCGCCGAGGGTGCCACCACCACGCCCAGCAAGCCCGCCTCGCCCACGCCCACGAAGGACAAGCCCGCCGCGCCGTCGTCCGAGGCCTCCGACAGCGCGATCGCGGCCGCGCCGCAGGACAAGGTGACCGTCCAGCTCAGCGCGGCGAACGGACGCAGCTGGATCTCCGCCAAGGACCACAACGGCCGGATGCTCTTCGACGGGCTGCTGAAGAAGGGCGAGTCCAAGACCTTCCAGGACAGCTCCAAGATCAACCTGATCCTGGGCGACGCCGGCGCGATCCAGCTGTACGTCAACGGCAAGAAGATCGAGGACAACTTCCAAAAGGGCGCGGTGGAGCGCCTCACGTACACGAAGGGCGACCCCGAGGCCGGATGAGCCGCCTTCGGGACAGCTGACGGGAAGGGGTTGGCCAAGATCGGCCAACCCCTTCGACATGGGGTGTCAGACAGACGAAGTAGTCTTGAGCCCATGCCTGAACGCCGTACCGTCGCACTCGTCACTCTCGGCTGCGCCCGTAACGAGGTGGACTCGGAGGAGCTCGCAGGCCGTTTGGAGGCGGACGGCTGGCAGCTCGTCGAGGACGCCGGGGACGCCGATGTCGCCGTGGTCAACACCTGTGGCTTCGTGGATGCCGCCAAGAAGGACTCCGTCGATGCCCTGCTGGAGGCCAATGACCTCAAGGGCCATGGCAGAACCCAGGCCGTCGTGGCGGTGGGCTGCATGGCCGAGCGGTACGGCAAGGACCTGGCCGAGGCGCTGCCCGAGGCCGATGGCGTGCTCGGCTTCGACGACTACGCGGACATCTCCGACCGCCTGCAGACCATCCTGTCCGGCGGCATCCACGCCTCCCACACCCCGCGGGACCGCCGCAAGCTGCTGCCGATCAGCCCCGCCGAGCGGCAGGAATCGGCCGCCTCGGTCGCGCTGCCCGGCCACGGCCCGGCCGACCTGCCCGACGGCGTAGCGCCGGCCTCCGGCCCGCGCGCACCCCTGCGCCGCCGCCTGGACGGCTCCGCGGTCGCCTCGGTCAAGCTCGCCTCCGGCTGCGACCGGCGCTGCTCCTTCTGCGCCATCCCGTCCTTCCGCGGCTCCTTCATCTCACGCCGCCCGAGCGACGTGCTGAACGAGACGCGGTGGCTGGCCGAGCAGGGAGTGAAGGAGATCATGCTGGTCTCCGAGAACAACACCTCCTACGGCAAGGACCTGGGCGACATCCGCCTCCTGGAGTCCCTGCTGCCGGAGCTGGCCGAGGTCGACGGCATCGAGCGTGTGCGCGTCAGCTACCTGCAGCCGGCCGAGATGCGCCCGGGCCTGATCGACGTGCTGACTTCCACCCCGAAGGTCGTCCCCTACTTCGACCTGTCGTTCCAGCACTCCGCGCCCGACGTGCTGCGCGCCATGCGCCGCTTCGGCGACACCGACCGCTTCCTGGAGCTGCTGGACACCATCCGCACCAAGGCCCCCGAGGCCGGTGTGCGCTCCAACTTCATCGTCGGCTTCCCCGGCGAGAGCGAGTCGGACCTGGCCGAGCTGGAGCGCTTCCTGAACGGCGCCCGCCTGGACGCCATCGGTGTCTTCGGCTACTCCGACGAGGAGGGCACGGAGGCGGCGACGTACGACAACAAGCTCGACGAGGACGTCGTCGCCGAGCGCCTGGCCCGCATCTCCCGGCTCGCCGAGGAACTCGTCTCGCAGCGCGCCGAGGACCGCGTCGGGGAGACCGTGCGCGTCCTCGTGGAGTCGGTGGACGAGGAGGAGGGCGTGTACGGCCGTGCCGCGCACCAGGCGCCGGAGACGGACGGCCAGGTGCTGCTCACGAGCGGCGAGGGCCTGAGTGTCGGACGTATGGTCGAGGCAAAGGTGGTCGGTACGGAAGGTGTCGACCTGGTGGCCGAGCCGTTGACGGGCTCGCTCGGGTGTAGTGAGGAGGCGGGCAGATGACCGGAGTCCCGGCATCCGCCGCGGGCGGCTCCTCCGGCGCGCACGGTGCGCGGGGTTCCGCCGCCGGGGCCGGCGGCGCTGCTTCCGAGGTCTCCGGTTCTGCCTCCGGCTCCGCCGACGGCGCAAAGCCCGCGCGCGGCGGGAAGCTCGCGGCCGCGGCCGTCAACCAGGCCAGCGTGTGGAACGTCGCCAATCTGCTGACGATGCTCCGGCTGCTGCTCGTGCCCGGATTCGTGGCATTGATGCTGGCGGGCGGCGGCTACGACCCGGCCTGGCGCTCGCTCGCCTGGGCGGCCTTCGCCATCGCCATGATCACCGACCTGTTCGACGGGCATCTGGCGCGCACCTACAACCTGGTCACCGACTTCGGGAAGATCGCCGACCCCATCGCCGACAAGGCGATCATGGGGGCGGCGCTCATCTGTCTGTCCGCCCTGGGCGATCTTCCGTGGTGGGTGACGGCCGTCATCCTCGGCCGGGAACTCGGCATCACCCTGATGCGTTTTCTGGTCATTCGCTACGGCGTGATCCCCGCGAGCCGGGGCGGCAAGCTGAAGACACTCACCCAGGGCGTGGCCGTCGGGATGTACGTCCTGGCACTGACGGGGTGGCTGGCGACCCTGAGGTTCTGGGTGATGGCCGTGGCGGTCGTCCTCACCGTCGTCACCGGCCTCGACTATGTGAGACAAGCCATTGTGCTGCGCCGGCGCGGAATCGCCGAGCGCGCGGCAGCGTTGGAGGAGACGGAAGCGTGAGTTCCCCGGCCACCGAACTGGTGCGACTACTGACCGTGAGAGGCGAGAGCATCGCCGTCGCGGAGTCGCTCACGGGTGGTCTGGTCGCGGCGGAGATCACGTCCGTCCCCGGGGCGTCCAAGGTCTTCCGGGGTTCGGTCACGGCCTACGCCACCGGGCTGAAGCACGAGCTGCTGGCGGTCGACGCCACCCTGCTGGCCGAGCGGGGGGCGGTGGATCCGCAGGTCGCGGCCCAGATGGCGGCCGGGGTGCGAAAGGCTCTCGGGGCCGACTGGGGCATCGCGACCACCGGTGTCGCCGGGCCCGAACCGCAGGACGGCCAGCCCGTCGGGACGGTCTTCGTGGCCGTCGACGGGCCGCTCACGCCCGGCCCCGGTTCTGCCGGTGGCGGAAAAGTGGAGGCCCTGCGGTTGAACGGCGACCGTGCGGACATTCGTATGGAGAGTGTACGGAGCGTACTCGCACTGCTCCTGAGAGAGCTTGCGGGCGAACAGACCGGGAATGAGCGGGCACAGGATACGGAACGGAACGGGGGGTTTTGATGTTTGCAGCCCTGAGTGAACACGACATCGCTCCCCGCACGGCCGCGGCGCAAGGCGGTACGGTGGGGCGAGAAGGATGCGGCTACGCGGTCCGAGGAGGGAGCCACCGATGATTCTGCTCCGTCGCCTGCTTGGTGACGTGCTGCGTCGGCAGCGCCAACGCCAGGGCCGTACTCTGCGCGAAGTCTCCTCGTCCGCCCGAGTCTCACTCGGCTATCTCTCCGAGGTGGAGCGGGGGCAGAAGGAGGCTTCCTCCGAACTGCTCGCCGCCATCTGCGACGCGCTGGACGTACGGATGTCGGAACTGATGCGAGAAGTCAGCGACGAGTTGGCGCTCGCCGAGCTGGCGCAGTCGGCCCGGGCCACCGAGCCCGTGCCCACGCCGGTCCGTCCGGTGCTGGGTTCCGTGTCGGTGACCGGCGTGCCACCGGAACGGGTGACCATCAAGGCGCCCGCCGGGGCAGTGGACGTGGTCGCCGCGTGACGTTCGCGTGCGCGGCTTAGCGACCCGATACGTGTGAAGCCCCGGCCGGGCTTCTCCAGGGAGAGACCTGGGGTGCCCGGCCGGGGCTTTCGTGTTACCCGCATGTGTGATTTGTGTCTCATTTGCGTCCATTTGCCGGTATTCGGTGCGGCGGTCATGGTGGGAGGGACGTGACGGTGCCGAACCTCCGGAGGAAAGCGGATGTACGTCGTGAAGAGCCCGTTGCCCGACGACGCCCTGAAGACCGTGTCCGAGGCGCTGCAGGGCGCCCTGGTCGACCTGGTGGACCTCTCGCTGGTCGCCAAGCAGATCCACTGGAACGTCGTCGGACCCCGCTTCCGGTCCATCCACCTCCAGCTCGACGAGGTCGTCGCCTCCGCGCGCATCCACTCCGACACGGTCGCGGAGCGGGCCTCCGCGCTCGGCGTCCCGCCCGACGGGCGCGCGGCCACGGTGGCCGCCGGCAGCGGCATAGGGACCGCTCCGGCCGGCTGGGTCAAGGACACGGACGCGGTCCGGACGATGGTGGACGCCCTCGGGGCGTTGATCATCCGGATGCGGGAGCGCGTCGATGCGACCGGGGAGGCGGATCCGGTGTCCCAGGACATCTTCATCGGGATCACGGCGGACCTGGAGAAGCACCACTGGATGTTCCAGGCAGAGAATGCGTGAGCGTTCCGGAGCGTCCGGTGTTGCATCAGTGAGCCCTCGGTGCGCCTCCCGTGCGGGTCGCGTGGCGTTCTAGCGTCCGGCTGGAGGTGGCGGCCATGGTGGGGCGGATACTGCGCTGGGGGGCCGTGCTCGGGCTGGGGGCGGTGTGGTGGTGGGCCGTGCTGCGCATCGCCCTGGGGGCGGACTCCGGCGTCGTCGAAGGGGCCGTCGCGATCGGTGGCTGGGGGCTGAGCGTGCTGCCGGTGCACTGCGTGCCCAAAGGGCGCGCCCTTGGCGCGGTCCCATCGGGACGGTGGACGGCCGCTTGGCGGGCGGGGGGCGCTACCAGGGCATCGCCACGCCCCCGTTCGGACGGAGGATCTGCCCCGTCGTGAACCCCGAGGCGTCCGACGCCAGGTACAGCACCGTGTGTGCGACGTCATCGGCCTCGCCGACCCGGCCCAGCGGAGACATCCGGGCCATCAGGGACTCGGTGTGCGCCTGTGCCTCCTGGTCGTGGCGGTCGGTCATGGGGGTCCGGATCCAGCCCGGAGCGACGGCGTTGACCCGGATGCCGTGCCGGCCGACCTCGCTGGCCAGCGTCTTCGTCAGCTGCACCACGGCCGCCTTCGCCGCGCCGTAGCAGAGCAGCCCGGAGCCGCCGGTGTCGATGGCGCCGGAGGCCATCGTGACGATGCTGCCCCGGGTGTCGTGGTCGAGCATCAGCCGTGCCGCATCCTGGCAGGCGTACAGCACGCCCTTGAAGTTGACGTTCAGCACCCGGTCCAGGTCCTCGTCCCGGGTCTCCAGGACCGGGCTGCTGTGCATGATCCCGGCGATCGCGGCCATCACGTCCAGGCGCCCGCAGGAACGGACGGCCTCGGTGAGACGGGTCCGGTCGGTGACGTCGACGACGTGCACAAGGGCGCTGCCGCCGCGGTCCTTGATCAGCTCGGCGGTGCCGTGCAGGCCGTCCGCGTCCAGGTCGGCGCAGTGCACCGAGGCTCCCGCCTCGGCGAGCAGGACGGCCGAGGCCCGGCCGATGCCGCCGGCGGCTCCGGTGACGAACGCGGTGCGTCCACTGAGGTCGTACGCCTTGAGAGGCATACAGCGACGGTACGAGTGCTTCTGACGGTCCGTCAATTAGTTGGGCGGGGACGGCCGTCGGGGCCTGCGCTCACGCCATTTCTGCGATGCCCCCGGTGCCGGTGCCGGGCCCGTCTGGCAGGTCGGGCACCAATAGGTCGGGCGCTCCCGGGATCCGTCGCCCTGGTCGGCCACGCGGACCGGCGTGTGGCAGCGCAGACAGGGGCGCGGGGCGCGGCCGTACACGAACAGGTCCTGCCGGTGCAGGCCCGTGGTCTGGCGGACCGGGCGGTCGCGGTTGGTCTCCAGGAGCCTCTTGGCGAGGGCGGGCAGCCTGGCGGCACGGTCCGCGGGCAGGGCGCCGACCGGCAGCCAGGGGGTCACGCCGAGCAGATAGCACAGTTCGCTCTTGTAGACGTTGCCGATGCCGGCGAGATTGCGCTGGTCGAGCAGGGCCTCGCCGAGCCGGCGCCCGGGGTCCGCGAGGAGGTTGGCGAGGGCGCGCTCGGGGTCCCAGTCCGGGCCGAGCAGGTCGGGGCCGAGGTGGCCGACGACGCGCTCCTCCTCGCCGGTGCGCAGGAACTCCAGCACCTGGAGGCGATAGCCGACGGCCGTGCGATCGGCGGTGCCGAGGATCGCTCGGATCTGGTGCGCCGGGCCGCCCCGCCAGCTCTCGCCCGTGCCGTACACCTTCCAGGCGCCTTCCATGCGCAGATGCGTGTGCAGGGTCAGGCCGCCCTCGAAGCGGGTGAGCAGGTGTTTGCCGCGCGGGGTCGTGTCCAGGACCGTACGGCCCGTGAGGTCGACTGTCGCGTACTTCGGCACCCGGAAGTCGCTGCGGGTCAGCACCTTGCCCGCGAGGGCCTCGTGCAGCCGCCGCGCGGCCTGCCAGACCGTGTCACCTTCGGGCATGCGTCCAGGGTGCCACGGCGGGGTGACCTGGGGCGGCCGTGTCCCGGGGCACCGATCCGCCCCGGGAGCGCCGCGCTCAGGCTCTCAGGCGCAGACCGCGCGGGGTCGCGATGAAGCCCGCCGCCTCCAGGAGGGTGCCCACGGGGGAGGTCAGGGCCTGGGCGCCGTTGATCCGCTCCACCGTGACCGTGCCGAGGGAACCCGCGCGGGCGGCCGCGGCCAGGGCCTCGGCCGCCGTGCGCAGGCGGGGGTCGTCGGTGGCGGCGGCATGCGGTTCTGAGGGCCAGGCCAGCAGTGTCTTGCCGCCGCGCTCCATGTACAGCGTCAGCTCGCCCGCCACCAGCACCACCAGCGAACCCGCCTTGCGGCCCGGCTTGTGCCCTGCCCCGTTCGGCGGCTCCGGCCAGGGAAGCGCCGCGCCGTAGGCGTTGGCGGGGTCGGCCGCGGCGAGGACCACCGCGCGGGGGTCGGGGGACGACGCGTCCGTACGGCGGCCGCCGAAGCCTCTGGGCGCCGGCGAGCCGTAGGAGGAGGCGGAGCCGCCGCCCCGGGGGCCGCCGTAGCCGGGGGAGGCGAAGGGGTCGGCGACTGGAGCCAGGTCGCGGGCAGAGACATATTCGTCTGCACGAGGGTTCGCCGGTGGCCAGGTGAAGTCGCCGTCGAGGCCCGGGTGGGCGAGCCCGCCGTCGGCCTGGTCGAACGCGTTCGGAGTGGTGTGGCCGCCGTCGAGGAACAGCGGGTTTCCGCTGCCGCCGCCGAACCCGTCCGGCACGCCCGGGGTGAGCAGGTCCTCGCCGCGTTCGCGGGCGTTGGAGATCGCGCGGAGGCGGTCGACCGCACCGTCCATCGCGAACTGGGCGGCGCCCAGGCCCTCGACCACGTAACCGCGCCGCGCCTGTCCGCTCTCCTCGAACGCCGACAGCACCCGGTACACCGCCGAGAAGCCGCCCTCGACGCCCTCCGCGGCGACCGCTCCCCGGGTGACCACGCCGTGCCGGTCGAGGAGGGTGCGGGCCAGCGCGTGGGCGCGCACGGTGGCGTCCGGTTCGGACGCGGCGAGCAGGGACCAGCGGCCGGCCACCGTCGGCGGGCCGCTGCGGGAGGCGGGGCGGGCGGCGGCCGTCAGGGAGCCGTAGCGGCCGCGCGGGACGGTGCGCTTGGCGCGGTGGGCCGTCGAGCCCGCCGTACGACCCGAGCCCAACAGAGAGCGCATCGGGGCGAGCGTGTCATTGGTGAGCCGGCCCGACCAGGCCAGGTCCCACAGGGCGTCGGCCAGTTGGGGATCGGTGACGTCGGGGTGGGTGGTGGCGCGCACCTGGTCGGCGATCTGGCGGAAGAACAGGCCGTAACCGCCGGAGAGGGCGTCCAGGACGGACTGGTGCAGCGCGGTCAGCTCCAGGGGGTGCGGGGGCGGCAGGAGCAGCGGGGCCGCGTCCGCCACGTACAGCGAGACCCAGCCGTCCTTGCCGGGCAGGGCACCCGCTCCGGCCCACACCACCTCGCCCGCAGCCGTGAGTTCGTCGAGCATCGACGGCGAGTAGTTCGCCACGCGGGAGGGCAGCACCAGCTTCTCCAGGGCGGAGGCCGGTACGGAGGCGCCCTGCAACTGCTCGACGGCGCGCACCAGTCCGTCGATGCCGCGCAGTCCATGACCCTTGCCGATGTGCTGCCACTGCGGCAGGAACTGCGCCAGCGCGGCCGGTGGCACCGGCTCCAGCTCGTGCCGCAGCGCTGCCAGGGAGCGGCGGCGCAGCCGGCGCAGTACGGCCGCGTCGCACCACTCCTGGCCGATGCCGGCCGGGTGGAACTCGCCCTGTACGACACGGCCGTTCGCGGCCAGCCGGTGCAGGGCGCCCTCGGTGACCGCCACGCCCAGGCCGAAGCGGGCCGCGGCGGTGGCCGACGTGAACGGGCCGTGGGTGCGGGCATAGCGCGCGAGCAGGTCGCCCAGCGGGTCCTTCACCGGCTCGGTGAACGCCTCGGGGACGCCGACCGGCAGCGCCGTGCCGAGCGCGTCGCGCAGCCGGCCCGCGTCCTCGACGGCCGCCCAGTGGTCCTGGCCTGCGATCCGGACCTTGATGGCCCGACGGGCGGCGGCCAGCTCTCGTGCCCACTGCGGCTCGGCGCCCCGCTCGGCCAGCTCGGCGTCGGTGAGCGGGCCGAGCAGGCGCAGCACGTCGGCCACGCCCTCGACGTCCTTGACGCGCCGGTCCTCCGTCAGCCACTGCAGCTCGCGCTCCAGCTCGGTCAGCACGTCCGCGTCGAGCAGCTCGCGCAGCTCCGCCTGGCCCAGCAGCTCGGCCAGCAGCCGGGAGTCCAGGGACAGCGCGGCGGCGCGGCGCTCGGCGAGCGGGGAGTCGCCCTCGTACAGGAACTGGGCGACGTACCCGAAGAGGAGGGAACGGGCGAAGGGGGACGGCTCCGGGGTGGTGACCTCGACCAGGCGGACCTTGCGGGACTCGATGTCGCCCATCAGCTCCACGAGCCCGGGGACGTCGAAGACGTCCTGAAGGCACTCGCGGACCGCCTCCAGGACGATCGGGAACGAGCCGAACTCGCTCGCCACCTGAAGCAGTTGGGCCGCCCGCTGACGCTGCTGCCACAAGGGGGTGCGCTTGCCGGGGTTGCGGCGCGGCAGCAGCAGCGCGCGGGCGGCGCATTCACGGAACCGGGAGGCGAACAGGGCGGAGCTGCCGACCTGGTCGGTGACGACCTGGTCGACCTCGCCCTTGTCGAAGGCGACGTCCGCCGCGCCGACCGGCGCCTGCTCGCTGTCGTACTCGGTGCCGGCCTTCATGGGCTCCTGGTCGAGCAGGTCCAGGCCCATCAGGTCCGCGTCGGGCAGGCGCAGCACGATGCCGTCGTCGGCGTGCATGACCTGCGCGTCCATGCCGTACCGCTCGGAGAGGCGGGCGCCGAGCGCGAGGGCCCAGGGGGCGTGGACCTGGGCGCCGAAGGGGGAGTGGACGACGACCCGCCAGTCGCCCAGCTCGTCGCGGAAGCGTTCGACCACGATCGTGCGGTCGTCCGGGACATGGCCGCAGGCCTCGCGCTGCTCGTCCAGGTACGACAGCACGTTGTCCGCGGCCCACGCGTCCAGGCCCGCCGCGAGCAGGCGCAGCCGGGCGTCGTCCTTGGGCAGCGAGCCGACCTCGCGCAGGAACGCGCCCACCGCGCGCCCCAGTTCGAGCGGGCGGCCCAGCTGGTCGCCCTTCCAGAACGGCAGCCTGCCCGGCACGCCCGGCGCGGGGGAGACCAGGACGCGGTCGCGCGTGATGTCCTCGATGCGCCAGGAACTCGTGCCCAGCGTGAAGACGTCCCCCACCCGGGACTCGTACACCATCTCCTCGTCCAGCTCGCCGACCCGGCCGCCGCCCTTCTTGGGGTCGGCACCGGCGAGGAAGACCCCGAAGAGGCCCCGGTCGGGGATCGTGCCGCCGGAGGTGACGGCGAGGCGCTGGGCGCCCGGGCGGCCGGTGATCGTGCCCGCCACGCGGTCCCACACCACGCGCGGGCGCAGCTCGGCGAACGCGTCGGACGGGTAGCGGCCCGCGAGCATGTCGAGGGTCGCCGTGAACGCCGACTCGGGCAGCGAGGCGAAGGGGGCCGCGCGGCGGACCGCGGCGAGGAGGTCGTCGAACTGCCAGGTGTCCAGCGCCGTCATGGCGACGAGCTGCTGGGCGAGCACGTCCAGCGGGTTCGCGGGGACCTTCAGGGACTCGATGGCGCCGGTGCGCATCCGCTCGGTGACCACGGCCGCCTGGACCAGGTCGCCCCGGTACTTGGGGAAGACCACGCCGGTGGACACGGCGCCCACCTGGTGCCCCGCGCGGCCCACGCGCTGGAGCCCGGAGGCCACCGAGGGCGGCGACTCGACCTGCACGACGAGGTCGACGGCGCCCATGTCGATGCCCAGCTCCAGGCTGGACGTGGCGACCACAGCGGGTAGCCGGCCCGCCTTCAGGTCCTCCTCCACCAGGGCGCGCTGCTCCTTGGAGACCGAGCCGTGGTGCGCGCGGGCGATCACCGGGGGTGCGCCCTGGGCCGCCCCCGAGCCGCCCATCAGCTCGGCCGGGGCGTGATGCTCCTCCAGCGTCTCGCCGGTCGCCCGCTCGTAGGCGATCTCGTTGAGCCGGTTGCACAGCCGCTCCGCCAGACGCCGCGAGTTGGCGAACACGATCGTGGAGCGGTGGGCCTGGACCAGATCGGCGATCCGCTCCTCCACATGCGGCCAGATCGACGGCTTCTCCGCCCCCTCGTTCCCGTCGGCCGCCGGGGAGCCGCCCAGCTCGCCCATGTCCTCGACCGGGACGACGACGGAGAGGTCGAACTCCTTGCCGGACTCCGGCTGGACGATTTCCACCTTGCGGCGCGGCGAGAGATACCGGGCCACCTCGTCCACCGGGCGCACGGTCGCCGACAGACCGATCCGGCGGGCCGGCTTCGGCAGCAGCTCGTCCAGCCGCTCCAGGGACAGCGCGAGGTGGGCGCCGCGCTTGGTGCCCGCGACCGCGTGCACCTCGTCCAGGATCACCGTTTCCACGCCCGTCAGCGCGTCACGCGTGGCGGACGTCAGCATCAGGAACAGCGACTCGGGGGTGGTGATCAGGATGTCCGGCGGGCGCGTGGACAGAGCACGCCGCTCGGCGGGCGGGGTGTCGCCGGAACGGATGCCCACCTTCACCTCGGGCTCGGGCAGGCCCAGGCGCACGGACTCCTGGCGGATACCGGTCAGCGGACTGCGCAGGTTCCGCTCGACGTCGACCGCGAGAGCCTTCAGCGGAGACACATACAGCACCCGGCAGCGCTTCTTGGGGTCGGCCGGGGGAGGCGTCGAGGCCAGCTGGTCCAGGGCGGCCAGGAACGCGGCCAGCGTCTTGCCCGAGCCGGTCGGGGCCACCACCAGCACGTCCGAGCCCGCGCCGATGGCCTGCCACGCGCCGGCCTGGGCCGCGGTGGGCGCGGAGAACGCCCCCGTGAACCAGCCGCGGGTCGCGGGGGAGAAGCCGTCGAGGGCTCGGTGTGCGGAGCTGACCATGCGTCCATCCTGCACCCCGCCACTGACAATCACGCCGACCTGCGCAATCGCGGGAGAGCAGGGGGACGGGAGCGGTCGGTGGGCGGGACGGACAATGGTCGTATGGCGGGATCAGGGGAGCGGGCGCGCCACTGGCGGTACGAGCAGCTGCCCGGCGTCGACCTGCTGCGCGCCCGGTACATCCGCAAGACCTTCGTCCGGCACACCCACGAGAACTTCGTGATCGCGGCCATCGCCGACGGCGTCGAGGTCTTCCACCACCGTGGCTCCGACGTGTCCGCCGGCGCGGGAGCCCTCGCGCTGGTCAATCCGGACACACCGCACACCGGCCGGGCCGGCGTGCCCGAGGGCTGGCGGTACGGCGCGGTCTATCCGTCGCCTCAGGTGGTGGCCGAGATAGCGGCGGAGACCACCACGATCCGCGGCACGCCCGGCTTCGCCAGCCCGGTCCTCGACGACCCGTACACGGTCCGCCTGGTGCACCAGGTGCTCCGCGCCGCCGACGAGGGCAACGCACTCGCGGCCGACACCCTGCTGCGCGTGGCCGTGACCAGGCTGCTGCGGCTCAACGGCGGGCCGCTGCCACAGCGGCGGACGCGGACGGCCGGAGCGCGGATCGCCGCACGCGCGCGTGCCGTGCTGGAGGAGCGGATGACCGAGCCGCCGACCCTGGAGCGCCTCGCCACCGACCTCGGAACCAGCCCGTTCGCCCTGCTGCGGGCGTTCCGGGACGCCTACGGGATGCCGCCGCACACCTGGCTGACCGACGCCCGGGTGCGCCGCGCGCGGCTCCTGCTCGACGCGGGTACGGCACCCGCCGAGGCGGCCCTGGCCGTCGGCTTCACCGACCAGCCGCACCTCAACCGGCACTTCACCCGGATCGTCGGCGTACCCCCGGGCGCCTACCGACGCGAGCGCAAGAACGTACAAGACCCGGGCTGACGGCCGCCCGTACCGTCCGGGGCGTGGCACAAGACATAGCACTGGCGGATCAGGCCGCCGACGGCACGGAAAAGCCCGACGCAGCCGTCGTACGGGACGCCCTGGGCGTCGGCGTCGCCGTCGGCCTGTCCGGGTTCGCCTTCGGCGTGACCTCGGCCGGCAGCGGACTCGGGCTCCTGCAGACCTGCGCGCTCAGCCTCCTGGTGTTCACCGGCGCCTCCCAGTTCGCCCTCGTGGGCGCGCTCGCCGCCGGCGGCAACCCGTTCACGGCCGCCGCCGGCGCCTTCTTCCTGGGCGTGCGCAACGCCTTCTACGGGCTGCGCCTGTCGCAATTGCTGGCCCTCCCGCGCGCGGTGCGGCCGCTGGCCGCGCAGTGGGTGATCGACGAGACCACGGCGGTGACCCTGGCCCAGCCGACCCGGCGTGCTGCGCGGCTCGGCTTCACCGTCACCGGGCTCAGCCTGTATCTGCTGTGGAACCTCACCACGCTGCTCGGCGCACTCGGCGCGAAGGCCATCGGGAACACCGACGCGTGGGGCCTGGACGCGGCCGGTCCCGCCGTCTTCCTGGCCCTGCTCGCCCCGATGCTGAAGACGCCAACCGAGCGCGCGGTCGCGGGCCTCACGGTCCTGCTCGGCCTCGGCCTGCTGCCCGTCCTGCCGGCCGGCGTACCGGTCCTGGTGGCGGCCCTGGCGGCGCCGGCCGCGCTGTTCGCCGAGGGCCGGCGCGGCGGTCGTAGCCAACAGGACGCACCAGCCGGACGGGACGGAACCGAGGAACCGGTCGGACCGAAGGAGGACCGATGAACACCTGGATCGCGATCGGCATCACCGCTCTCGGCTGCTACGCCGTCAAGCTCGCCGGGCTGCTCGTGCCCGCAGGCGCCCTGGAGCGGCCGCTCGTCCGACGGCTCGCCGCCCTGCTGCCCGTCGCCCTCCTCGCCGCGCTCACCGCCCAGCAGACGTTCGCCGACGGGCACGCGCTCGTCCTGGACGCCAGGGCCGCAGGGCTCGGCGCGGCCGCCGTGGCGCTCGTGCTGCGCGCACCGTTCCTGCTGGTCGTCGCGGCGGCCGTGGTGGTCACGGCGGGCGTGCGGGCGATCGGCGGGTGAGGACGGCCGGGCTCAGCCCATGAAGCGGCCGTACGCCCTGAGGGTGCGCAGGGCCTCGATCGTCACCATGGGGCGCGCCTCCACCGTGGGGACCGGCGCCCACTGGCGCCAGCGGACGGGCCAGCCGCCGTCCTCCTGCTGCTCGGCGGCGAGGAAGTCCAGGGACCGTGCCATCTCCTCGTCCGTGAACCACGCGCGCGCGAGCGACAGCGGACTCTTCGCGAAGTCGTGCGGGAAGTGGTGCTCGCCCGGGGCATAGCCGGAGGCGACCGGAAAGGCGTCGAGACGGTCCGGGTCCAGGACGGCCAGCCGCTGCTCGCGCACCAGACGGCCGAGACGGTCGGCGGCGGCCTCCGCGCGCGGGCGGTCGGGAGCGGAGTCCAGGAAGGCCACCGCGGCCTCCACCTCGTAGGGATGGGACCTGTCCAGGGACTCCACCGCCAGCCAGCAGAAGTCGGTGGCCCGGAACAGCCAGGCGTGCCACACCTCGTTGCGGTGCAGCACGCCCACGACGGGCCCGGTGGCGAGCAGCTCGCTGGGAGGGTCGTCCACGACCGGGACGAACGGCGCCACCGGGTAGCCGCGCTGGCTGGGACGGACCGCCGGCAGGGCGCCGTCCGCGGTGGAGACGGAGGTCAGATAGCGGCACACCCGCTCCACCCGCTGCCCGCCGCAGCGCCCGACGGCATCCAGCACGCGCAGCGCGTGAGCAGTGTGCAGAGGCTGGCTCACAGGGCCGCGCAGATCGGGTTCCAGCGCGTGGGCGTACCCGCCGTCCTCGTTGCGGTAGGCGTCCAGCGCCGCCTCCACCGGAGCGGCGGCGCCGTTCAGGAAGTGGTACGCGAAGAGCCGCTGCTCCAGCACGCGCGCGGTCAGCCAGACGAACTGCTCGGCGCGGAAGAGCGGGGAGCGCGCCGGGGACGTAGGGGGGAGTGGGGAAGCTCCTGTTTCGGCCATGCGACAGACCGTAGGACGGAAAGCGGTCTCGGCAAGCGGTCCCCGGCAGGCCCCACCCCCAGGGGCGGGATACTGGTGTCATGCGGTTGACGGTCTTCTGGCAGCGGATGGCGGAGCACTTCGGTCCGGGGTACGCCGACACCTTCGCGCGCGATCATGTGATGTCCCAGCTGGGCGGGCGCACGGTGAACGAGGCCCTGGACGCCGGCTGGGCGGCCAAGGACGTGTGGCGCGTGGTCTGCTCGGTCATGAACGTTCCGGGGGAGAGGCGCTGACCGGGCGCGAAGATCGCAAGGGGGCAGCGGACTGTCAGTGGCGTGGGCGAGACTTGCACCGTGCCACCCACTGACGACACCGGGCAGCTCGCCCAGCACGCACCCTCGTTCGGTACGACGCCGCCCACCCGGCCCCCGGCCGAGGGCGCCGCCGCGCCGGGCACCCGCATGCCGCGCTGGCTGCCGCGCGCCATGGTGCTCGCGCTCGCCCTGATCGCCGCCTTCCAGCTGGGCAGCTGGGCCTTCCACCAGCTGACCGGCCTGCTGATCAACATCCTCATCGCGTTCTTCCTGGCCCTCGCCATCGAGCCCGCCGTGAGCTGGATGGCCGCCCGCGGCATGCGCAGGGGGTTCGCGACCTTCCTGGTCTTCCTCGGCCTGCTGATCGTCACCGCCGGCTTCATCACGCTGCTCGGCTCGATGCTCGCGGGCCAGATCATCAAGATGGTCGAGGGCTTCCCGGACTACTTCGACTCGGTCATCCACTGGATCAACCAGACGTTCCACACCGACCTCAGACGCGTGGACATCCAGCAGGGCCTGCTCCGCTCCGGCTGGCTGCGCAAGTACGCGCAGAACAGCGCGGCCGGCGTGCTGGACGTGTCCGCCCAGGTGCTCGGCGGGCTGTTCCAGCTGCTGACCGTCTCGCTGTTCTCGTTCTACTTCGCCGCCGACGGGCCCAGGCTGCGCCGCGCCCTGTGCTCCGTACTGCCGCCCGCCCGGCAGGCCGAGGTGCTGCGCGCGTGGGAGATCGCCGTGGACAAGACCGGCGGGTATCTGTACTCGCGCGGCCTCATGGCGCTCATCTCCGGCATCGCGCACTACATCCTGCTGGAGGCGCTGGGTGTGCCCTACGCGCCCGTGCTGGGTGTCTGGGTGGGCCTGGTGTCGCAGTTCATCCCCACCATCGGCACGTATCTCGCGGGCGCGCTGCCCATGCTGATCGCGTTCACGGTCGATCCCTGGTACGCGCTGTGGGTGCTGGTCTTCGTCGTGGTCTACCAGCAAATCGAAAGGCTACTAAACGTGCTCTCACCTGCGGAAACGTACCGTGAGCTAGCTGCCCGGGTGCTCCAGCTGAGTGCGGAGGAGCGCGGTCAGCTCCTCGACCAGCTAGGGGATGGACCACGACGAAGCGACACCCCAAGACCTCGTACAAGCACCCCCCTCCCCAGGCCCAGGAAGGCTATGCCCGTGCGTGTCGTCCGAACCGGATGAGAGTTCAAGTACGGGACCCGGCGTAGATGCCCAGTGGGCGGCGCCCTTCGTCGGCACCAGGAACCAGGCGCCTTAGGGCGTGTCCGGTGAGTCGTGTGACGGGGCTGCTGGTACATCCCCCGTACAGCCCACAGCGATTGCCGTAGCGCGACAGTTCGGATTCGATGGCAGCGAGCCCCGACTCGTCAGTGGGGGGCCTCTCAGCGTCGTCGAACGAAGGAGACACGCCCATGTCCACAGGCAAGGTGCAGGAGTGGGACTCGGAATCCGACCACGGCTCGATTCAGGAGGACAACAGTCCTCACTTCCTGGAATTTTCCTCCCGTGACTTGAAGAACCCTGCCGAAGGCAAGACGTTGCGGGCACAGGACAAGGTCTCTTTCAAGATGGACAGCCCCGGGCACGCGGTAGACGTCCAGAAGTGCTGAGTCCGGCGGGCCACGTGGCAGACCCGCCGGGCACGCCCTAAGAGGCGAGACGAACAAGTGGAAGCCCCCTTGTCCCGACCTGAACGGGGCAAGGGGGCTTGTGTACCTACCTCACGAGCTGATGAACCCGGGACAGGCGGTCAGACTGCGCCGAACTCTCCGGCCTTGACGCCTGCCACGAAGGACGAGAACGCGTCAGCAGGGAAGTCCACAACCGGACCGCTCGGGGTCTTGGAGTCACGGACGGGGACCACGCCGCGCGAGGCGACGAGGTTTGCGGCGACCTCGATGCAGTTGCCGCCGTTGGAGCTGTAGGAGGACTTGACCCAGCGGGGGGATTCGGTCGTCACGGGGTGCCCTTTCGCAACTGGTTGATCACGGCCACGGATTCTGTCTGTGACAGCGCTTCGGCCTGCAACTGATGGTAGGCCGACAACGCAGACAGGACGAACGTGGATTCGCGGTCCAGGTGCCCCCGGGCCTGGGACTCCGCGTACGCCATCATGGACCGGTCCGGCAGCGTCAGTAGGTTGATCGGCAAGTTGAACGGGCGTCGCTCGCCTATGTCGTACGGGGCAACCTGAAGCATGGAGTTCGGTAGTGCGGCGAACTCAACGAGGTGTTGCAGCTGCTCGCTCATGACCTCGGCGCCACCGACGGGCCGGCGGATGCAACTTTCATCTATCACCACAAGCATCGTGGGCGGGCGGGACCGTACTAGCGTCGCCTGCCGCTCCGCCAGAACCGAGACGCGTTCATCTGCTTGTTCGGGTGTGATGGTGCCTCGGCGTACATCACCGTCCGCCAGGGCGCGTGCGTACGCGGGTGTCTGAAGCAAGCCGGGGATGATCCCAATCTCAAACAACCGGATCTCTACTGCTCGCCCCTCGTACCCAACGTACTCAGGGAACCCCTCCAGCAAGGAGCCGTGTTGAAGTTCGCGGTACTCGCGCTCGAACCCGTCAGCTGTGCCCTCGATACCGAACACCCTGTCTGCGCTACGCGAGAAACGAAGGGTTGGAGGCTTCCGCCCAGTTTCAACCGCTGAAATATGCACACTGGAATATTCCATGCGTTCGCCAAGGTCATCTTGGGTCCAGCCGCGTGACTCCCGCAAGCGGCGTAGACGTGCTCCGTAGGCCGCCTGGGGAGAGGCATCCGGGTTCAACTCCTTGCGATTCAAGGGTTGTTCACCGACCTTTCGTTCTCATCCAACAGGTTGAATGGTTCCCAGGCATGGGCCACGCTGAACCTCCCCGGTAGTCGTAGCACTACGGAGAGGAGCGGCCGTGTTCGGTAAGCGCAATCTCGCAGAACCGCACGAATCCTCCACGCCCCGCCCGGCTGACGACGTGGCGGAGCTGGAAGCGCTCGTAGCCGCTGGTGGGTTCTGGTGCCTGGCCCCGGACTGGGTACCGCGCGCCGGCTACGCCCTGTCGACCCCCGCCGTACTGCGGGCTGTTGAGAACGGGCTCAAGAGGAGGTTGAGCGATGAGCGATAGCACGCCTGCGCTCCGCGCACCGGAGCTTGAGCCTGTACCCGTGGACGGCTGCTCGTTCTGCGCAGCCGCTGCACGACAGCGGGAAGCGGCGCATCGGCTTGGCAACGTGGCGAGCGTCCGCAGCGCCAGCGAGGCGATCCGGCAGCATCCGCACCGCCGGGCAACGGACGTGAGGGAGGGAGCAGCGTGAACGCCGATTTGCCCCCGATCCAGTCGGCGCTGAACTGGCCGCCGTGCCAGTGCGGCAAGCCCAACTGCCCCGACGCCCCACCGAAGCACAGGGGGGCCGACAACCGGTCCGACAGCCCCACCACGCAGCGTCTCCGGTCCCTTGTGGAGCGGGAGAACCGGCGTGTGCGCTGACGGGAGGTGGAGGCGCTACAGCGGTAGGCGTGATCCGGCGTCCGGTGTGATCGCGTTCCCGCGCGGAGCGCTCCCTCCTTCCGCATCCCCGAGTGCAAGCGATGCAGAGGAAGGCGAGAGATGACGTGTGACAAGCGGCTGGAGGTGCCCGAAGGGATGCGCAAGGCGGCACTGGACTTCCCGGGCAGCGTGCCGTTCGGCGACATCCCGTTGCCAGATGACGTGTCGTGCGAACTCGACAAGCACCCCTACGGCGAACACGCCGCGATCATGCGGGACCTGGGCGAAGGTGCCGCCGTATGGATCACTTGGAATTGTGACGGGGACGACGACTCCGACGACATCAAGGTGCAGCGCCGTGACGTCTGCAAGTCGTCTGGCGGGGACCTCGTCTGCTGGCTTCCCGAAGCGCATCGGGGCGGCCACTCCTGGGAGCGATACGAGTGAGCCACGTTGAATGCAGCGCGGAAGGCCCCAAGCTGGATGACAGCAGCTGGGAGTACTTCAAAGCCCGGTTCCCCGCCAAGCTGGATTCCCTGAGGGCGCCATGCGCGGGGCCTGTTGACCCCGAACGGTGCCCCATGTGCCGGGCTTTGCGAGGGGCGCTCAAGGAGTCGCTGGAGACCAAGAACGCCGCAGCAGGAAAGGCGGTCTTGTACGCCATGCGCGACCACATGGTTTACGGCCACCCGAAGGACTCACGGACGCTGGGGCGGGCCGATGGCTGACGCGAAGCTGCCTGAAATAACGGTCGGCATGGTCGTCTACGACAACCGCCGTGACATGGTCGCGAGAGTCACGGGGATACGAGGAGCCACGGTTGCCCTTGTCCGCCCCATGGGCCGTCCGTGGTGCTCGCGCTGGGTCTCCGTCCGCCCGGCAACGGAACGGGAGCAGAGACAGCTCCAGGCGCTTGCGCGGCTCTGCATCCAGCGCCGCAAGGGTCTGCGAACCCCCGCCTAGCCCCCGCCCTGGCCGGATGATCCCCCTCCCACCCGCTCTCCGGTCAGGGCGGGCACCAATTCCTCTGTCGCTCTCCCTGAGTTGGGCGATCCTCAAGCGGGGGGAACAGCGAGTGTGCGACAGAGAGCCCGTGAGACACAGCTGAGTCGCGAATATCAACGGCCGCGTCGGCTGATATCCGGTCCGACCCCGGACACGGGCGCCACCCCTTGTAGTCCAGTGGGAAGGCGGCACTTCAGCGTGGCCCGGGTGGCTTGGCGCTGGTGAGGACCCCGGTTCGATTCCGGGCAAGGGGACGGCCGATGGCGTAAGCAGCCGGACGGCTCGCAAGTGCAGAACCTCAAAGAGCCAAGGAAGGAACCCAATGGGCACGAGCACCGATTACAAGGCATCCGCGCTTGACCTCCTCAGCGGGGACGAGGCGAACCGTGTTGCCGCCCTGGTCATCCGCGACAACGAAGGCGTCAACGACCAGGCCCTTGCCCTGTCCATCGTGGACGAGGCGCTGAAGTTCCTTGCCGCCTCGAACAGCAACACGAGCGGCAAGGCTCTGCGTCCCTCGCGCGTCGTTGACATGGGCTGGCACGCCCTCATCCTGCACACTGAGACGTACTTCAACGTGTGCAGCAAGCAGTTCGGTCGCTACATCCACCACCGCCCCGAGGGCCCGGAGACGCTGCGCCGAGACGCGACCACGCTGGACAACACCACCGAGGCCATCCGCGCGGCCGGCTACGCCCCCAACGAGTACCTGTGGGGCGACAGGGCTGAGACTGAGATCAAGGGCGGCGACTGCATGCACACCGAGTGCAACGACGACAACGGCGGGGGCTCCTGCACGGCGCCGCAGATCTTCCCCGGCTCCTGAGAACCGGCTGAAAGGCCATCACAGCGGGTGCTGACGGCCCTACACTCGGTACCTGACTGCGAGGAGGGGCGATGGACGACTCCACATGGATTGACCCCCGTTACGCCAAGTTGGTCGAGAAGTGGGGCGAGTTGTGTCGGCAGCGAGCCAAGCGGGGCACTGTTCGCGGCTGCCCCTCCTGCCATGGTCTGGGCACTGTCGTGATGGTCGACTTGAACACCAAGCAGCCGATCACAGAGACCTGCACGTGTTCGTCTGCTAGGTAGTCAGAACCCAAGATCGCCCCGCTCGTGCGCTGCTCCCCGTGGCGCACGGGCGGGGCTTTGTCTGCCCGGTGTGCGTTTGCCCGTCGTCTTGACCGGCACACACTTATCCGGATAAGTGGTTGACCGTTCTGGTGTGAGTGTTGGATGCTGGCGGCTCATCCGGATGAGTGGCTGACCAACGGTGGGTTGGCAGCTGCCTGTCCTCTTCCGAATTGAAGGGGTTTCGATCATGGGACGTAAGGCCCTGCGGGCGCTGGTCGTGTCGGGTGCACTGGTGGCCGGCGTCGGCCTGGTGGGCACCTCGGTGGCATCGGCGGTGATCCCGGATCCGGGGTACTCGGTGGTTCACTCCGGCGGGACGGCGGCGATCCAGAACGAGGGTCCGTACAAGACGGCGACGGTCAACGGGTTGCGAGTGCGCACGGGTCCGGGCACGAACCGGACGATCCTCGGTCTGGTCTACCGGGGGCAGCGTGTTCGGGCCATCGCGACGGCTCGCGACCGCCGCGGGCAGCGCTGGGACAAGGTGAGGCTTCAGAGGGCTTCGCCGGGCGGCCTGCCTCGGGGCTTCACGGGCTGGGTCTCGGAGATGTACCTCTACTGACCCAGTGTTCAGTAAGTCTGTGCGACCAGCGATCGGCCCCCTCTCTGCTTCGGCGGGGAGGGGGCCCCTTGGTGGGGGCGTATTGACTGGACCGATACCAAAGTTGACAGGCAGTAGCCGTGCATATGCGCTTGGCTCGAAGTAGACTGCGTGGTCTGTTTTCCGATTGCACACGCGTTCGGTTCGCGGGGTGGCCGGTCGCCCATGAACAGTCGGCTTGACTGGGGAGAGTTGCGCGATGGTAGAGAACACGTCGCCGGGCGGGGGCTACGGCGGTCCTGATGACGCCGTATTCGTGACAGGAGTTGACTACGTGTCAGCCTGGCTGGAGGCGGACCAAGTGGCGCAGGAACTGAACGCTGCGCTTGAGCAACTCGGCTTCTGCGTGCGACTGGTGCGCGCGGTACCGCACGCGGGTCCCCACGGTGAACCGGTGGTGTGGCTCCGCCTAGAGAGCGCGCGTGTGATTGCTCAGGCCCTGGGTGCGGCGGTGGGAGAACGGCGGCGGGCGGGTTGATGATGCGCGGCCGGACGATAGCTGAGAAGGAACGGTAGATGGCATGAGGAGGGACGGCTGGCGGACGGCGGCAGGTTCGCGTGTCCCCATGCTCGGGCCGACGGTGAGCCGGTGGTGGGGCTGCGTTCGGAGGGAGCCCGGTTGCTCGCGCGAGAGCTGGAACGAGGGGGAAGGGAAGACGGGATGAGGCGGGATGACTGGCGTACGGCGGCGGGCTCGCGCGTGTGGGTCGAGACGGATCGGCGCGGGGAGTTCATACGGTGCGAAGGGTGCCGAAGGCCGATCCTGATCACGGGTGCGGGTCCTGCTCGGTTCGCCGCCGAGCGGCACGCGCGGACTTGCCGGAACTAGGGTCCGTCTCTTCGATCACGCTGGGGCGCGCCCGGTGGGTCACGACAAGGAGTCCCACCGGGCGTCGCCTAACGAGCTCGTTAGTCCCGAGGGGACGTTTTGTCTTCAGGATCGCTGGGCTCGTCAGAAGCCCAAGGGTGGCAATCGTCGTCGTTCGGGTTGCATTCCGTCACCTCGTCGTGACGGGTGTCGTGTCGCTTCCTGGTCTCGATGTCATCAATGCTGACGGATTTCCGGTTCATGGTCACTCTCCTTGCTCTTTTCTTCGGTTGGATTGTTCTTTCGGGATGCGAAGTGTGCGTTCAAATCCGCTGTCGTCCGGGCCATCTTAGGGCCGGAAAGAATATTCGAGAGGGGCTCCCGAAGAACGTTTCCGACGGGCAGCCAGCGCGAGAAGACGCACGGCCACACATCGCCATTGCTCGCTACGGCTGCGCGACTCTTTGTGCAGCCACCACACAGTTGTGAGACGTCCTTCGAACGATTCGGAGTCCCGCGGCCCACTCCGCGGATGCGGTCAACTTTCACGCGTGTGACGCCTAGAGCGGCCAGTTCTTCACGAGCTTCGGCGATGCGCTGCCCGTCGTGCATGTCGACGATTCCTACACGCAGCCGAATTCCGCGTCTCACCGCTTCCTCGATGTTGGCTTTCGTGCGGTGATGGGTTGAGCGGCTGGTGATTACGGCATGCTCCTGCGGGTCATCGGTGTAGTAGCTGGTGGCAAGCCGAACACTCAAATCAGAGAACAAGTTCCAAAGCTGGGGAGGTACTCGCACGAGATTGCTGTACACCTCGATCCCCAGTCCACGCTTACGTGCATGAGTGACCAGCGGCGCGAGGTCGGGATGCAGGGTGGGTTCACCGCCGATGAACTGGACCATTTTCACGCCCAGGTCGGCGGCTTCGTCGATGACACGTTCCCAGTCGTGCCGTGCCATACTCCCGTGCGTGCCGCTGGGTCCGCTTTCTGCGTAGCAGTGAACGCATTCCAGCTGGCACTTTCCTGTTATCTCCAGCCAGAGAAAGGAGGTTTCGCTCATGGGGAGCCTTTCGCGTCGACTGGTTTCTATCATTATTTCCGCAATACCAAGATGCACCTTGAATGGCCCAAATGGGGGAACGCCGCCTGCCGACTACGGGGCCAGACCCACCAGGCACGCCCTGGCGGCAAGCCTCCTCGACGTGCCGGTGCCGGCTGACTACGGGTCGTCGGTTACAGCACCTCACGACGGCGGAAAGTGTGAGATCGCGTGCGTGGCGACCTCACGCGCGCACGGATCTGGACCACGACGAAACCTTTTTCGCGCGTGAGGTTGCCACGCGTGGGCGGGGTCCAGGGGTGCGCTGTAGCGCCCCTGGTACCACCGCCCGCAACCATGTTCGTCACGGCGCCGTATGCCACGGTGAGCGCCGTTGCCCTCGTCGGGCAACGGCGTGTCAACGGACGGGGCTGGCGCCCGTGATGGGAGAGTGGGCCTCGCTTTCGTGCGGCTGACTTCCCCGGACGGCCGAGGGAGCAGACGATGAAGCCCCCCGCGACGGATCTTCCGCGGGGGGCTTCTCTGCTTGGTCGGGTGCGGTGGCGGTGTCGGGCGGCTGCCGACCGGACGGGACCGGCCGAAGGCCGCACGCCCGGCCGAGGCGGCAGGGCCGCCCGGCGCGCCGAAGGCGCGCCCTTGAGCAAGTAAAGAGAAGTTACTCCGATTCGGATCGACGGCGGGCGGCGCGCTTGGCGGCTGGCTTCGTCGGGGTCACGGGGTAGATGAGCTGGCACGTGACGGCGGGGGCCTTCAGCTCTTCGCACAGCAACGGGCGGCCCTGGTCCGCGTCGGTGGTCACGCGGTAGGTGATCAGTAGGGGGCTGGCGTCGCTGAGTCCGAGTGCGGCCCGCTCGTCGGGATAGGGGGTGCGGGCCGTGACATGCTCGGTGAACGACAGGCTGAGTCCGGCTTCGGCAAGCTGCCGGTACAGGTCGATGATCTCGGCGTCTGGCTGCTCGGCCAGCGTGGGCACTTCGGCGGCGGTGGCCATCGGGATCAGAACACGGTGAGCCATGCGGGCGCCGGTGGCCGGATCGTGGATCAGGCGGTCCACGTTGATGGCGTCCTGGTCCTGCTGGTCCAACAGCAGTGCCGGGGGACCGTCCAGCGCTGTCCTGGTGACGGCGGGCGGTTCCGTCTCCGTCATCTCTGGCAGGTGCCAACTGCCCTTCGTGGTGCGCTGGATGGACCGGTCAACACGGGTGGCAGGGAGAACTCCGCCGGTGGGAAGTACCCTGCTGCCCTTGCCCTGCAAGGACTCCACCAGACCCATGCGGCGCAGCTCGGCGACGGCGGCGCGGGCGGTGTGCTTGCCGATGCCGTACATCTTCACCATTTCCGACTCGGACGGTAGGAGATCGCCGGCTTGGTAGCGGCCCTTCTTGATGTCGGTGGCCATGCGCTGAGCTACCTGCAAGTACATGGACGGGGCACGTTCGATGTGCTCTCGGGCTGCCATGGCTCGTGTCCTTCTCGGGTCGGGGGTGTGGGTACTCGGGCGGTTTGCGGGCTGAGCTGCTGGTCGTGGTGCTTGTCAGTGCTGCGTGGTATACGCGCGCACTCATGAGGATAAGTGGTTGACCCTCTGCCGCACACCCCAGCGTCACTCATCCGGATAAGTGGTTGACCCTGCCTCGGTGGCGAGTCAAGATGATCCTCCCAACTTATCCGGATGAGTGGCCGGGTGTGTGTTGTGCTGAAACGAGGTGAACTCCCTTGGACAACAAGCCGATTGATGCTGCTCGGCTCGGCGCGATCCGCTGTGTGATCGCTCCGGAACCGCGTACGACGCCGGAAGGAGAGACGCGCCGGGACCGCGAGGGAAACCCGCTGTGGATCACGGGCCTGTCTGTGCGACAGGCGGAGGGACGGCGTACAGACGTCGTTCACGTGGTCACCAGCGGACAGCCGCAGGGCCTCACGGAGGGCAGTGAGGTCAGGGTCACGAACCTGTGGGCCAACGACTGGACGGTGGACGGCCGGAGCGGAACCACCTATCGGGCCGATGCGATCACACCCGTGTCCGGCTCCGGCGGTGCTTCCGCCTCGACGGCTGCTCCGGCGGCCGGCCCGCGCGGGAAGTCGGCGGGCGGTGACGCGTGATGGAGCGCTACTTCTGGCACCTGAACGCCCGGCAGGCGGACGGCATGGCCTGCGTGGTGTGCAACGCCGACTTCCTGACGGCAAAGATCACTTCCATTCCGGTGGGGCGGTCGCCTGCGGATGAGTCACAGGTGTTCGCGTGCAAGGACCCGTGCGCGGCCGTGATCGCTGACGAGGCGGACCGCATGGCCCGGGAGATGCGGGCGGCGGTCGGCGCTGAGGAGATGGACGGCGGGGACGTTGCGGACTGCGAGGACCCGGTGTTCTGCGTCGACGGGCATTTCGGCTCGCTGCTGCGAGACCTGCGGGCGCTGGCCGGTGCCGAGGCACTGCTGGCGACGTCCGACGACATCCCCACCCTTCGGTTCCTCCTCGGCCTGACGGCTCGTCATGCCGAAACGGCCATGATCCGCGCCCGGCTCGTGCTCGCACGGACCAAAGAGAACGGGGAGGAATGATGCCTGCCTCGCTGGTGGTCTGGGTCCTGACGGCGCTGCTCCTGGTCGGCGTGCTGACACAGCGCTGGTGGGAACCGCGTCTTGCGGCTCGGGGTATCCCGGTGAGGCGGTGGCCCTGGCGCTGGTGGCTGGTCGGCTACCCCGGAACCTCGCTGCGCGTCTTCACGACCTGGCGGCGGCTGGCTCAACTCAACGGCTTGTCGGTGAGTACGTCGCCGGACCGGAGGGTGATTGGCCGTGATCTCGTGCTGCAGGGGCAGGCGCTGCGGCCCAAGTCTCCTCGGCTGTCGTGGCCGGTGCCGACGAAAAACGGGTTGACGCTGCGGGTGCTGCTGCATCCGGGGCAGACTCCGGCGCCGTACTTCGCGGCGGCCCGTGCCATGGAACACGCCTGGCACGTGCACGGGGTACGGGTCACCTCCCCGCGTCGGGGACAGGTACTGATCCATGTCACGGCCCTTGATCCGCTGACCGGTGATGTCCCCTCTGCCGGTGTGCCGGCTGCGGCGCTGCTGTCGGCGGACGTGGGCCGTATCGAGGATGGCGACCCGTGGGTGATCGACCTTCGGCGCGTGCCGCACTGGCTGATCACGGGTGCCACGCAGTCCGGGAAGTCGTCGTTGCTGGCGGCGCTGGTGCTTGCGCTGGCGCCTCAGAGGGTCGCCCTGGTCGGCATCGACTGCAAGGGCGGCATGGAACTGGGCCTGTTCGGCGGGCGGCTCTCGGCGCTGGCCACCGGCCGGACACAGGCGGTCGGCCTGCTCTCCGGCGTGGTGGAAGAGATACAGGCGCGCATGCGGGTTTGCCGTACGGCGGGCAAGCGGTCCGTCTGGGAACTGCCGGAACACCTGCGGCCGGTGCCCCTCGTCGTGATCGTGGACGAGTTGGCAGAGCTGTACCTCACCGACGGCTCTCGGGAGTCGAAGGATGAGGCGGAGCAGTGCGGAACGCTGCTGCTGCGGGTTGCCCAGCTCGGCGCGGCGCTCGGCGTCCACCTGGTCATCGCCGGTCAGCGGGTCGGCTCCGACATCGGCCCCCGCGTGACCGCGCTGCGTGCCCAGCTCGGCGGACGCGTCGCCCACCGTGCGCATGACGAGTCGTCCGCCGAGATGACCTTGGGCGACATCAACCCGGATGCGGTGATCACCGCACTGAGCATCACCGAGGACGAACAGGGCGTTGCCGTGGTCGCCATGGGCGGCCGGTGGATGCGCGCCCGCTCCCGCCTTGTCACTACCGCCGATGCTGCCGGGATCGCCCGGATGGACTCTCCGTCGGACCCATTTCTGACGCAGCCTGACCCCGTGACTTTCGAGAAAGGAGGAATAACGGAATGACACAGACACAGATATGGGTCATCGACTCGTTCCTGTTCCTGTACGTGGTCCTGACCGCGCGGTCACGGGAAATCCGCTGGTATCAGGCAACCCTGATTTCCCTGTTCGGGTTCCTGCTGGCAATGACGCCGTTCTCGTACCCCGTGATGGAAATTGTTTCGGCCATAGTCGGCCTCTTTACCGGCTGACCTCTCTGAATCAACAAGGAGAAGAAAAATGAAGATCGTCACCCGCATTGCGGCTGCTGCCGCGTCCGCTGCCCTCCTCGCCGGCGGCGCCCTGCTGACCGCTCCGGCGGCCTCGGCTTCCTCCCTGCCGAAGGCGTGCAACCTGATATTGACGCAGACGAAAGACGTTTCGTTTGCCGTGAACCTGCGCAGTGGCCCCGGAACGAAATACGCCTCCCTGGGGATCCTGTACAAGGGTGCTCGATTCACTGAGTACTGCAACAGGGATTACCAGTGGAGCTACGGGAAAGTCACCAGCGGCCCGAACAGGGGTAAAACCGGCTGGGTCAAATACGCCTACCTCAACCCGGTAGAGAAATAACTTCCGACGCGACTCCATCGCGAATACCAGCCCAATTCGGGAACTGACCCCGTGAATTCTGCGCCTGTGCCTCGTGAAAGGGGTCCTCCCATGTCTGTGATGTCGGATGAGGCGCGGCGCTCGGTCCTCAATCAGGCTGAGCGTCTGCGCCTTCTTTCGCCTACCGAGCGTGACCTTATCCGGCTCGTTCACGAACCCGGATACGCGCGCTGGCTCGATCAGATCAAGTCCATTGGCGGGTGCGCTCACCCGATTTACCTCGCCGGGCACACCACAACTCGTGATGCGGTCACGGGGGAAGTGCTGCGGCACTACGACACCAGCGACGAACCCGGCGGCCGGATGCCGGTGCGCTGCCGCAACCGGCGCGAGACGCGCTGTGAGCCCTGCTCCTACCTCCACGCGGGCGACACGTTCCAACTGGTCCGCTCCGGCCTGCTGGGCGGTAAGGGCGTCACGGACGGGGTTCGGCGTCACCCGCGGCTCTTCGTCACCCTGACTGCCTCCTCGTTCGGCTCCGTGCACCGTGCTCACGACGGCGGGGTGTGCCGTCCTCGGCGGGACGGCGGTGTCTGCGAACACGGGCGGCCGGTCGGATGCGGTCAGCGGCACGAGGAAATAGACCCCATGGTGGGTCAGCCGCTGTGCCGGGACTGCTACGACTACCCCGGACACGTCCTCTGGCACGCCTCCGCCGGCAAGCTATGGAACCGCTACTGCCACATGCTCAGGCGGCATTTGGCGACGGCCGCAGGAATCACACAAACCCGCCTAAGGGAACACCTGACCCTCTCTTTTGCCAAAGTCGCTGAATACCAGAAGCGGGGCGCCGTTCACTTCCATGCGGTTATCCGGCTCGACGGGCCCGACGGTCCCTCTTCGCCTCCGCCCCTGTGGGCCACAACCGACCTGCTGTCAGACGCCGTGCAGTCGGCTGCGGACCAAGTTGAGGTACGCACCCCGTATTCCCCTGCAGCCGGTGAGCGGGTCATCAAGTGGGGCGAACAAATCGACGTACACCCGATCCGCAGCGACGCATTCACGGAATCCGCCGTGACCGATAGTGCCGTTGCGGCTTACGTCGCCAAATACGTCTCCAAAAGCGTCGGCGACTCGGGCGGCATCGACTACCGAATACAGGACTTCGACAGCATCCGTCTCGCCCCCGTGAATGCCCACCTGCGGGCCCTCATGGCTACCTGCTGGCGCTTGGGCGGCCTGCCGGAACTGGAGGCGCTGAACCTGCGGGCCTGGGCCCACACGCTTGGCTACCGGGGCCACGTGCTCACCAAATCACGCCAGTACTCCACCACTTACGGGGAGCTGCGCGCGGTACGGGCGGACTACCAGGGCGGCGGCGTGCTCGCCCTGGAGGACCGAGAGATCGCAACGGAATCAGCCTGGCGCTATGTCGGCTCGGGGCACTCTCCGGCAGAAGCGGACATTGCATACGGTATAGCCGAAGACCTAGCGAACCTACGGGAAATCAGAAGAGAGATGATCGCGGAGGGGTGGAAATATGTCGCGTAAAGAATACGCGACTGTGAATGACTCCTTCGGTTTCGCGGAGGGGAGGTTCTGTGCGTGTGATTACTGTCCGCGTTGATGTGAATGGTAATGAGACCGTTGTGCGAGACAAGGTTTACAACCCCCGGAGCCCTCCTGCGCGTCAAAGTGGGCATATAGCTCAGCCCCCGCTATCCCTGGCGGGAAAGGGATAACGGGGGCTTTTATGTGCTCACACTGCTGTAGTTACCTTGTCCCGAATTCGGCCTTCGGAGAAATAGTCATCCCGTAGGACCAGCCTCTTCTTGACATCCTCAGGGACCATGAGCTTCGCGTGGTCGTCATAGATCAGGAACTGAATGCCGCCGCGCTTGAGGTCTTCCTCCATACGCTCTGTGTCACCCATGAGCCAGCGTTGGCGGTACGTACCTTCGAGCTTTTTGTAGCTCCACCTGTCTGTAGAGGCTTCCTCTGGCAGGCTCGACAACTCTGCGTTGTGCTTCTGTAGTGCTTCTTCTGCCGTCTTCTGAAGGAAGCCGCCGACCGCGAACTGTCCACCAGGAGCGAGGCCGGTTACGTAGAACTGGATCGACGCTTCCAGATCCTTCCGGCGCTTAGTCGTCTCCTCGCCCTTGTGGTAGACGCGCTCAACCACCTCGTAGTCGCCGATCTCGTCCAACACCGCTTGCACGAGGGAGCCATAGGCATCGTCCGGTTTCGCCGAGGGCCTGTGATCACACGGCTTGCTGACCGTGGAGAAGCAACGGATGTACTCGTTGACCCTCTCCGCCCCGCTCTTCAGTTTCCTCTTGTTCGCCTGGTAGATCATGTTCCCCAGGCAGTAGCCGCACTTGATCACGTCCAGGAAGCTCGTGGCTTTCTTCTGCTTCGGCGGATGCACCTGAGCCCTAGTCATATCGAACTCAATGAGTTCCGTGTACTCAAGCTCGGTGTAGATGGGCTCTGCCACCTTCACAGGGTTGCCGTCAGCTCCGTAGAAGATCCGGGGAGGGTTGTAGCGGCCGGGCTTCCCATCGGAGATTACCCGCACGCCCATGAGGGCCGGATTCCTCATAATGCGAACCAGACTGGTAACCCTCCACAGCTTGCCTTGTGCGGTTCGGAATCCAGCAAGGTTCAGGGCCTTGCAGATGAACCCATAAGACCTATTCCTCTTCACTCTCATGAGTCGAGCCCACCGGAGCATGAGAGCCCTATCCGGAGTGATAGCTAGAGAGACTGCCTTGGTTTTCGGGTCCTTCACCGTGTGGTAGCCGAATACCGGCTTTCCAACAACCCACCTTTCCGTAGTGCGGGCATACTGCCAGAGGGAGGTAAGTCGGATGCCTAGGTTCTCCGCCTCGATCCTCGCCATGCCAGCAATCATGGTCACCATCATCTGACCGAAGGTGGACTTGAAGTCCAGCTCCTCAATCTTGGAGATCATGTTCTTGCCGAAGTCCTTGCACCACTCGATCATCAGGTGCAGGTCATAGATGCGGCGAATGAATCGGTCGAGCTTCCAGAAGAGGATTACGTCGAACTCAGGGGCTTTCTCGTGAAGCCAGTGCCCAAGCACCTTCCGTTTCCACGGGGGAATCTTGGTTGCCGACTGGTTCAGGTCGGAGGCGACACCTACAACCCGGATGCCCTTCTGGGTGGCCAGGGCCCACAGGTCTAGTTCCTGCCGGATGGGCGACGTCGTCTCGTCCTTGAAGACGGAGAGGCGCACCGACAGAAGCCCTCGGGGGGCGTCACTTGGTAAGGCCGCTTGCATCTCGCGCCACCGGTCCAGCTCTGCCAGCTCGCCGGCGCTCCAGGTCGAGCGGTCGGGCTCAAGGTTGATCTCAGTCTTGGACGCTTCTTCGGTTGCCATGGCCCATGTTTTAGCAGCCTTTCACTTTGGCAGCAGTTCGAGAACTACATGCTGCAACCGAAGCTGACCGCGAAGACCGTCGACATCCACCCGGCGGTCGCCTTCGGGTCGGTCATCGCGGGAACCGCGCTGCTCGGTGCCGTCGGCGCACTGATCGCCATCCCCGCCGTCGCCACACTTCAGGCCTTCCTCGGCGCGTACGTGAAGCGGTACGACGTCACGGACGACCCACGGGTGCAGGGGCACCGCAGCCGCGCCGCGGCCGGCCCCGGGCTGCTCGCGCGCATACGAGGACTGCCGCCGAGGGGACCGGAGATATCCGGGTCCGGGGCGAACGGGGCGGAGGAAGGCTCCTCCTGACCGAGGTGAGTGGGTCAACGGGGCTGGCGGAGATGGGTGGGGCAGCGAAGGCGTGTGCACGGTCGGCCAGGGTGAGCCGGCTCAGTAGGTGAGCACCGCCCACACCCCCGCACCGGTGACGACGGCCGCGTAACAGCCGACGGCCACGGTCACGATCCGCCGCCGTGCCGGCTCGCTCCAAGAGGTGCGGGACAGCAGCCAGGCCAGCAGCGGCAGCACCAGGACGGCGTGCAGGCTCACCCCGTGCAGCGGCTTGAGCGGGGACGTCGAGTGGTAGGCGGCCTCCTGGTGGCCGGTCCGGGTCAGCACGACCCCGCGCGCGATCATCGCCGCTCCCGAGACCAGCGCCACGAGCAGGATCGCGAACCCCGAGCGCACCGCGAGCGGCATCCCGGCGGGACCTGTCGGCCGGTGCCGGAAGGACGCGACGGCGAAGACGGTGAGCAGCACCACCAGCACACCTCCGCCCACCGCGAGTGACATGGACACCGCGGTGTCGAAGGGGGTCTCCATGTTCAGGTGCGAGGGCACCCGGCGCCACGCCTGAAGGGTGATGCCGCCGACCTCCACCACGCAGTCCACGGCGAAGACGACGAGCAGCACGGTGCGCAGCCGGCCCCCGATCCGTAGGTACGACGTCACCCAGGTGATCGCGATCAGTGTCACCCCGAAGGAGAGACCGAACGTGACGGGCTTGCGCCAGAAGACGGGTCCGTCCCAGGGACCGCCGTCGACCGCGAACACCACGAGGTGGGCGAGACCGGAGAGGACGAGGAGCAGACCGGTCGCATGGCACAGGCGCTCGGCGGGGCGCGGAATCTTCATGGCCCCAGGCTCCCGAGAGCGTCCCGCGCGGTCGTCGTCCGGCCGAAGACTCCCGACGTACGACACCGGGAGTAGTGGCCTGGCAGGGGCGCTCCGGACTCGGTCGGGCAGAGGCTCCGGACTCGGCCTGGGAGAGGCTCCGGAGTCCACGCGGTGCGCTTGACACGAAAATCGAACATCCATTCTCATGGGGGCTCGGGCGAGGCTCTCGACAGGGATTTCGAGATGGTTCGGGGGGAGATGTCCCCTTGTTATCCACAGGCCGGGCCGACGTCGGGGCGCATTGTCAGTGGCAGGCGTTAGCGTCTTTGACGTGAAGCGATCGACTCAAGCAAACCGGGTGGAACCCATGGCAGGAACCGACCGCGAGAAGGCGCTCGACGCCGCGCTCGCACAGATTGAACGGCAATTCGGCAAGGGCGCGGTCATGCGCATGGGCGAGCGGTCGAAGGAGCCCATCGAGGTCATCCCGACCGGGTCGACCGCACTCGACGTCGCGCTCGGTGTCGGCGGCCTGCCGCGCGGCCGTGTCGTCGAGATCTACGGTCCGGAGTCCTCCGGTAAGACGACCCTGACCCTGCACGCCGTGGCCAACGCCCAGAAGGCCGGCGGCCAGGTCGCCTTCGTGGACGCGGAGCACGCCCTCGACCCCGAGTACGCGCGCAAGCTCGGCGTCGACATCGACAACCTGATCCTCTCCCAGCCCGACAACGGCGAGCAGGCCCTGGAGATCGTGGACATGCTCGTCCGCTCAGGCGCCCTCGACCTCATCGTCATCGACTCCGTCGCCGCGCTCGTCCCGCGCGCGGAGATCGAGGGCGAGATGGGCGACAGCCACGTCGGTCTCCAGGCTCGCCTGATGAGCCAGGCCCTGCGGAAGATCACCAGCGCGCTCAACCAGTCCAAGACCACCGCGATCTTCATCAACCAGCTCCGCGAGAAGATCGGCGTGATGTTCGGCTCCCCGGAGACCACGACCGGTGGCCGCGCGCTGAAGTTCTACGCCTCGGTGCGTATCGACATCCGCCGCATCGAGACCCTGAAGGACGGCACGGAGGCGGTCGGCAACCGCACCCGCTGCAAGGTCGTGAAGAACAAGGTCGCGCCGCCCTTCAAGCAGGCCGAGTTCGACATCCTCTACGGCCAGGGCATCAGCCGTGAGGGCGGCCTGATCGACATGGGCGTGGAGCACGGCTTCGTCCGCAAGGCCGGCGCCTGGTACACGTACGAGGGCGACCAGCTCGGCCAGGGCAAGGAGAACGCGCGCAACTTCCTCAAGGACAACCCGGACCTGGCCAACGAGATCGAGAAGAAGATCAAGGAGAAGCTGGGCGTCGGTGTCCGTCCGGAGGAGCCCGCCGCCGAGCCGGGCGCGGACGCGGCGGTGACCGCCGCGGCCGACGACGCCAAGACGGCGCCCGCCCCGGCAGCCGCCAAGGCCGCCAAGCCCAAGGCCGCCACAGCCAAGAGCTGACCCCGTGACACGACGAACCGACTGGGCCGAGCACGAGTACGCCACCCCCGGTGCCCCACGGGGAAGGGGCACCGGCGGCGACGCGAGCTCCGCCATGGCCGGTGACGACGGGTACGGGGGAGACGGATACGGCAGCGACGGTGACGGCGTGCACGGCGGATACGGGGACGGCGGCACGCACCCGGGAGAAGAGCCCTACGGGGGAGGCTCGTCCGGCCGCGGTTACCGGAACTCCGCCGGGCCGCAGGGCGGTCGCAGACGCGGCGGACAGCAGGGCGGCTTCGGGGAGCCGCCCGGTGAGGACGAAGGCGCCCCTTCCTCGTCGAGGGCCGAGCGGGGGGAGTCTTCGGGGGACCCGGCCGAGCGGGCGCGGGCGATCTGTCTGCGCCTGCTCACCGGGACCCCGCGCACCCGCAAGCAGCTTGCGGACGCCCTGCGCAAGCGGGAGATCCCCGACGACGTGGCCGAGGAGGTGCTGTCCCGGTTCGAGGAGGTCGGGCTGATCGACGACGGCGCGTTCGCGGACGCCTGGGTGGAGTCCCGGCACCACGGCCGCGGGCTCGCCCGGCGCGCACTCGCCCGGGAACTGCGCACCAAGGGGGTCGACTCCGCGCTGATCGACGAGGCCGTCGGCCAGCTCGACTCCGAACAGGAGGAGGCGACCGCCCGCGACCTGGTCGCCCGCAAGCTGGGTGCCACCCGTGGCCTCGACCGCGACAAGCGGCTCCGGCGTCTCGCCGGCATGCTCGCCCGCAAGGGCTACCCCGAGGGCATGGCCCTCCGCGTCGTCCGCCAGGCCCTGGAGGAAGAGGGCGAGGACACGGAGTTCCTGGCGGACGAGGGCTTCTGACAGCCGGGCGCCCGGCCTGCGGTGGGGATAACCCCCGCCCAAGACGCCGGGCCACCGCAGTGCTTCAGGACCCGTGCACGGGCGAGTGTGTACACACACTGTCGGACCACGGCCTGCGCCGAGGGCCGACAGGTGCACGGACTCCCAGACGCCGCACAACAGAAGAGAGCCCGCCCGATGATGCTGCGTTACGCCCTTCAGACCATCCGCGCCCGCAAGGCGGGCTTCCTCGGCGCCTTCCTCGCCCTGATGTGCGCGGCCGCTCTGATCACCGCCTGCGGCACCCTCCTCGACACCGGCCTGCGCGGCACGATCCGCACCGAGCGCTACGCCGCCGCTCCCGTCGTGGTCTCCGCCGACCAGTACGTCCACCGGACCACGGTGAAGCACAAGAAGGGCAAGACCAAGGTCAAGCACAAGGCGAAACCCATCGCCGAACGCGCCTGGCTCACCATGGACTTGGAGAAGACCCTCGCCGGCACCCCCGGCGTCGCCCGGGTCGTCCCCGAACTGACCTTCCTCGCCCAGCCGTTGACCCCGGCCGGCACCAGAGGCCGTACCGCCTACGGACACGCCTGGGACTCCGCCGCGCTCACGCCCTACCGGCTGACCACGGGCAGCGCACCCAAGGCCGCAGGCGATCTCGTCATCGACCAGAACCTCGCCGCACGTGCCCGCCTCCGGCCCGGCGACCGCCTGACCGTGCAGTCGACGCAGTCCCCGCGGACCTACCGGATCACCGGCATCGCCGCGCCGGCCACCCCCGTACGCCACCAGACGTCTCTGTTCTTCGCCACCGCGGAGGCCGAGCGGCTGGCCGCGCACCCCGGGCAGGTCACCGCGTTCGGCGTGCTCCCGGCCCAGGGCGCCGACCCGCAGACGGTGCGGCAGGCCGTAATGCGGGCGCTGCACGGCACCACCGCCCAGGTCAGCACCGGCGACGCCCGCGGACCCGTCGAGTTCCTGGACGCGGCCGCCGCCCGCACCCGGCTGGTCAGCATGGGCGGCGCGATGGGCGGCACCTCGCTGCTGGTGGCGGTGCTCGTGGTCGTCGGCACCTTCGCGCTCACCGTCCAGCAGCGCCACCGCGAGCTCGCCCTGCTCCGCGCCATCGCCGCCACACCCGGACAGATCCGCGCACTGCTCGGCCGGGAGGCTCTGGTCATCGGCGCGGCAGCGGGCAGCGTCGGCGCACTCCTCGGGCTGCCGCTGGGCAGCTGGCTGCACTCCCGGTTCGTCGCCCTCGGCGCCGTGCCCGCAACACTCGAGCACACCGTCAGCGTCTTCCCGCCGCTCGCCGCCCTCGCCGCCACCCTGCTCGGCGCCTGGACGGCGGCCCGGATCGCCTCCCGCAGGATCGCCGGGATCCGCCCCGCGGAAGCCCTGGCCGAGGCCAGGACCGAACGCACCCGGCCGGTCTGGGGCCGTATCGTCGCCGGTCTGCTGCTCCTCGCCGGCGGAGTCGTCCTCGTCGCCCTTCTCACCTCCCTGCGCACCGAGCCCGCCTCGACTCCCGTGACCTTCCTCGCCGTCGTGGTCCTGTCCACCTCCGTCGCCCTGCTCGGCCCCCTGCTGGTCAAGGCGGCCGCGCTCCTGCTCGCCGGTCCGCTGCGGCTCACCGGTCACGGCGGTCGCCTCGCCACCGCCAATCTGCGCGGCAACGCCACCCGGATGGCCTCCGTCGTCACCCCCCTCACCCTGCTCATCGGCATGACCTGCACCGTCCTGTTCGTCCAGTCGACCCTCGGCGACGCCGCCCGGACCCAGGCGCGCGAGGGTGTCAGCGCCGACTGGGTCGTCGCCGCCCAGGGACCCGGCGTCCCGGGCGAGGCCGCGAAGCGGCTGCGGGAGCAGCACGACACCGTCACCGAGGTGGTCCGCACGACCGTCCGCATCGGCCTCGACAAGTACCCGGCCCAGGGCGTCACACCGGCCGGTCTGACCCGCACCTGGGACCCGGAGGTCACCGCCGGCTCCCTCGGAAAGCTCGCCCCCGGCACCGTAGCCGTCAGTGAACTGGCCGCGGACCAGCACCACTTGAAGCCCGGGAGCACCCTGAAACTGACCCTCGGCGACGGCACGCCCGCCACGCTCACCGTCGCCGCCGTCTACGCCCGAGGTCTCGGCTTCGGCGACCTCACCTTCGCCCACGACCTCGTGGCCCAGCACGTCGACAACCCGCTCGCCTCCTCCGTCCTCGTCAGCACGACCCGTACAAAGACACAACTCGCGACTACGCTGCGTGAGTTCCCGGGTCTGCAGATTCTTTCGCCGGCCGCCGCGGACTCCCTCCAGGCCGACCGGCAGCAGGCGAACGCCGAGGTCAACTACCTGGCCATGGGGCTCGTCCTGGCCTTCACCGCCATCGCGGTCGTCAACACCCTCGCCATGTCGGTCGCTGAGCGTGTCCGGGAGTTCGCCCTGCTCCGCCTCGCCGGAGCGACCCGCCGCCAAGTGCTGCGTGTGCTGCGCACCGAGGCGCTGTGCGTGCTGCTCCTCGCCACCGCGCTCGGCAGCGGCATCGCCCTCGCCGTACTCACCGCGTTCAGCCTCGGCATGACCGGCCGGGCGGACCCCACGGTCACCCCTCTGCTGTATGTCGGCGTGGTCGCGATCGCCGCCCTGCTCGCGCTCGTCTCCAGTGCCCTTCCCGGGCGTGCGGCGCTGCGCGTACGGGCGGTGACGGTGGCCACCGCGAAGGAGTAGCTCGCCGCGATCAGCCGACCGATCAGCCGCCGTGATCAGCCGCCGTGATCAGCCGCGGCGATCCGTCGCAGCGTCCGCCGACCGATCCGCCGCCCGGCTGAGCGTTCCGTCAGGCTGTCACCGGCCCGACGGAACGCTCAGCCGGGTGTGCGTCGGCCCGTCACCCGCTCGACGGGACGCTCAGCCGGGTGTACGTCAGTCGGCCGCCGGCTCGACCGGCAGCCCCGCCGACCGCCACGCCTGGAAGCCGCCCACCAGGTCCGTCGCGCGGTGCAGGCCCAGGTGGTGGAGGGAGGCGGCGGCCAGGCTGGAGGCGTAGCCCTCGTTGCAGATGACGACGACGCGCAGGTCGTGGCCGGTGGCCTCGGGGACCCGGTGGCTGCCCCGGGGGTCGAGGCGCCACTCCAGTTCGTTGCGTTCGATGACGAGGGCGCCGGGGATCACCCCGTCCCGTTCGCGCAGGGCCGCGTACCGGATGTCGACCAGCAGGGCCGCACCGGTCCGGGCCGCCTCGTGCGCCTCCTGTGCCTCGATGCGCCGGTAGCCCGCGCGGACCTGCTCCAGCAGGTCGTCGATGCCGACGGGCCGTATGTTCGTGACGCCGCTCACTGCCAGTCCTCAGGGCGCTCGACCTGCTCCAGGCGCAGCACCTGGCCCGTGCGACTGTAACGACGGATCCGCGGCAGCGGCGGGTAGTAGGCGTGGACGGAGATCGCGTGCCGGTCGGGGGACTCGTTGAGCACCTCGTGCACATGGTGGTGGCCGAAGGAGCGTCCCTTTCCGGCGGGCAGCCGGCGCTCGCGGTCCACGCCCTCGCTGAGTTCCAGGGTCTTCCAGCCGTCGGTGGGCAGCCGGGCGGCCAGCGAGTACTCCGTGAGTTCGCCCGACGCGGTGAGGAAGGCGCCGACCGAGTCGGCGTGGTCGTGCCAGCCGGTGCCGGTGCCGGGCGGCCAGCCGATCAGCCAGGCCTCGCTGCCGCCGGGCCCTTCCAGCCGCACCCAGGTGCGGCCCTGCGGGTCGAGCGGGAGCGAGGCGATCAGCTCCGTGTCGGCGGCCGTGCGTCGCGCGAAGTCGAGGAGGTCCGCCTGGGTCGGTGCCGAGCCGACGGCACGGGCGGTGGCGGCGGGGGATGCGGAGAGGGAGGAAGACACGTGCACCGTCCTGAAGAAGGTTCGCCGAAACGGGCGCCCGACGGCGCCCGGAGAAAGAAGGGGGAGCGAATTCAGCAGGACGGGCGACACACGCAGCCCGCATAGCGGACGAGGTCCATATGGACCCTCCGCCACAGGCGCACACAGGTGTCGGTCACGATCCGGAGTACAGCACGCTGCTGTACTCCGGTCAACTCACCGTCACCATGTGGACAGAGGGTGACGTGGCACACGGTCAGCGCACGGCGGAGCCGGCCTGTGCCTCCTCCCGCACGGCGCCGCCCAGCGTCGCCTCCGCCGCCGCGTACAGATCGGCCGGGCGGACCCCGCTCAGCGCGGTGACGAGGTGGCCGTCGGGGCGCACGAGCAGCACGCTGTGCGCGGGCGCACCCGGGTAGCTCTCGGCGACCAGCAGTTCGGCCGGGTGCGGGAGTGCCGCCACCGCGGCGGCCAGCCGGGGCATGACCCCGGCGGACACCCAGTGCTTGCGGTCCCACACGCCCGTACCCGGTGCGATCAGCACGACGAGCAGGGCGCCGCGGCCCATCCGGTCGCGCAGTTGGACGAAGGAACCATCCTCCGCCGTGACACGCACATCGGTGACCTGCGCGCCGGGCGGGGTGTCGACCGGGATCTCCGCCTCCAGATGCCGGGGCGCGAGCGGCGAGTCGGCGTACGTCGCGGGCGCGCCCAGCGTGCCGCGCCCTAGGTGACCGTCCGTGAGCAGTGCGTCGTGACCCCGGGCCGTGCCCGGGACGATGTGGCGCAGCCCGCCCCCGCCCCGCAGCACCGGCAGCACCTGGTCGGCGGCGCGCAGCCGGGCGGCGACCACCGCACGCCGCTCGGCCTGGTAGCTGTCCAGGAGTGCCTCGCGCGGGCCGCGGTGCCAGGCGACGGACAGCTTCCAGGCGAGGTTCTCGGCATCCCGCAGGCCCTCGTCGAGCCCCTGGGTGCCGAGCGCGCCCAGCAGGTGGGCCGCGTCCCCGGCGAGGAAGACCCGGTCGGCGCGCCAGCGGCGGGCCAGTCGGTGGTGCACCATGTGGACGCCGGTGTCCAGCAGGTCGTACGCCGGTGTGGAGGCGTCCGTCCAGCCCGCGAGGGTCTCGCGGATCCGGGCCACCAGGGTCTCGGGCGTGACCAGGTCCTTGCCTGGCGGCAGCAGCCAGTCCAGGCGCCACACGCCGTCCGGGAGGGGGCGGGCGGTCACCTCCCCGGCCGAGGGCCCGGACGACCGCCACGGCGGCATCCGATGGAGCAACGCCCGACCGCCCCACGGAAGTTCCGCGCGCAGCGTGGCGACCGCGTGCCGCTCCACCGCCGTACGGCCCGGGAAGCGGATGTCCTGCAGCTTGCGCACGGTCGAGCGGGGCCCGTCGCAGCCGACCAGATAACTGCCGCGCCACCAGGTGCCCTTGGGGCCGCGGGTGTGGGCGGAGACGCCGGAACGCTCCTGCTCGATCGAGTCGAGCCGGCTGTCCGCGGCGACCTTGACCAGCGGCTCGTCCGCGACGGCGGCGCGCAGGGCGCCCGTGATGACGTGCTGCGCGATGTGCAGCGGGGCGGGCTCGCCCTCGTCGAAGGTGATCTCGCTGATCACCTGCTTGCGCCGCACCGACCGCCATCCGGTCCATCGCACGCCGTGGTCACCGAGCGCCACTCTGGTCAGCCGCTCCAACAGGGCGGCCGTGTCCTCGCGCAGGACGACGGTGCGCGCCGGGCGTGGTTCTTCCTTACCGGGCCCCTCGTCCAGTACGACGGACGGGACCTCCTGACGGGCCAGCAACAGGGCGAGCGTGAGCCCGACGGGCCCCGCTCCGACGATGATCACCGGATCCACGGCGCAGCGCCCCCTGCCCGCAGCGGTGCCCTGACGGACGGAGAGGAACAGGAAGGTGAAGCGGGGTGCACGATCACAGAACGTATGCAACCCATTGGCAGAGTTTGCGTCAAGTGACCAGGGGCAGTGGCGATCATGCCACTGCCCCTGGAGGGGTCATGCCGTTTGAATGATCGTCACTTCCCCTTGCGCCCCACATCGCTGATGCCGATGACGGCACCGGCACCGTCGGCCCCCGTCCCGAAGGTCCCGCCCACCGCCGCGGGGTTGAGCTCCTCCATGTCCTCGGCGCCGAGCACCGCACCCGTGCTGCGCTTGCTGCGACGGAGCCTGCCCTCCAGCCAGCTCGCGAAGGACGTCAGGGTGAAGTTCACCACGATGTAGATGGCGGCTACGCCGACGAAGCTGGCGATGACGTTGGCGTAGTTGGCCGCGAACGTGCCGCGCTCGCTGAGCAGCTCGCCGTAGCCGAGCATCACGCCGCCCAGCGCGGTGTCCTTCACGATGACCACGAGCTGGCTGACGATGGCCGGCAGCATCGCGGTGACCGCCTGCGGGAGCAGGATGCTGGTCATCGTCTGGCCCTTGCGCAGGCCGATCGCGTACGCCGCTTCCGTCTGCCCCTTGGGCAGGGCCAGAATGCCCGCTCGGACGACCTCGGCGAGCACCGAGGCGTTGTAGAGCACCAGGCCGGTGACCACCGCGTAGAAGGGCCGGTCGTCGCTGGTGACCTGCGTGTAGCGGCTGTAGAACTCGTTGGCGAACAGCATCAGCAGCAGCACCGGGATAGCCCGGAAGAACTCGACGACCACACCTGCCACGGTCCGCACCCAGCGGTGGTCCGACAGACGGGCGATGCCGAAGACGGCGCCGAGCGGAAGGGCGATGACCATGGCCAGCGCCGCCGCCTTCAGGGTGTTCGCAAGACCCGGCAGGAGGTACGTCGTCCAGGCCTGGGACGTGGTGAACGGCTCCCACAGCGCCCAGCGCAGCTGGTTCTTGTCGTCCAGCACCCGCCAGATCCACCACGCCAGCGCGGCGAGCAGGACGAAGAAGACGACGGAGAGCAGCGCGTTGCGCAGCTTGGCGCGGGGGCCCGGAGCGTCGTAGAGGACGGAACTCATCGCTTCACCGCCAGTCGCTTGCCGAGCCAGCCCAGGAGCAGGCCGGTGGGCAGGGTCAGGACCACGAAGCCGAGGGCGAAGACCGCGCCGATCGCCAGGGTCTGGGCCTCGTTCTCGATCATGGTCTTCATCAGGGCCGCGGCCTCGGCGACGCCGATGGCGGCCGCGACGGTGGTGTTCTTCGTCAGGGCGATCAGGACGTTGGCCAGCGGGCCGATGACCGCCCGGAACGCCTGCGGCAGCACGATCAGGCGCAGCGTCTGACTGAAGCTCAGCCCGATGGCCCGGGCGGCCTCGGCCTGGCCGACCGGCACGGTGTTGATGCCGGAGCGGATCGCCTCGCAGATGAAGGCGGCCGTGTAGGCGATGAGGCCGAGGACCGCCAGGCGGAAGCCCTGGACCTTGAAGTCGGAGGCGCCCATCGTCACGCGGAAGATGTCGGCGAGGCCGAGCGAGGTGAACAGGATGATGATCGTCAGGGGGATGTTCCGGACGATGTTCACGTAGACGCTGCCGAACCCGCGCATGAGCGGCACCGGGCTGACCCGCATCGCGGCCAGCAGAGTGCCCCAGACCAGGGAGCCAACGGCGGAGAGGGCGGTGAGTTGCACCGTCGTCCAGAACGCCCCTAGGACGTCATAACCTTGAAGAAAGTCGAACACGATCTCCCGCGCTTCCGGGTGTGTGGCGTACGAGGAGGGCAGGGCGCGCCGCCGCGAAAGCGGCGGCGGCGCGCCTCGGGGAACCCTGCGTCACCCGCCGGAGTGAGCGCCGGCGGAGTTCCCGCGTTACTTGACGATCTGGCCGATCTTCGGGGCCGGCTCGTACTTGTAGTGGGCCGGGCCGAAGTTCTTCTCGACCGCCTGCTTCCAGGAGCCGTCGCTGACCATCTTCTCCAGCGCCTTGTTGATCTTGTCGAGGGTCGCGGTGTCGCCCTTCTTGACGCCGATGCCGTAGTTCTCGTTGCTCAGCTTCAGACCGGCGAGCTTGAACTGACCCTTGTACTTGTCCTGCGCGGCGAAGCCCGCGAGGATCGAGTCGTCGGTGGTCACGGCGTCCACCGCGCCGCTCTGCAGGCTGGCGATGCACTCCGAGTAGGTGCTGTTCTCCTTGAGGTTGGCCTTCGGGGCGATCGTCTTCTGGAGGTTCTGCGCCGAGGTCGAACCGGTCACGGAACACAGCCTCTTACCGTTGAGGTCCGTGCCCTTGCTGATCGTCGAGTCCTTCTTGACCAGCAGGTCCTGGTGGGCCAGCAGGTAGGGGCCGCCGAAGTCGACCTTCTGCTTGCGCTCATCGGTGATCGAGTAGGTGGCGGCGATGAACTTCACGTCGCCGCGCTGCAGCGCGTTCTCGCGGTCGGCGCTCTTGGTCTCCACGAACTGGATCTGGTCCGGCTTGTAGCCGAGCTGCTTGGCGACATAGGTGGCCACGTCCACGTCGAAGCCCGCGAAGGAGCCGTCGGGCTGCTTCAGGCCGAGACCGGGCTGATCGAACTTGATGCCGATCTTGATCGTCTTGCCGCCGTCCGAGCCGTTGCCCTTGTTGCCGCCACCACACGCGGTGGCGCCCACGGCGAGGGCGAGTACGGCGGCCGAGGCGGCGGTGACCTTGCGGAGCTTCATGGTGAACATCCTTTGAGTGGTGAAAGGCGAGGTCCGTGAGGGACGGGTGACTCGGGTCGTCCGGGGGCCGGGCGGATCAGTGGTGCAGGATCTTCGACAGGAAGTCCTTGGCCCGGTCGCTGCGCGGATTGCTGAAGAACTGGTCGGGTGCAGACTCCTCGACGATGCGGCCGTCCGCCATGAAGACCACCCGGTTGGCAGCCGATCGTGCGAAGCCCATCTCGTGGGTGACGACGATCATCGTCATGCCCTCGCGGGCGAGCTGCTGCATGACCTCCAGGACCTCGTTGATCATCTCGGGGTCGAGGGCCGAGGTCGGCTCGTCGAAGAGCATGACCTTCGGGCCCATCGCCAGCGCCCGGGCGATGGCGACACGCTGCTGCTGGCCGCCGGACAGCTGCGCCGGGTACTTGTCGGCCTGGGTGCCCACACCGACCCGGTCGAGCAGGGCACGGGCCTTCTCCTCGGCCTGCTTCCTGTCCGCCTTGCGGACCTTGATCTGGCCCAGCATCACGTTCTCGAGCACGGTCTTGTGCGCGAAGAGGTTGAAGGACTGGAAGACCATCCCGACGTCGGCGCGCAGCCGGGCCAGCTCCCTGCCCTCGGGGGGCAGCGGCTTTCCGTCGATCGTGATGGTGCCCGAGTCGATCGTCTCCAGGCGGTTGATGGTGCGGCACAGGGTCGACTTTCCGGACCCGGAGGGCCCGATGACCACGACGACCTCGCCGCGGGCGATCGTCAGGTCGATGTCCTGGAGTACGTGCAACGCGCCGAAGTGCTTGTTGACGCTCTTCAGGACGACCAGTTCACCGGGCGTGGCCACATCCACCTTGGCCACCGATACATCGGTCATCGCTCTCAGGCTCCGTCCTCCTCGGTTTCGGTGGACAGTAGTGATGGCCGGTGACCAGCGTCATCACATCTGAGGGGAATCTGAGCATCACGATCCGATAGCAATCGGACACGTGTCGTAGCACTTGAGGCCTGTGCGCATATCGGGGGGGTAACGGAAGCGTCCGGCAACCGGAACCCTCTTGACGCCGTCCTTGTCCATCGGCGTGACTTCCATGGTGCACGCGCGCGTGCGTGTGATCTACAAGCTGAACGAAAACCGCGACCGTATGACCGCTGAACCGGAGGGGGCCGGTATGAGACTGCTGCTCGTCGAGGACGACAACCATGTCGCCGCCGCCTTGTCCGCGGTCCTCGCGCGGCACGGCTTCGACGTCACCCACGCACGCAGCGGCGAGGAGGCGCTCCAGGCACTCGTGCCCGAGGGCGCCGGATTCGGTGTGGTGCTGCTCGACCTGGGCCTGCCCGACCAGGACGGCTACGAGGTCTGCGGCAAGATCCGCAAGCGCACCAGCACCCCGGTGATCATGGTCACCGCGCGCTCCGACGTCCGCTCCCGCATCCACGGGCTCAACCTGGGCGCCGACGACTACGTGGTGAAGCCGTACGACACCGGGGAACTGCTCGCCCGCATCCATGCCGTCAGCCGGCGCACCGTCCACGAGGACACCGCACCGGGCGCCGAGACCGCGCTGCGGCTGGGGTCCGTGCACATCGAGCTGCCCACCCGCCAGGTCAGCGTGGACGGTTCGGTCGTCCAACTGACCCGCAAGGAGTTCGATCTGCTCGCCCTGCTCGCCCAGCGGCCCGGGGTCGTCTTCCGGCGGGAGCAGATCATCAGCGAGGTGTGGCGCACCAGCTGGGAGGGCACGGGCCGCACCCTGGAGGTGCACGTCGCCTCCCTGCGCGCCAAGCTGCGCATGCCCGCGCTGATCGAGACCGTACGCGGCGTCGGCTACCGCCTCGTCGCCCCGGCTGCGTAGCGGGGTCGGGTGCGCACACGGCTCCTGCCGCTGCTGATCGTCCTGCTGGCGGCCGTACTTCTCGCCCTCGGCGTCCCGCTCGCCGTCAGCGTGGCCGCTGCCCAGCAGCAGCGGGTGGTCGTCGACCGGATCGACGACACCGCGCGCTTCGCCGCCCTCGCCCAGTTCGTCACCGACGGGCCCAGCGGATCCCGCCGTACCGCCCCGGACGAGCGCCTGGAGACGCTCCGCCGCGAACTGGACAGCTACTACGGCGTCTACGGCATTCGTGCCGGTGTCTTCTACCGCAACGGCTCGCCCATGGCCAACGCCCCTGACGACTGGTACGTCCCCCCGACGGGGGAGGTCCAGGAGGCGTTCGGCGAGGCGCTGCTGAGCCGCCGCAGCCACGACCCCCGGCAGGTGTGGCCCTGGCAGCGCAGCCGGCTGATCGTCGCCTCGCCGGTGATCCGGGACGGGGACGTCGTGGCGGTCGTGGTCACCGACTCGCCCACCGGGCAGATGCGTTCGCGGATCCTGCGCGGCTGGCTGTTCATCGGGGCCGGCGAGATCGCCGCGATGCTGCTCGCCGTCGGCGCCGCGCTGCGGCTGACCGGCTGGGTGCTCAGGCCGGTACGGATCCTGGACGCCACCACCCACGACATCGCCACCGGGCGGCTCAAGTCCCGCGTCGCGGCCGCCGGCGGTCCGCCGGAACTCAGACGGCTGGCCCGGTCGTTCAACGAAATGGCCGACAACGTCGAGGACGTGCTGGAGCAGCAGCGCGCCTTCGTCGCCGACGCCTCGCACCAGCTGCGCAACCCGCTCTCGGCGCTGCTGCTGCGCATCGAACTGCTCGCCCTCGAACTCCCGGAGGGCAACGAGGAGATCGCCTCGGTCCGCACCGAGGGCAAGCGCCTCGCGCAGGTCCTGGACGACCTGCTCGACCTGGCACTGGCCGAGCACGCCGAGGCCGACCTCAGGCTGACCGACGTCGGCGCCCTGGCCGAGGAGCGGGTGGCCGCCTGGTCACCGGCCGCCCGCGCGCAGGGCGTACGGCTCGTCGGCGACTGCCCGCCCACCACCGGCTGGGCCGATCCGATCACCCTGTCCAGCGCTCTGGACGCGGTGATCGACAACGCCGTGAAGTTCACCCCCGAGGCAGGCACGGTCGAGGTCGCCGTCTCCTCCAACGGCGCCTCCTCGACGGTCGTGGTCACCGACACCGGCCCCGGCCTCACCGAGGAGGAACTCGCGCGCGTGGGCGACCGTTTCTGGCGCAGCGGCCGCCACCAGAACGTCAAGGGCTCGGGGCTGGGCCTGTCCATCACCCGCGCCCTGCTCGCGGCGGGCGGCGGCTCGATCACCTACGCCCACCACGAACCGCAGGGGCTGCGCGTGACGGTGACGGTGCCGAGGGACCCGGACACCCCTCAGGGCTTGACCGACCGGTAGTAGCGCCGGGCGCCCTCCTGCAGGGGCAGGGGGTCGGTGTAGATCGCGGTGCGCAGGTCGACGAGCTGGGCGGAGTGGACGTGGGCGCCGATGCCGTCGCGGCTCTTGATCACCGTGCGGGTCACCCACTCGGTCAGCCGGGGATCCATGTCCTTGCGGGTCATCAGCAGGTTGGAGACCGCGATCGTCGGGACCGAGACGCCGCGCTGCACGGACTTGTATGCCGACTCGGGGATGCTGGTGGCCCGGTAGTAGCGGGCGGCCTCCCCGCCGGTGTGCAGCCTGGTGACGAGGTCGCCGTCGATCGGCACGAACTTGAAGTCGGACGTGCTGGCCAGCTCCTCCAGCCCGTTCGTGGGCAGCCCGCCCGACCAGAAGAAGGCGTCGATGCGGCCCCGCTTCAGATGGGCCGGCCCGGTGTCTATGCCGTCCGCCACCGGCGTGATGTCCTTCTGCGGGTCGATGCCGGCGGCGCGCAGCAGGCGGTTCGCGATCAGCCGTACCCCGGAGTCGGGCAGCCCGGTGGCCACCCGCTTGTGCCGCAGGTCCGCGATGCTGTTGACCTTGGAGTCCCGCGGCACGATGAGCTGCACGTAGTCGTCGTAGAGCCGGGCCACCCCGCGCAGCCGGTCCGCGCCGCTGCCGTGCCGCAGCGCGTACGTCTCCACCGCGTCGGCCGCCGCGATCGTGAAGTCGGCCCGGCCGGTCGCCACCCGCTGGACGTTCTCCTGCGAACCGGCGCTGTTCAGCAGCTTCACCTTCAGGTTGGGCATGTCCCTGCCCAGCTCGGTGCGCAGCCGCTCGCCGTACTCCTGGTAGACCCCGCGCGGTGTGCCGGTGCTGAAGACGATCGTCCCGCTCGGCGGCTTCTCGCCCAGCGGCAGCAGCCACCACAGCAGCAGGCCGAGGGCCAGCGCGCCGGCGGTCGCGCCCTGGAGCGCACGGCGCCTGCTGATTCGGGGGAACACCTTGGACATGCGGGCGATCCTGCCAGGCGTTGTGCGGGGCTGACCAGGGCCGAGGTCACTCCGGGCGTCCGGTGCAGCGCGGTGGGGCTGTCAGTGGCGGCCGTTAGAGTCGCCGTATGAGTTCTTCGCCCGCCCGTCTCGTCCACGAATTCCACCGGGCCTTCGGCCTCGACGCCCGCACCAGTCCGACCGAGGTGGCACCCGAACTGGCCGCGCACCGCGGGGAACTGCTGGCCGAGGAGGTGGCGGAGGTGGCCGAGGTGTCGGTCGAGGGCCCGCTGGACAGACTCGCGCACGAGCTGGCGGACGTGGTCTACGTGGCGTACGGCACGGCCCTGGTCCACGGGATCGATCTCGACGAGGTGATCGCCGAGATCCACCGCGCCAACATGAGCAAGCTGGGCCCCGACGGCGAGGTCGCCCGCCGCGCCGACGGCAAGGTCCTCAAGGGCGAGCACTACCGGGCGCCGGACGTCACGGCCGTCCTGCGCCGCCAGGGCTGGACACCCGGCGGCGCAGCCTGACGTCTACGATTCGCGCAGCCTGACGCCTACGACGTGCAGCCTGACGTCTACGACGACAGGGACCCGCCCGCCAGCTTCCACTCGCGGTGCAGCGACCCCAGCGGGACGCTCCGCTGGAACACCGGCGTGCCGAAGATGGACAGCTGGAGCCGCAGGGTGCCCGACAGGTCGACACCGCCGTAGACCGCCCAGACGCCCTCGGCCTTCACCCCGGGGGTGTCGGAGGAGGCGGTGACCGTCCCGGAGGCCTCGCCGCGCAGGTACGGCGCCAGGTCGGCGGTGACGCCGACGGTGCCGTAGAGGCCGACGGACGCCTCGGCGCCGAGGGCCGTCTTCAGGCTTCCGGCGGTGGTCAGGGCGGCCTTCACCGGCGTGCTCGTCATGTTCGCGGAGCTGACCGGTGTCCACCCCTTGGCCGGCGCGAAGGTGCCGCCCGCCTTGAAGTCGCCCTTGAGGCTCTGCTCGACGTCGACGGTGACGTGTCCGTCGGCGCTGATCTGGACGTAACAGGTCAGGTCGAGGTTGACGACGACGGGCACCGGGCCGACCTGCAGGACGGGGTCGGCGTGCAGCTTGGCGAACGGGATCCGCAGCGGGGTGCCGGTGGCCGCGGCGGCCCGGCCCTTGACGGCCCACCCGGAGGACCAGTCGCCGGAGACGCCCAGGTACGCCGAGCCGGGCGCCGCGTCGGTGCCCGTGCCGCCGTAGCGGAAGTCGACCTGCGGGGCCACCTGGACGAACCCGGACACCGAGGCCTCGGCCGAGACCGGGCCGCCCTGAGCCGTCGGCACCTTCGCGCCGACGTCGAGCCGGAGGCTGCCGAGCGGCACGGTCCCGCCCTTGGGGCCGACGTGCACATCACCGGCCTTGGACCAGGAGACCTTCACATCGGGCAGCAGCTTGTCGACGGAGAAGGAGGACGGGTCGACCGGCACGGTGCCCTTCGCCGTGTCGTCGCCCAACAGCGCGTTGAGCGCCGCCGGTTCGGTCTGCACCTCGGTGCCCCGGTCGGTCTCGCCGAGCACCTTGGTGACCTTGGCGAGCAGACCGTGCGGGGCGCCGGGCGCCGGGGCGCTGGCGATGACGTCACCCACGGCGGCCTTGTGCGGTGTCGCCGAGGAGGTGGGGGAGGGGGTCGCAGGTGACTGCGAACGCCCCTTGCCCGCCGGCGCCTTGGCGATGACGGCGCGCCGGGTCCGGCTGTCGTACGAGCTGACGGTGAGGGAGGTCTTGTGCGCCCGCCGGTCCGAACCGGACGGGCCGGCCGTAGCGGTCGCGGTGGCGGAGGGGGCCGCGGCGACGGTGAGCGAGTGGTCCGTGCCGTCGGCGGGGCCGTCGTCGACCCGGACCTCCTGGCCGCGGGCCGCCGCCGACTGCTCGGCGTGCGGCGCGGGCGAGGAACAGCCGGCGGCGAGGAAGAGGGCGGTCACGGTGAAGGCGGGCAGGAGGGCACGGCGGTGCCCCATGCGTCTGCGCAAGGTCGGTCCTGTGTGAGGTGGGGGGTTTCGAGAAAGGCAGCACCGACAGCCGGCTACCCATAGGTAGAACCGGCTGGTAACTCGGTGGTGAGCCATGAGCATGCCACGGCTGCACGCACCGGTCCCTCACAAACCACCCACATCTCAACGTGACGTGAAACACGGTGAGTTCAGGCCGCGTGCTGGCTGGATCCCAGTCTGCCGGGCAGATCCACCGACCTGCTCACGGCGGGAAGGGTCAGCCCGGGAGCCCCGTGCCGCCCAGCCGGGTCAGCAGGGTGGCGAGCAGGCCGATGTCCTCCTTGCGCCACGCGGAGCCGGTGTGCTCCGTGCTCCCCGCAGGGCCGGCGAAGATCTCGGTCGCGGTCTCCTCCGCCGTGGCCAGCATCTCCTTCAGGTGCTGCCGGCCGGTGCGGGTCAGCGATGCGTAGGCCACGCGCGCGTCACGGGCGTCCGGCTCGCGGGTCACGAGCCCGATCCGCTCCAGGGGAGCCAGCCCGCGGGTCACCCCGGAGGCGGTCAGCCCCAGGGTCTCGGCCAGGTCGACCCGGCGCATCCGGCCGCCGGGTGCCTGCCCGAGACGCAGCAGCATCGTGAAGTCGGCCAGGCTCACCCCGTGCAGCCCGCCCAGCCGGGCGTCGAAGCGCCGCACGAGCGCCGTCTGCGCCCGCACCAGCCGCAGCGCGGCGTCCAGGGCATCGCTGCCGGTCATTTAGGACCTCCTTGCGAACTCCTTGACTACTCAAGTTTATGCGTTGCTCGAAGGCGCTGCCTCATGCCCCGCTCGAACGTGCCGCGCGTCGCTGCCGCTTCCCCAGGGGCGCCTGGGACAGGTCCTCCGCGCTGGACCTGAGGTTCTTGAAGCCGTAGCCGCGCTCCGACAGCCACGCCTTCGCCGCCTCCTCGGCCCGCTCGGTCGCCTCCAGGATGTCCTCCTCTTCCTCACCGGTGTCCGAGAAGCGGAAGACGAAGGCGGGTCGGGCGGCGATGTCGTAGCTGAGATGGCCCTCGGGTGTGAAGGCGGCGTGCAGCACGTCGTGCTGGGCGGCGTCGGCGAGCAGGTCGGCCCGCTGGGCCTCGCTGAGTCCGTCGAAGGCGCCGCGCACGGTGATACGGAAAGTCCGGTTGCTCATCCGGCGACCCTAGGCGCAGCGGGCGGCGTGCCTCCACCGAGTTTCCGGCCCGCCAGGCCGCTCAGCAGGAGGCGGACTCCGGCTTCGGCAGCCGGGTCGGGTTCGAGCGGACCCGGTGAGGGCGGCGCTGCCGGCGCCTACCGTCCGCGCTGGTAGGCGGCGAGGAGGAAGAGCCAGATCTCGCTCACGGTGGGGAAGCAGGTGACCGCGTGCCCGAGCCGTTCGAGCGGCACTTGGCCCGCGACGGCCACGGTCGCCGAGTGCAGCAGCTCGCTGACGCCCGGGCCGACGAAGGTCGCTCCGAGCAGGACCTCCCGGTCCAGATCGATGACCAGACGCGCGTGGCCCAGATAGCAGTCGGCGTGGAGGTTGGCGCCCTGCGCGGCGTTGAAGTCGAGGTCGACCGTCCCCGGACCCGGTGGCCGGCCGAGGCCGCCTGCTCGGCGCTCAGGCCCATGGCCGCGGCCTCCGGGTCGGTGCCGCCGCCTCCGGGTCGGTGAAGAAGACCCGATGACGGCGAGCCGGGCGGGGACGCTGCTGGAGTCGGTGCCGCGCCGGTTCGTCCAGGGCCGGGCCTCCGCCATGCCCGGGCCTCCGCCATGCCCGGGATGTCCGGCAGCACCGGCAGGCTGCCGGTGGCGACGGCCACCGCGTGCGCCGGGCCGTGAACGTCCGGCGCACGCCGTCGTCCCGGGTGATGGTGACGCGGCGGGGCCGTCCAGGCGGCCGTGGCCGCGGAAGAGATCGGCGCCGATGGACTTGACCCACTGCGCCTGTCCGGAGTCGTCCCAGTCGGTGACGTAGCGGTTGCGGCGCGCGAAGACGGCCTCTGGTCCACCCGGACCAGACGGCCGACCCCGGCCAGGTCCTCGGTCGACCTCGCCGCCGGTGTCGAGCGGCCCCGTGACGGCCTGCCGGGCGCCGTCCACGCGGGCGGGCGTCGGCGACCGCGATCACCGGCCGCAGCAGCGCCTTGCTGGGCACACAGGCCCAGTACGAGCATTCGCCGCCAGTACGAGCATTCGCCGCCGAGTCGGAGTTTGGGTCATGTAACCCGGAGGTCCGCGCGGGTCATCGCCCCCGGGCCATACGCTCGGCGAAGAGCGGCCATAAGCGCTCCCTTTGGGCCAGGTGAGAGGCCACTAGACTTGAGGGGAGCCCTGCCTCCGGCAGTGTGTCCGGTACGGGAAGGCGGTGGCGTTCCATGCCGTACGTGGCGGTGACCGCGCTGAGCCATCCAGGGCTGCTCCGCGAGCGCAACGAGGACAGCCTCGTGGTCGGACCCTGGACCCTGTGCGCCACCGTGACCGAGAGCCCGCAGACCCTGTTCTTCCCGATCGGCACACCCCTCGTCGTCGCCGTCGCCGACGGGCTCGGCGGCCATCCCGGAGGCGACGTGGCCAGTGCGCTGGTCGTCCGCCGGATCGCCGCGGTCGGACCGGCCCTGAGCAGCGAGGACGCCGTCCGTGACGCGCTGAACGCCTGCAACCGCGCCGTGTACCAGGCCGCCGGCGGCGACGCCGGAAGCGAGCTGGCCGCCATGGGAACCACGATCGCCGGCATCGTCGTACAGACCGACACGGCGCTGGTGTTCAACGTGGGCGACAGCCGAGCCTTCGCCGCCGCCCCGGACGGGCTGCGCCAGCTGAGCGTGGACGACAGCCCGCCGCTCGAGCCGGGGCAGCGCACCACCTCGATCGTCACCCAGTGCCTGGGCGGCAGCCCCACCTACCGTCCCGTCCGCGCCCATGTGACAGCCGCGCCGCTGTCGCCCGGCGACCGCTTCCTCGTCTGCACCGACGGCCTGACCGATCCGGTGCCGCCGGAGGTCCTGGACGAGGTGCTGCGGGAGCACGACGACAACCGGGCGGCGTTCGAGCTGTGGAAGACCGCGATCGCGGCGGGCGGCCCGGACAACATCACGCTGGCCGTCGTACGGGTTGTGGACGAGTAGCCGCCGCCCTCCCCCCTGGCCGACAGCCGGCGATCGAGTCGGCGAGGTCTGGATCCGGCGGGTAGGTGCTTCACCTGGTCGGGTCCGAGGGCGTCGAACACCGCGCGGTGGACGGCGGCCACATGGCCGGGAGCGCCCTTGCTCCGCAACTCCATTCCCTGGTCGGTGAGTTCGGCGAGTTGCCCCCGTCGATCGGCCGGGTCGTCCCAGCGGCGGACGTAGCTGGACTCCTCCCGTCGGATCACCGCGCGGGTGAGGCGGCTGCGGGTGAACTTCAGCTGCTCGGAGAGCCCGGACGTCCCCAGGGTGCGGTCGGGCGCCGGCCGAGGAGTCCTGGTCGGCGTCACCGAGACCACGATCACGACGTGCTGCACCACGCTGATCGGCGACTTCTGCACCGGTCGTCGGATGGTGACGTCCTCGGCTCGGGCACCTGCGGCAACGGCGGCTGCCTCGCCGCGCTGTGGGGCGTACGAGGCCGGCGGGACACGGCGCCGCTGCAGCCCGGCGACACGGTCGCGCTCACCGTCGAGGGCATCGGCAGCGTCTCCAACACCGTGGTGCCCGGCCCCGATCCGGTGCCGGTCGCCCGTCGCCGTCCGCGGGAGCGGCCGTGACCGACCTCCGCCCCGAGAGGCTGCGGGGCAAGGCCGTCGTGGTCACGGGCGCGGCCCGAGGCCAGGGCGCGGCGGAGGCCGAGGCAGTGACCCGCGCGGGACGTACGGGCAGGTGCACGGCCTGGTCACCCACGCGGGCCGCAGCGCGACACCGCCCGGCCGTACCGGAACCGTCGCTGACGCGATCGAACAGGACCGGCTCAGGGCCCTCTACCGGCAGGCCCGGGCCGAGGGCGGCAAGCTTCACGCGAGCCCCGCACAAGGCAGGCACCCCGCTGACCCCCGCGGGCACCTTGGGCCGCACGCCCGGGACATTCTGAACACGGGGTGCCCGACCCCGCGTTGGCCATGGCGAGGCCGAGAAGGGGGTTGTCACCGGTTGCGCCTGCTCCCGTACAGTCCGTGCTGAAGCTCAGCGGTTGACCAGGAGAGGAATCATGGACACCGAAGCCAGCCCCGGCTCCCTTCCGCAGGTTCCCGGAACGGGGCAGCCGGTCCCCGAAGCCGAGCCCGGACTTGTGGAGCGGTGGAGTTCGGCGGGAGGCGAGCTGGTCGAGCTGCTGGCCGAGGTGCGGGAGCGGATCGGCGGCATCGCCGCGTTCCGCCTCGGGCCTGCCCTCACCGTTCTCATCACCGACCCGCAGGCGGTCCAGCACGTACTCGCCCGGCACCCGGAGCGGTACGTCAAGCGCTCCCACCGTGCCCGTGTGTTGATCGGCGATGGCGTACTCTCCGCCACCGGTGCGGCCTGGAAACGGCAACGCCGCTTGCTGCAGTCCCAGTTCACCGGCACCGGGATGCGCCGCTACGAACAGCGGATCACCGAGGCTGCCCGAACCGCCGCCGGACGCTGGGCCGAGTACGCCCGTACCGGGCAGACCTTTGATGTCGGGCAGGAGATGCGCCGCTTCGCCCTGGACGCCATCTGGCGTTCTCTCACCGGGCACCCGCTCGATGACGGGACCGAGCGCGAACTCGCCGCCGTGGCCTCCGTGGCAGCCGCCCTGCCGACTCTCCCCGCCGATGTCACCGACGCCCAGGACGCCGTCGCCGCCGATCTCGCCCGGATCGACGCGGTCGCCCGGCACGCCATCGACACCGCCCGCAGCGGGGCGGCCGGCCCCGACGGCCCCGGCCTGCTGCACGTCCTGATCGACGCCGCCACCGAGCGCCCCGAGTACACCGACGGGCTGATCCGCGACGAACTGGTCACGCTGCTCATGGCCGGGCACGAGACCACCGCCACCACCCTGACCTGGCTCTACCTGCTCCTCGACCGGTACCCCGGCGCCCGCGAAGAAGCCCTCGCGGCGGGCGGCGAAGGCTCGGCGCAACGCCGCCAGGCCATCCAGGCTCTGGTCCACGAGACGCTGCGGCTCTACCCGTCCGCCTGGATCCTGCCCCGTCACGCCACCGAGGACGACACCATCGCCGGGTACACCGTCGAGGCGGGCTCCGACCTCCTGGTCTGCCCGTACCTCACGCACCGCGATCCCGAACTGTGGCCGGACCCGGAGCACTTCGACCCCCGGCGCTTCATCACCCCGGACGGCCGACCCACCCAGCCCGGCGCCTACTTCCCCTTCGGCGTCGGTCCCCGCGCCTGCCTGGGTCTGCAATTCGCACTCCGCGAAACGACCGCCCTGCTCGAACACCTCCTGCCGGTCCATACCCCGGCCTTCCACTCCACCCCCACGAAGGCGGAGTACGGCATCACCGTCCGCCCCGCCGGCCCCACCCCCGCGTCCCTGGAACCGTCACTCACCTGAGCACTACTCGGAACCCATCACAGCGGAGAACACCCGCTACCAGTCCGTCTCGTCCGGCGGGAATCCGTACCGTCCCTGCAGTCGGACGAAGCAGGCCGCCGTCACCACCCGCACCTGCTCCAGCCCCGACGCGGTGTGCTCGAAGCACACCACCTGCTCGTGCCCGCCCGGCCCGATCGGCTGGACCAGGCGGCCGCTCGGACGCACCTGCGCGACCAGCGGAGCGGGCACCTCGGGGAACGCGGCCGAGACGAGGACCGCGTCGTAGGGAGCGCGATCCGGTACGCCGCCGCTGCCGTCGCCGATCCGCAGGTCCACGTTCCGTACGCCCTGCCGAGCGAGGTTTGCGCGCGCCATGCGGGCGAGGTCCGGCCGCAATTCGATGCTGACCACGTCGGCGGCCAGCCGGGCCAGCAGCGCGGTCTGGAAGCCGAGGCCGGTACCGACCTCGAGGACGTGTTCGCTCCCGTCCAGATCAAGGCTCTCGATCATCATGGCGGACAGCGACGGCTGTGTGGTGACCTGTCCCTGCCCGATGGCAACGGGCACGTCCCGGTAGGCGGCGACTTCCTGACCGGCCGGAACGAAACCCGCCCGGGGTGTCGTTCGTACGGCCTCGAGCAGTCGCTCGTCCCTGATCCCGGCGGCTCTGAGGGCTCGCACGAGATCTTCGGGATCCCTGAGTACGGAGGTCATGGGCAGGTCACCACACCACCAGGCCGGGCAGCCGCTGGGCTGCGAGCTTCCCCGAGGCGCCCGCTCCGGGAGCACCGGGGAGAGCCTTCCAGGGAACGCCTACCCACGTGGCATGACCTTCAGCAGCGACCGGAGCCCCGCAGTGGACGCAGTAGCCGCACCGGTGCCGGCGGCGGTGCCCACCCCCAGCACGAACAGCGCCGCCGGCAGCTCCGCCTGCAGGCACCACATCTGCCCTGGTGTCGTTGCGACGGCTCGCCGTGCCCCATCTGCTCTCCACTCCGCAGGGCGTCGCCTGGGAGATCTCCACCGCCTCCGCGGCGCAGTCCCGGCGGCTGTTCGTCGCCGAGCGGGACGACCGGGTCGTCGGCGCTGTACGGGCGTCGCTGCTGCACGACAGCAGCGTCCCGGGCCAGGCGGAGGCGACCCCGCATGTCCATCCGGACCACCGGGGCCACGGCGTCGGGCACGCCCTGCCGGCCTCGGCCGAGGAGCACCTCGCCGCAGTCGGCGCGACCCGTCTACGCCTGGGCCAACGATGAACCCGGGACGCACCCGTTCGCGGAGCGCCACGGCTACCGCCGTACCCGCGCGGGCCGTATCCTCCGGCTCGATCTCACGACGGCCATGCTGCCGCCGCTGCCCTCCCCGCTGCCGACCGGCGTCCGGCTGCAGACCGGCACGGACCTGGCCGCCGATCCGCGGGCGCTGTACGCGGCGGAAGCCGGGGCCGCTGCCGACGAACCGAGTGACGTTCCGGCGGACGCCACGACCTACGAGGACTGGTTGCGGCGCACCTGGGGGCACCCCTTCATGGACCTGGACCTGACGTCGGTGGTGACCCTCGACGGCAAGGTCGTCTGCACAGACGTGGACGACACCGGTGCGCCACGAGGCGCTGAGAATACGGCGGGAGGAGGAACCCGTCGCTGGTCATCGCCGTGACCGGTTGAAGCTGGAGGCAGCTGGAGGCAGCTGGAGGCAGGTGGAGCCCCCGGGTCGGGGGCGATGCTGGAAGCGGCCTCGACAACGTAGGGGCGAACCGACACCGCCAGACCTGAATTCAGAAAACCTCATCAACCGGGTTGAGGAGACGTCGCCGCTGATCCTCTCGCCGTGCTCGTTGCGGAGTTCCCGCAGGTCGTACGGGCCGCCGGGGGCACCGAGACGCTGCCCCATCCCTTGCCCAGCCGCGACCGGGCGATCGATGAGCCCCGAGCCACGCTTCCCGCTATTGGCCGACTGACGCCGACCGAACAGGCGAATTACGCCGCACGGGTGACACCCGAGCGGTGCCGAATCCGCGTCCGCGCCGGTCAGGACGCCGTGTCTCGCCCAGCTGCAGGTCGCCTATGGGTTGTCCGGGGCGAACAGGACGGCTGGCGGCTGATGTCGCGGCAACTCCCACCCGGGGCGTGAACGACGCACCGCTGGGGGCAAGTGCGCCCGGGTGCGCCGTTCCGTGCCCACGGAAACAATCGGTTCGTGAGCAATATTCAGGTGCGTACTCCGATCGCGGCCGATGGCCGACTGGGCGCGGCCCTCGAGCACCCGGGGCTCAGTGATCCCCGCTACCTGCTGCGGCGTCGGGCCATCGCCTCGCTGGCCTGCGGACACCGGGTTGGCGACCCTTCACCGCGAGTGGACTACAGCGAGGCCGAGGAGCGGACTTGGCGGACCGTTCACCAGGCGCTGTGGACCGCCCAACGCGAGCATGCCTGCCGTGCCGCCCTCGACGCCCGTGAACAGGCCCCCATCCCAGCGGACCACATCCCGCAGCATGCCGAGGTCGGGCAGCACCTGCGGAGGTTGACGGGCTTCGACTTCACCCTCGCGGGGGGTGTGGTCGGGAACAAGCGGTTCCTGGGGTCGATGGCCGACGGCTACTTCCACGCCGTGCAGTTCGTCCGCCACCCGGCCGTACCGATGTTCACCCCCGAGCCGGACATCATCCATGACGTCTTCGGCCACGGGATCCACCTGGCCTCGCCGGCCTTTGCCAACGTCTACCGGCTGATCGGGGATGCGGCGATGCGGGTCGAGCGCGAGGACGTCCTCCAGATGATCAGCGATGTGTACTGGTTCACCCTGGAGTACGGGGTCCTCGACGAGGGCGGGGCACCCAAGGCATACGGGGCGGCCCTGCTCTCCTCGTACGGGGAGATCTGCCGCCTGCGGCAGGCCCGGATCCGTCCGCTGGACATCCGCACGATGATCGCCACCGAGTACGACATCTCCGGGTACCAGCCGGTGCTCTTCAGCGCCCGCAGCCTGGACGAGGTCACCGACACTCTGGGCGGCTTCCTTTCGGCGCTCGACGACGAGAGTGCGCCGCGCTTCGGACGAGCCGCGGCGTCCTGAGTGCTGTGCCGCGGCAAGGCTGCCGACGTTACGGCGCGTACACGCAGACGCCTCCCAGCGTGCGAGGTGCAGTGACCTGTGGCTTTCTGACGCTGTGGCTCCACGAGCAGAGGAACGAGCATGGAGGAGGGCACGATGGACCGGAGTCCGGCTTCGCCGACCGACGACCTCCTGACCGACGACGACCCGGCAGTCCTGCCCTCGTCCGACCAGATCGATCTCGCCGGTGCCGAGAAGGCCGCAAAGGACTTCCTGGCCGCGCTCGGGGTACGAACGGACAGCGAGGGCTTGGCCGAGACCCCCGGGCGGATGGCCCGGGCCTACGCCGAACTGTTCAGCCCGCGTCCGTTCCGGCCGACCACCTTTCCCAACGACGAAGGCTACGACCAACTGGTGCTCGCGCGGTCGATCACCATGCGCTCGGTGTGCGAGCACCATCTGCTGCCCTTCGTCGGGCACGCTCATGTGGGCTACCTCCCCGACCGGCGCATCCTCGGCCTGTCCAAACTGGCCCGAGTGGTGGAACACTTCGCCTGCCGACCGCAGGTGCAGGAGCGACTGACCATGCAGGTCGCGCAATGGCTCGACGAACAGCTTCACCCGAAGGGCGTCGGCGTGGTCATCGAGGCAGAGCACACCTGCATGACGCTGCGCGGTGTGCAGTCCCTCGGCAGCACTACGGTCACCTCCGCCCTCCTGGGCCAAGTCCGCGACAACGCCCGCTCGCGCAGCGAGTTCCTGTCCCTGGTCGGCACCCCTGGGTGAGCACCATGGCAGCTGAGCTCCCGGCCTCCGCCGACGCCCGGTTCCTCGCGGAACCCGTGGATTCCGTCGCGACACCGCCGTGGTCACCGGCCAACCGGCTGCGCATCCAGCGCGCCATGGACGCCGTCGTGCGCACCGCCGCCGACATCGAACGGCAGGTTGACGAACACCACGGACAGGCCCCTTGAGCTTCCTACAGACCCGCCGCGCCCGAGCAGGTGGTCGCGGTGCGCGGTCGGGGATGCCGCAGGTCTCCAGCTCGTGACGCAGGGTCGCATGGAGCGGTGCGACGGGCCGGCACCCTTACTCGGTTGTCCGCGAGGCGGCGCATGTCGACCACGGGTGAGCTGCGAGCGGGTCGGCGGCTCCGGTCCGTGCCCCGGTTGCGGGCTGTGCGGCTCCCCTTCACCGTGGATCACGACCAGAGGAGACGACAGAGTGACGATCAGAACCTTCCTCGGTACCGACCTGGACCACCCCCGGGCACTCGCAGCTGCCAGGCGAGTTGCGGCCGCCAATCCACGATGGAACGGGGACACCGAGCGGAGTGGCCAGGTCCGGATCTCCGTCGTCATTCCTGCCCGTGACTGCGGGACCACCATCGAAGGGGTAGTGGCACCGATCGTCGATGACCTCGTCTCGGTCGGCGCGGTTGACGAGGTGGTGGTCGTCGACCATGAATCCTCGGACGAGACGGCCAAGTTGGCCCAGCGGGCCGGCGCACGAGTGATCGACTTCGCAACCGCTGAGCCGATCGTCGACATTCCCGATTCCGGCAAGGGCTCGGTGATGTGGAAGGGGACCTGGGCGAGCGACGGCGACATCGTGGTCTTCATAGACGGCGACCACCTGCGTTTTGACTCCACCAAGGTCTGCCGGCTGGTCGCTCCCCTGCTGGTCGATCCCGGCCTGCACCACGTGCTGGGCTTCTACGACGACTACACCGGCGGCCGGACCACGGAGGCCATGGCCCGTCCGGTGCTCTCCCTGTTGCGTCCCGAGCTGGCCGACATCCGCCAGCCGCTCAGCGGTGAGCACGCGACGTGGCGGTCCACCCTGGCCGAGCTGGCCTTCCCGGTGGGCTGGGCCATCGAGTTCCATCTCCTCGACCAGATCAGCCGCCGCTACGGCCCGGCCGCCATCGGGCAGGCCGAACTGCACTACAAGGAGCACCCAAGTGGCGACTGGGCGCACATCTCGCTCCAGGCCTTCGAGATACTGCACGCCGCCCTGCGCTCCGAATTCCGCACCGAGGGCCGGCCGCTGCCCGAGCGCTGGGGAGACATGGTGGTGACCCCCGGCTCGCGAGCAGGAGAGATCGTCCAACGTCCCGCCCGTACCGCCGAGCTACCGCCTCTGAGCAGCCTGCCGGGATGGGCCCGGCGCGAACGAGGGCGCCGCCCGAGGTGACGCCGAGCGATCGGCATCCGCCGACCGGTTCGGCACCGAGAGGATGGGCGGGATTCAGCGGGCGACAGGAGGGGCGCTGGTGCACGCGGTCCGCTCGCGCAGAGCGAGAAGGTCGGCCAGCGACTGGCACGGGTGGTGGGTGTTGGTGAGGGCGTTGACGACCGGGATCGTCGCGGCGTCGGCCATGTGCTCCACTGCGGCGTGGTCGAAAGTCCGTACGGTGATGGCGTCGAGGTAGGACGACAGGACGCGGGCGGTGTCTGCGGCCGTCTCGCCGTGTCCGAGTTGCATTTCCTCCGGATTCAGGGGCCGCGTGCAGCCGCGCTTCTATCTCGCCCAGTTCGATCCGCATCCCGCGGAGTTTCACCTGACCGTCGTCCCTGCCCCGGAACCACGGCGTCTCGTCGGCGTCCCGCACGGCGAGGTCCCCTGTGGCGTACCAGACACGTCCGTCGGCGCCGCGGGCGAACCGGGCGGCCGTCTGCTCCGGCGCCCCCAGACAGCCCTCCGCGATAGCACCGGCCAGGTGGATCTCCCCCTCCTCGCCGTCGGCCACGGGGTGTGGCGCACGCTGCCGACGCCGGGCACCGTCACACTGTCCGCATGGCCTGCCACCGGGCTGGCGCCGCTCGTAACGCCGACTCCAGGGCCGCGGCGGGGTCGGTGCAGCCGAAGCCTATGTCTGCCACGCCATCGCCGTGCGTGGCACAGAATTGCTCGGTGATCGGGCCGTCGGTGACCACCACCGTCACTTCCGCCTGCCGCAGGAGCGACGAGTGGCGGTCGGTGTCCTCCGCGCTGGCTTTCTCCGTGAAACCGAGCGCGGAGACGAAATAGTCCAGCGTCTTTTTCCGGTCCGGCGCCGATGAATCCGTCTTTCCGTGAGTCGCGCACTCCACGATGGGGCGTCTCGCTGAGGTCATGCGGGACAGACCTTGCCGGCCGGGTCGGTGGTGTGGAGGTGGGGTCGTGGCGCTGGTACGGCAGAACACCGCGCCCCAACGGGCTGATGTGGCTGGGAAGCGCTGTGGGGCGCTGGGCCGGTCCCGGCAGATCGCGGCGAAGTCGCAGGCGGCGCAGGTGCCGCGCCAGGAGGTCTTGCAGGACTTCGCTCCGCCCCAGCGCGGTCGGTGAAGGGCAGGCCCGTCATCCACTCGATGCTCGGCCGACGGGGGGTGAATTTCACCATGTTCTTCACCGCGCTTCCAGGTGTCGGTCCACGGTCCCCTTCATGCCGCCGGCGACTTATCTGTCGCCGGTTCGAGTTTCGCTCGGCAGGTCTGTCCGGTGATCTACTTGGTGACATCTGAATGTCGCCCTCGGAAGTGTATTAATCGGCTCACCCTGATGAATGCACGTGTTGGCAGCCACGCGGCGAAAGCACTGAAGCCTCCCGTGATGGCATCGGCGGAAGGCATCACAAACAGCGTCGGATACCCAGATACCAGATACCGGATACCGGCGGTCGGGCGGTGCACCGCGGGGTCTCGGGTGGCGGGCTGCCGGCGAAGTGGGCTGGACCTGCGTTCCTCGGGAACCGCCTACTCTGGACGCATGACCAGCAGCGACCGGAGCCCCGCAGTGGACGTTCAAGCACCCAAGACCTACGAAGTGCGCACCTACGGGTGCCAGATGAACGTCCACGACTCCGAGCGATTGTCCGGGCTGCTCGAAGAGGCCGGGTACGTGCGGGCGCCCGAGGGGTCCGACGGGGACGCCGACGTCGTCGTGTTCAACACCTGCGCGGTGCGTGAGAACGCCGACAACCGGCTCTACGGCAACCTCGGCCGGCTCGCCCCGAGGAAGGCGAGCCGCCCCGGTATGCAGATCGCGGTCGGCGGCTGCCTCGCGCAGAAGGACCGCGACACCATCGTGAAGAAGGCGCCCTGGGTGGACGTCGTCTTCGGCACGCACAACATCGGCAAGCTGCCGGTCCTGCTGGAACGCGCCCGCGTGCAGGAAGAGGCTCAGGTCGAGATCGCCGAGTCACTGGAGGCGTTCCCGTCCACCCTGCCGACGCGGCGCGAGAGCGCCTACGCGGCCTGGGTGTCGATCTCCGTCGGCTGCAACAACACGTGCACCTTCTGCATCGTCCCGGCCCTGCGCGGCAAGGAGAAGGACCGCCGCCCCGGCGACATCCTCGCCGAGGTCGAGGCGCTGGTCGACGAGGGCGTCTCCGAGATCACGCTGCTCGGGCAGAACGTCAACGCCTACGGCTCCGACATCGGCGACCGTGAGGCCTTCAGCAAGCTGCTGCGCGCCTGCGGGAACATCGAGGGCCTGGAGCGGGTGCGGTTCACGTCCCCGCATCCCCGTGACTTCACCGACGACGTCATCGCCGCCATGGCCGAGACGCCGAACGTCATGCCGCAGCTGCACATGCCGCTGCAGTCCGGCTCGGACACGGTCCTGAAGGCGATGCGCCGGTCGTACCGGCAGGAGCGCTACCTCGGGATCATCGAGAAGGTGCGGGCCGCCATCCCGCACGCCGCGATCACCACCGACATCATCGTGGGCTTCCCGGGCGAGACGGAGGAGGACTTCGAGGAGACCCTCCACGTCGTCCGTGAGGCACGGTTCGCGCAGGCCTTCACCTTCCAGTACTCCAAGCGACCCGGCACCCCGGCCGCCACCATGGAGAACCAGATCCCCAAGGAGGTCGTCCAGGCGCGCTACGAGCGTCTCGTCGCCCTCCAGGAGGAGATCTCCTGGGAGGAGAACAAGAAGCAGGTCGGCCGCACGCTCGAGCTGATGGTTGCCGAGGGCGAGGGACGCAAGGACGGCGCCACCCACCGCCTCTCCGGCCGTGCCCCCGACAACCGGCTCGTCCACTTCACCAAGCCGGAGCAGGAGGTCCGCCCCGGCGATGTGGTGACCGTCGAGATCACCTACGCCGCCCCGCACCACCTCCTCGCCGAGGGCTCCGTCCTCGACGTGCGCCGCACCCCCGCGGGTGACGCCTGGGAGAAGCGCAACGCGGCGGAGGCCGCCAAGCCGGCGGGCGTGATGCTGGGCCTGCCGAAGATCGGCGTACCGGCCCCGCTGCCGGCCGCGACGGGAAGCGCCTGCGGCTGCGACTGAGGGCCTGCCGCAATGCGGGTGGAAAGGAGCTTTGCATGTTGCCGTACCGAGTCGCGTTCACCGAAGAGGCCGCCCAGGTCCGAGACAGCCTGCCCGCCGACCGGCGTGACGTGCTGGAGCGCGGCCTGGCCATACTGGTGACCGACCCGCGGCACAAGCTCTCCCACCCCGTCCGCGGCGACGAGGCCACGCGTGCGATCGCTCTGTCACGCAACCTCTTCATCGAGTACGTGATCAGCGACGGCACGCTGGTCATCCTCGTCCTCACGTTGATCGATCTGACGGACGTGCTCATCGAGGACTGACTCGGCCTGCGTACGGCGTTACGCTGCCGATCATGCTTGTCGCCGCCGCAGTCTGCCCCTGCCCTCCACTGCTCGTCCCCGAGGTCGCCGCGGGTGCCGCACCCGAAATGGACGCCGCGCGCGCGGCGTGCACCGACGCGCTCGGCGTGCTCGCCGCCGCCCGCCCCGACGTGCTGGTGGTCGTCGGGCCCGCCGGGCAGAGCGGGGGCGGCCGCTACCCGCAGGGCACCCCGGGCTCCTTCCGCGGCTTCGGTGTCGACCTGGACGTACGGCTGGGACCCGCCACGGACGCCGTCCCCGAGCGCGAACTGCCTCCGTCACTGGCCGTCGGCGCCTGGCTGCTGGAGCGCACCGGCTGGGCGGATGCCCCGATCGAGGGACTCGGAGTCGGGGAACCGCTCGCGCCCGAGCGGTGCATCGAAGCCGGAAGGGAGATCGGCGCGCGGGCCGGGCGGGTCGCGTTGCTGGTGATGGGCGACGCCAGCGCGTGCCGCACGCTCAAGGCGCCCGGCTACCTGGACGAGCGGGCGGCGCCCTTCGACGCCGAGGTCGCGCGTGCGCTGGGGGCGGCGGACGTGGCGGCCGTCGAGGCGCTGGACGCCGACCTGGCGTACGAGCTGAAGGCCTCCGGCCGCGCCTCCTGGCAGGTCCTCGCCGGGGCGGCCGAGGGCGCGGGCCTGAGCGGCGCACTGCTCTACGACGACGCCCCGTACGGCGTCGGCTACCTGGTCGCCACGTGGTCCTAGCCGGAGCCGCAACGGCTGGTGCGGCCACGGCAGTGAAGCGCGGCCGGACGGGAAACGGCGGACGGCCGGGAGCCCTGGTGCTCCGCGGCCGTCCGCCGATCTGCGTGCCGTTCAGGAAGCCGGCGGCGGGTCCTCCGGCCGGGTGGGGGTCGTGGCGTCGTCGGCCCGCGGACCCTCCTTGTGCGCGAGGCGATCCATCGCCCCCTTCGCCTTGTCCGTACCGGCGTGGATCTTGTCGCTGTACTTGCCCTTGGTCCGCTCGTCCACCGCCTTGGCGGCCTTGTCGATGCCGTGCTGGACCTTGTCGCCGTGCTTCTGCGCGAGGTCCGACACCTTGTCCTTGGCCGGAGCGAGCTTGGCCTTCACATTGTCCAAGAGACCCATGATCCACCTTCCCTCACGGGGACAGTCACGTGCGGGCGCCCTCACCGGCCTCGCTGTCCGCGGCTTCGTCCGCGGACTGCTGCTTGGGGATCTCGGCGCCCTCGGCCGCGTCGGTCCCGGCGGTCTCCGACTCCGTCGCCGTACCTTCGCGCCCGTCCTCGACCGTCCCCTTGGCCTCCGCTGCCTCAGCCGCTTCCGCCGCCTCGGCCGCTGCCGACTCGGTGTCGGACTGCGGTGCGGCGGCCGCCGCCTCCTCCTGCGTCGCCTTCGACCTACCGAGGAGCCGTGCAAAAACGCCCATATCCACTCCATACGTTACTCGTGCGAGCGAAATCCCGCGCCGAACGGTGCGTCCGTTTGCGCCACCCGGGTCAGCGCCTCCGGCAACCGGCGGGCGGCACCTCGGTGCAACGACCCGGAATGCGCGCCGTCACGTAACTCGTTCGAGGCGTGGCCGGGAGGTTTGCGAGACTGGTGCGGTGAGCAGTGCACCCCTCGCCCCCCGTGTCATCGCCGTCGTCGGACCCACAGCGGCCGGAAAGTCCGATCTAGGCGTCTTCCTGGCCCAACGACTCGGTGGCGAGGTCGTCAACGCCGACTCCATGCAGCTCTACCGAGGGATGGACATCGGCACCGCCAAGCTGACGCCCGAGGAGCGCGCCGGCGTCCCGCACCACCTGCTGGACATCTGGGACGTCACGGTCACCGCCTCCGTCGCCGAGTACCAGAAACTGGCCCGCGCCCGGATCGACGCCCTGCTCGCCGAGGGCCGCTGGCCGATCCTGGTCGGCGGCTCCGGCCTGTACATCCGCGGAGCCGTCGACAACCTGGAGTTCCCCGGCACCGACCCCGAGGTCCGGGCCCGCCTGGAGGAGGAGCTGGCACTGCGCGGCTCCGGCGCGCTGCACGCCCGCCTGGCCGCCGCCGACCCCGAGGCCGCCCGTGCGATCCTGCCCAGCAACGGCCGCCGTATCGTCCGCGCCCTGGAAGTGATCGAGATCACCGGGCAGCCCTTCACCGCCAACCTTCCAGGCCACGACTCCGTGTACGACACCGTCCAGATCGGTGTCGACGTCGCCCGCCCCGAGCTGGACGAGCGCATCGCGCGCCGCGTCGACCGGATGTGGGAGGCGGGGCTCGTGGACGAGGTGCGCGCCCTGGAGGCGCAGGGGCTGCGCGAGGGGCGCACGGCGTCGCGTGCGCTGGGCTACCAGCAGGTGCTCGCCGCGCTCGCCGGGGAATGCACCGAAGCGGAAGCGCGGGCCGAGACCGTGCGGGCCACCAAGCGCTTCGCGCGCCGCCAGGATTCATGGTTCCGGCGCGACCCCCGCGTGCACTGGCTGAGCGGGGCCGTGGCGGACCGCGCGGAACTTCCGCGGCTGGCTCTGGCGTTGGTCGAACGACCGGTCACAGCCTGATCACGTCATGGCATCGGGATGCGCCGCCGGTCAACGCGGCCTCCGGTGCCGTGCCATCATCGAGCTTCGATCGACCAAGTGGAGTCCTAGTTGGGAGGGCGCGTGGCGATGGAGGCCGGCCCTCGCGACACCGCACAAAGTGCCGAGCACGTCACCAGCGACGGTGCCGAAACGGAACAGGGTGAGGACCGTCTGACCGCCCTGACCGACGACGGGCCCGACGAGACCGTGGACGGCGTGACCGCCGACGGGCCGACGCCCGAGGAGATGTACACGGGCGGTCCGGAGGTCGAGGTCGAGCTGCGCCCGCAGCGGCGGCTGCGCATCTGGCAGCTCGCGCCCATCGTGGCCCTGGCCGCCGGCGGCTCTCTGATGTTCGCCTTCCCGCTCGCCTTCGACTTCGGCGACAGCGGAGCGGTGATCGCCATGCTGGGCCTGCTGATCTGCTCCTGTGCCGCGGGCTGGGGCATGATGGCCGCCCGCCGCGTGGGCTACACCTGGCCGGGCCTGCCCGCACGCGGCTCGGGCCGCCGCCCGGACTGGCGGGTGGTGCTCGGGTACGTGCTGCTGGTGGCCGTGGTGGTCGTTCTGGCCATCTGGCGGGTAGCCCGCCTGCGCTGACGCACCTCGAGCTGGAGCGCCCAAAGGGGCGCGGGTCCGTATCGATATGCGGCTCCGCCGCATGGGCGCGACCAGCGTCCCTTCGACCCGCACCGTTCCACCGACCGGCACCACCGACCAGCACCTCACATCGGCCCTCCAGCACCGGCACCTCACATCGGCCCCCCGGCGGAGCGTTCCCTTACGATCGAGGAATGAGCACGCGCACGCGCATCCCCTTCCTCAAGGGTCACGGCACCGAGAACGACTTCGTGATCCTTCCGGACCCCGAGAACGCCCTCGACCTCACGCCGGCCGCCGTCGCCGCCCTGTGCGACCGCCGTGCCGGCATCGGCGGCGACGGGGTGCTGCACGTCGTGCGGTCCGCAGCGCACCCGGAGGCCAGGGAGATGGCCGCCGACGCGGAGTGGTTCATGGACTACCGCAACGGCGACGGCTCGATCGCGGAGATGTGCGGCAACGGCACCCGTGTGTTCGCCCGCTACCTCCAGCACGCCGGACACGTGGTCGCCGGGGACCTTGCGATCGCCACGCGCGCGGGCGTGAAGACCGTCCACATCGCGAAGGACGGGGACGTCACCATCGGCATGGGCCGCGCCCGCCTGCCCGAAGGGGACGTCACGGTGAGCGTCGACGAGCGCAGCTGGCCCGCGCGCAACGTGAACATGGGCAATCCGCACGCCGTCGCCTTCGTCGAGGACCTCGCGCACGCCGGCACCCTGTTCAGCGCGCCGCCGGTCAGCCCCGTGACCGCCTACCCGGACGGGGTGAACGTCGAGTTCGTGGTCGACCGCGGCCCCCGCCACGTCGCGATGCGTGTGCACGAGCGCGGCTCCGGCGAGACCCGCTCGTGCGGCACGGGCGCGTGCGCGGTCGCCGTGGCCACCGCCCGGCGCGACGGCGCCGACCCGGCCGTCACCGGCACGCCGGCGACGTACACCGTGGACGTGCCCGGCGGGCGCCTGGTCATCACCGAGCGGCCCGACGGCGAGATCGAGATGACCGGACCCGCCGTGATCGTCGCCGAGGGCGAGATCGACGCCGAGTGGCTGGAAAACGCCCTCCGCTGACCTGGGGAAAGCGTGCAAAGAGCGGTTCCGGACGCCGGGTTCGGCGCTTTCCGGCGGCCGGGACCGTTCGAAATCGCGGCCGACTGCAGGGCAGGTGGCGCAAACTCTAAACCTCCTCGTCATCGCTCGAATGGGTGATCCGTTTCACGCTCGGCGAGAGGCGGTCAGTCGCGCGTGGTGGGCTCGGTAGCATCAAGCACCGGCACGGACGGGGGAACGTCGCCATCCCTGAGCCGCGCATGCCCTGGGCTCCGTCCGCCGGTTGACGAGCCGGAGGTGCCCATGAGTGCGGAGGCCACGAACCCTGCGACCCCTGGCCCGGTAGCGCCCACGGCGCCCGCAGCGGCCCGCAGGAAGTCCCGGGCCCGGATCGACCTGCGCCGGCTCGGCCGGGCCGCGCTGCTCGGTCCGGCCGCCCGCGGCCGCCTGCCCGACGCGATCAGCCATGTCGTCGAGGCGCACCGCGCCCACCACTCCGACGCGGACCTCGAACCCCTGCGCCGCGCCTACGTCCTGGCCGAGTCCTCGCACCGCGGCCAGATGCGCAAGAGCGGCGAGCCGTACATCACCCACCCGCTCGCCGTGACCCTGATCCTCGCCGAACTCGGCGCGGAGACCACCACCTTGACGGCCTCTCTGCTCCACGACACCGTCGAGGACACCGACGTGACGCTGGATCAGGTGCGGGAACAGTTCGGCGAGGAGGTGCGTTACCTGGTCGACGGCGTCACGAAACTGGAGAAGGTCGACTACGGCGCGGCCGCCGAGCCCGAGACCTTCCGCAAGATGCTCGTCGCCACGGGCAGCGACGTGCGCGTGATGTCGATCAAACTCGCCGACCGCCTGCACAACATGCGCACCCTCGGCGTGATGCGCCCCGAGAAGCAGGCGCGGATCGCCAAGGTCACCCGCGACGTCCTCATCCCGCTCGCCGAACGCCTCGGCGTGCAGGCCCTGAAGACCGAACTGGAAGACCTCGTCTTCGCCATCCTCCATCCCGAGGAGTACGCACACACCCGGGAACTGATCGCCGCCAACGCGGCCCGGTCCGACGACCCCCTCGCGGAGATCGCCGACGAGGTGCGCGGGGTGCTGCGCGAGGCCGACATCCCGGCAGAAGTCCTCATCCGCCCCCGCCACTTCGTCTCCGTCCACCGGGTGGCCCGCAAGCGCGGCGAACTGCGCGGCGCCGACTTCGGCCGCCTCCTGGTGCTGGTGAACGAGGACGCGGACTGCTACGCCGTCCTCGGCGAACTGCACACCTGTCTGACGCCGGTCGTCTCGGAGTTCAAGGACTTCATCGCCGTACCGAAGTTCAATCTCTACCAGTCGCTGCACACCGCCGTCGCCCGCGCGGACGGCCAGGTCGCCGAAGTCCTCATCCGCACCCACCAGATGCACAAGGTCGCCGAGGCCGGCGTGGTCGCCCTCGGCAACCCGTACGCGCCCGGCTCCGACGACCCGGCCGACGGCGAGCGTGCCGACCCCACCCGCCCCGGCTGGCTCTCCCGCCTCCTGGACTGGCAGGAGGCCGCGCCCGATCCCGACACCTTCTGGTCCACCCTGCGCGAGGACCTCGCCCAGGACCGCGAGATCACCGTCTTCCGGCCCGACGGCGGCACCCTGGGCCTGCCCGAGGGGGCGACCTGTGTGGACGCCGCCTACGCGCAGTACGGCGAGGACGCCCACGCCTGCATCGGCGCGCGCGTCAACGGCCGTCTGGCGACCCTCAGCACGGTCCTTCGGGACGGCGACACCGTCCAGCTCCTCATGGGCCAGGACCCGGCCTCCGAGCCCTCCCGCGAGTGGCTGGAGCACGCCCACACCCCGGCCGCCCGCATCGCCATCCAGCGGTGGCTGGCGACGCATCCGGGCGGAGGCGAGGAGAGCGGGACCGACGGCGCGGACGGGAGCGCGGCCGGCACGGACAGCGGCAGGGCCGGGGGGAGCGGCGCGGGCGCGGTCGACGGCATGCCCGGGGCGAGCGGCGCGGCCCTCCGGTCCGCCCGGACCGACGGCGCCCACCCCGGCCCCGCCGCCCGCCCCCGCGGCGCCGACGTCCTGGTGGACCCGCCCGGGGCCGCCGTACGCCTCGCCGGGTGCTGTACGCCCGTACCGCCCGACGAGATCACGGGCTTCGCCGTACGCGGGGGAGTGGTGACCGTGCACCGCGTGGAGTGTGCCGCGGTGGCGCACATGAAGAGCCGGGGGCGCGCGGAGATCGGCGTGCGCTGGGGGGACACCACCGAGTGCCGGGTCACGCTGGTCGCTGAATCGTTCGGCCGCCCGCATCTGCTCGCCGACCTCACCGAGGCGATCGCCCTGCAGGGCGCCGAGATCGTCTCCGCCACCGTCGAACCGCCCAGCCAGCAGCGCGTCCGCCACACCTACACCCTCCAACTGCCCGACGCGGCCCACCTTCCGGCGCTCATGCGCGCCATGCGCGACGTGCCCGGCGTGTACGACGTGAGCCGGGCCCAGCACCAGGCGCCGGCACCTTGAGGCATCCCGTCCGGAAGGCCGCCCGGGCCGACCCGTTCGGGTGGGCCGGGCGCGAGTCGCCGCCCTGGCGCATCCGCGTACTGGTAGCGGTGGGGCATGGTGCTCAACTCCCGCCCCAGGCCCAGACCCAGGATCCTCCGGCACCGGAAGGCGGCCCTGCTCGCCTCCGCCGTCTCCGTCTGCCTCCTCGCCGCGACCGGCGCGGCCGAGCCCCTGGGCGTCGGCGACCGGCTCTTCCCGTACCTGGGCAACCCGGGATACGACGTGGCGTCGTACGACCTGTCCTTCACCTATCCCGGCAGCAACGACAAGCCGTTGCAGGCCGTCACGACCATCAACGCCTGGACCACCGCCGACCTGGACCGCATCAATCTCGACTTCGCGCACGGCACCGTCCGGTCCGTCCAGGTTGATGGCCGCCCCGCCGCCTTCACCAGCGCGGGCGAGGACCTGGTGATCACGCCGGAGAGCCGCCTGCCCGAGGGCAGCTGGACACGGATCACCGTGCAGCACACCAGCGAGCCCGTCCCCGGCAAGGACCAGGACGGCGGCTGGGTGCGCACCTCCGACGGCCTTGCCATGGCGAACCAGGCCGACGCCGCCCACCTGGTCTTCCCGTCCAACGACCACCCGTCCGACAAGGCGATGTTCACCTTCCGGATCACCGCCCCGAACGCCTACACCGCCGTCGCCAACGGCGTGCCGACCGGGGTGGACAAGGTCGGCGGCTCCACCACCTGGACCTACCGCACCCAGCACCCGATGGCCACCGAACTCGCCCAGGTGTCCATCGGCCGCTCCGCCGTCGTCCACCGCGAGGGGCCGCACGGACTGCCGGTCCGGGACGTCGTGCCCAGCGGCGACCGCAAGGCGCTCGAACCCTGGCTCGCCAAGACGCCCGACCAGATCGCGTGGATGGAGAGCAAGGTCGGCCGGTTCCCGTTCGAGACGTACGGCGTGCTCATGGCCCAGGCCTCCACCGGATTCGAACTGGAGACGCAGACCCTCTCGCTCTTCGAGAAGGGCGTGTTCAGCGAGCCCGCCTATCCCGCGTGGTACATCGATTCGATCATGGTGCACGAGCTGTCCCACCAGTGGTTCGGCGACAGCGTCAGCCCCCGCACCTGGTCCGACGTCTGGCTGAACGAGGGGCACGCCACCTGGTACGAGGCTCTCTACGTGGAGGAGAAGGCGCACAAGCCCCTGGAGGACCGGATGAAGTCCGCCTACGGCGCCTCCGACCGCTGGCGTGAGGCCGGCGGGCCGCCCGCCCTGCCCAAGGTGCCCGCACCCGGCCAGAAGATCAGCATCTTCCGCCCCAACATCTACGACGGCGCGGCACTGGTGCTGTACGCCCTGCGTCAGGAGATCGGCCGGTCGGCGTTCGAGCGCCTGGAGCGGACGTGGGTCCGGGAGCACCGGGACTCCACCGCCGGCACCGCCGACTTCGTCCGCCTCGCCTCGAATGTCGCCGGACGCGATCTGAACGGCTTCTTCAAGGACTGGCTGTACGGCGCGAAGACCCCGCCGATGCCCGGCCACCCGGACTGGAAGCCCACGGCAGCGCCCAAGGAAGCCAAGGGAGCCAAGGGAGCCAAGGGAGCCAAGGGCCGGAGCCCGGCGCGGGCCCGGAAATAAGGCGGTGACGAGACGGGCCGTGCCGTGCGACCATCTTCAGGTCGGCGCGGCACGGGACACGGGAATCTCCCGGGGTACTCGTGCGTTGTTCCCGATGACCGCCGTATCGGCGCCGTCACGGCACTCTCATCGACGTAAGGATCCAATGACCTCCTCTTCTTCCCCTTCCCAGGACACCAAGCGCCTCGCGCACGACTATCCCGAGGGTCTTCGGGCCGATGCCCTGATGGAAGAGGACGTCGCCTGGAGCTACGAGATCGACGGCGATCGGGACGGCGACCAGTTCGACCGCTCCGAGCGCGCGGCCCTGCGCCGTGTGGCGGGTCTCTCCACCGAGCTGGAGGACGTCACCGAGGTCGAGTACCGACAGCTCCGCCTGGAGCGGGTCGTGCTCGTCGGGGTGTGGACCACGGGAACCGCCCAGGACGCGGACAACTCCCTCGCGGAGCTGGCCGCCCTCGCGGAGACCGCGGGCGCGCTCGTGCTGGACGGCGTGATCCAGCGCCGTGACAAGCCCGACGCGGCCACCTACATCGGCTCCGGCAAGGCGCTGGAGCTGCGCGACATCGTCCTCGAAACGGGCGCGGACACCGTCATCTGCGACGGTGAGCTGAGCCCGGGCCAGCTGATCCAGCTGGAGGACGTCGTTAAGGTCAAGGTCATCGACCGTACGGCCCTGATCCTGGACATCTTCGCCCAGCACGCCAAGTCCCGAGAGGGCAAGGCGCAGGTCGCGCTCGCGCAGATGCAGTACATGCTGCCGAGGCTCCGAGGCTGGGGTCAGTCGCTGTCCCGCCAGATGGGTGGCGGTCGCGGCGGCCTGGCCACGCGTGGTCCCGGTGAGACCAAGATCGAGACAGACCGGCGCCGGATCCGCGAGAAGATGGCGAAGATGCGCCGGGAGATCGCGGACATGAAGACCGGCCGCGAGATCAAGCGCCAGGAGCGCCGGCGTCACAAGGTGCCGTCCGTCGCCATCGCGGGCTACACCAACGCCGGCAAGTCCTCCCTGCTCAACCGCCTCACGGGCGCAGGCGTCCTGGTCGAGAACGCCCTGTTCGCGACCCTGGACCCGACCGTCCGCCGCGCGGAGACCCCGAGCGGCCGGCTGTACACCCTGGCCGACACCGTCGGCTTCGTCCGGCACCTGCCGCACCACCTGGTCGAGGCGTTCCGCTCCACCATGGAGGAGGTCGGCGACTCCGACCTGATCCTGCACGTGGTGGACGGCTCGCACCCGGCGCCGGAGGAGCAGCTCGCCGCCGTGCGCGAGGTGATCCGGGACGTCGGCGCCACCGACGTGCCCGAGATCGTCGTGATCAACAAGGCCGACGCGGCCGACCCGCTGGTGCTCCAGCGGCTGCTGCGGATCGAGAAGCGCTCCATCGCCGTCTCGGCCCGCACCGGCAAGGGCATCGAGGAGCTGCTCGCGCTGATCGACCGCGACCTGCCGCGGCCGTCGGTCGAGATCGAGGCGCTAGTGCCGTACACCCACGGCAAGCTGGTCGCCCGCGCCCACACCGAGGGCGAGGTGATCTCCGAGGAGCACACCGCGGAGGGCACCCTGCTCAAGGTCCGGGTGCACGAGGAACTCGCGGCGGACCTGGCGCCCTACGCGCCGGCGCCCGCGGCCTGACCCTCTGCAGAGCAAAGGCCCGCCACCCCGTCGGGGCGGCGGGCCTTCGTCATGCGTCATGCCGGGGCCGGCTCGGTGTCATTCGGTGGCTGTCACCCGGTGGGTGTCACCGACCGCCGTAGGTCGTGCTCATGTTCTGGTAGAGCGCCTCGGCCTCCTTGCCCAGCTGCGGGCCGGCCAGCCAGGTGTTGTCGGTCGGACCGATGGAGGTGTTCGACACCAGCTCGGTCTTGCCGTCGACCACGCGGAACCAGCCGCCACCGGAGGAGCCGCCGGTCATCGTGCAGCCGATGCGGTACATCGTCGGCAGCGACGAGTTCAGCGACAGCCGGCCGGGCCGGTCGAGGCACTTGAACATCTTCAGCCCGTTGTAGGGCGGCGCCGCCGGGTACCCCCAGGCGCCCATGCTCGCCACCTCGGTCGCGGACGGCGCCGAGAAGTCGACGTCGAGGGCCGCCCCGACGGTCTCCTCCAGCGACTTCGCCCCGTTCTCGGGCTTCACGTGCAGCACCGCGTAGTCGTACGCCGCCCCCGCACCGCCCGTCTCGGAGCCGCCCTGGATCCACTCGTTCGAGGTCGAGGCCCAGTCCGCCCACCAGGTGCCGTACGGGGCGACCTGCGAGGCCGTCGCGTTCGCCAGCTCCGACTCCGGCTTGCCGAGGTCGTTGTACGACGGCACGAAGGCGATGTTGCGGTACCAGCCGCCGTTCTCGCCGGCGTGCACGCAGTGGCCCGCCGTCCACACCAGGTTGGACTTGCCCGGGTGGTTGACGTCCTTGATCACCGTGCCGGAGCAGACCATCGAACCCTCGGGCGAGTCGAAGAAGACCTTGCCCACGGGGGCCGCGTTCCGGTGGTACGGCGTCTTCTCCGCCTCGGCCTGCACGGGCCGCGGCTCCGGATCGCTGACGCCCTGGTCGGCGGCGTCCTTGGTGGTCAGCGTCTTGTTGGCCTCCTTGGCGGACTTCATCCGCTCCGGCTTCCACAGACCCTGGATCACCGGGTTGACGAAGTCCTTGGCCTCACTGAGCCACTTGTCCTTGTCCCAGTTCTTCCAGCCGCCGTTCTTCCACTGGTCGACATCGATACCGTGCTTCTTGAGCCGGTTCGCGATGTCGGCCGGGATCTCGATCTTGTCGCCGTCGCCGGCGGACTGCGAAGCACCGGCGCCGGCCTGGCCGTCCGCCTTCTCGTCGGAACCATTGCAGGCCGTGGCGGTGAGCGCCAGGGCGGCGACGAGCCCGGCCGCGGCGAGGACGGTACGACGCCGGCGCGTCGAGGACGTACGTGCGGAACGCATGGTGCGATTACCCCCGTTGAACCACTGGTGACACCCCACTATGCCCGGGCGATTGGGGACGGACGGCGGCGAGAGGGTGAAGGTTCCCGTGAGAGATCTCGCCGCCGTCCGTGCGCGGGCTGTCCGGGCGGCCGCTACTGCCCGGCGAACTTCTTGCTGACCGACTCGTACACGCCCTTGGCCACCTCACCCAGGCGCGGGCCCGCCAGCCAGCCCGATGTCACCGGGCCGATGGACGTGTTGGAGACCAGCGCCGGCTTGCCGTCCGGGCCCGTCTCCACCCAGCCGCCGCCGGAGGAGCCACCGGTCATCGTGCAGCCGATCCGGTACATCGTCGGGTCCGACTTCTCGATCGACAGCCGTCCCGGCTTGTCCTGGCACTGGTACGCCAGCTGACCGTCGTACGGGGGTGCCGCCGGGTAGCCGGTCGCCGTGATGCTCTTGACCTTCGGCACGGCCGGGGCGTTGAAGTTCACCGGCAGCGCGCCGCCGACCGTCTCCTCCAGCGACTTGCCGACGTTGCCCTGCTCCGGCGTCACATGGATCACGGCGAAGTCGTACGAGGCTCCGTTGCCGCCGGTCTCACCGCCCTGGTCGATCCACTGCTGGGACGTCTTCGCCGCGTCGGCCCACCAGACGCCGTACGGCGCGATCTCGTCCCGGGTGGCGTTCTGCAGCTGGTCGACCGACTTGCCCGCGTTGTTGTACGACGGCACGAAGGCGAGGTTGCGGTACCAGCCGCCGCTCTTGCCGGCGTGCACACAGTGGCCCGCCGTCCAGACGAGGTTGGACTTGCCCGGGTGCGCCGGGTCCGCCACGACCGTCGCCGAGCAGACCATGTGGCCCTCGGGCGAGTCGAAGAGCAGCTTGCCCGAGGTGGCCGCGTTGGTGTGGTACGGCGCCTTGACCGCCTGCGCCTTCACCGGCGCCGGTGTCGGGTCGGTCACCCCCTGGTCACCGGAGATGTCGTTGTCGTCGACACCCTTGTCCGGGTCGTTGGCGTCCCGCATCCGGCCCGGGTCCCACAGGCCCTTGATGATCGGGTTGATGAAGTCGTTGGCCTCGCGCAGCCAGTCGTCCTTGTTCCAGTTCTTCCAGGCGCCGTTCTTCCACTTGTCGATGTCGATCCCGTGCTCTTTGAGCTTGTCCTTGATGTCGTCCGGGATCTGGATCTTTCCGTCTCCGGGCCCGTCCGCCGTCGCGCTGGCGGTCGGCCGGCCGTTGGCGTTGTCGTCACCGTCGCCGTTGCAGGCGGTGGCGGTCAGGGCCAGCGCCGAGACGAGGGCGACCGTCGCCAGCACGGGGGAGGTTCTGCGGGACGCACCCCTCCCTCGGCGAACGGTGAACGACGGCCGTATGGATCGCATGCTCGTGACTCCCCCTGCTGTGAAGGAACTAGGCGCTTGGGTCCCCGACACCGGCCATGAACTCATGGGGAGTTCATGGCGGTCTCACGGACCTCTGAGAACGGGACCACACACTATGCGGTCGCCGTGGGGGAGTTCCGACGGGACGGCAACGGTTTCGCTACGAGCTGTCCGCCCTGGCCATCGACGTCCGACGGCTGATATCGGCTTCCTCCCGTCCTGGGTGACGCACCGTCAGGGAGTGCAGGGTGCGGTGGGCCGCCGGTACGCGCGCGAGGTTGGAGCTGACGAGGTCCGCGGTGCGGCGGGTGGCTTCGGCCAGGGAAGGGAGCAGGTGGCGGTTCTCGGTGAGCACGACGACGGCCACGGCGGCGACGACCGCTCCCGCGGGGGTGCGGACGGGCGCTGCCACACAGCACAACGGGGCACAGGCTGCTTCGTAGTCGTACGCCACCTCGCCCTGGTGGGTGCCGTTGAGGGCGATCTCGGCCGCGCTGGCGGGCGGCAGGACCACGCCGGCGCGGAGGGGGAAGACCTCGTCGGCCTCGCCCTGCATACCGCCGACGACGAGGACGTTGTCCGACTCCCGCGCCGCCATGCTCACGCTGCCCCGGCAGGCCGCTGCGAGCCCGCGCAGGGGCTGGGCGGCGGCCGAGCGCAGCAGGGGAGCGGGCTGCCACGCCTGGCCGAAGCGGAAGGTCCGCGCGCCCATGCGGTAGCGGCCCGCGTGACGGTGGACCGCGCCGAGCGCGACGAGCTGGTCGAGGAGCCGGTGGGCGGTGGCCTTGGGCAGGTCGGTGCGCGAGGCCAGTTGGGTCAGTCCTGATTCGCCGGACCGGGTCAGTTCCTCCAGGAGGAGGAAGGCGCCCTCCAGGACGCCGCGTCCGGCTGAGGTGGGTGTGGTGCGGTGACGGTGCGGGCAGTGCGCTGGTTCCGGTGCGGGCTGAGGGCCATCGGGCATGGCTGTTCCCCCGTCGCTGCTGTCCGTCCGGCGGAGTGGTCAGTTCCGCATATCGGTCAATTCCATTGTAGTGAACGTCAATTGGGCTGTGTCGGCAATTACGGAGATCTCCCCGCCACCGGGCCGGTCCGCCCCGCCACCGGGCCGGTCCGCCCCGCCGCCGTGCGGGTCCGCTCAGCGGACCGTTGCTGGGCCGCTCGCAGCCGGCCGTGCCACGGTCTTCCGCAGGCACGGTCCGCGCCGGCCAGACGCCCTGAGCCGCCCTTCCGTCAGGAGCAGCCGCCTATGAGTGTCACCGGACAGCAGACGCAGGAGCCGACGGCCACGCGCCGCATTCCAGGGCCCGAAGTCGTCGTGTGGGATCTCACCTACGCGTGTCCCCTGCGCTGCTCGCACTGCTACTCCGAGTCGGGGCGACGGCCGTCGCGGCAGCTCGGGCACGCGGACATGCTGCGGCTCGCGGAGGCGCTCGTCTCGCTGGGGCCCCGGGTCGTGGCGTTCTCCGGAGGTGAGCCGATGCTCGTGCCCCGCATCGCGGAGCCGGCGCGGCTGCTGAAGGAGGCCGGGATCCGTACGTCGATCAACACCAGTGGGTGGGTGACGAACCGGAGGCTGATCGGGGAGGTCGCGGAAACCTTCGACGAGGTGCTGGTCAGCCTCGACGGCGCCACCGCGGAGGTGCACGACCGGATCCGCGGGCGGGCGGGGTCCTTCGCCCGCGTCATGAAGACGCTCGGAATGCTCGACGACCTCGCCGCCGAGCGAGCCGCCCGGGGAGGGCCGCGACTGTGGTTCGGCACGGACTGTGTCGTCGTACGGACCAACTTCGGGCAGCTGGAGCGGTTCGCCACCGAGATCGCGCCGCGGTTCCCCCGTCTGTGCTTCCTGTCCTTCAACGCCGTCGTGCCCGAAGGACTCGCCAGCCGCCGCGAGTTCGCGGAGCACGAACTCCTGGAGGAGGCACAGGCCGCTCAGCTGACCGACGAGCGCACCCGTGCGCGGCTGCGGGAGCTGGCGCCCGACTCGGTGCAGGTCTTCACCCTGGACAACCTGGATCTGATGATGCGGCCGGACCAGCCGACGCACCGGGAGCGGATTCCGCTGATGCTGCTCGAACCCGACGGGGAGGTGCGGGGTATCCCCGTCTACGAAGGCACCGTCGGCAACCTGCTGGACGAGCCGCCCGCCGAGGTCTGGCAGCGCTCGGTCGCCCGCTGGGACGACCCCTTCGTCCTGTCGGTGCTGACGGGCGTCCGCACCCGGAGGGAGTGGGGCGAGGCCGTGCGCACGCTCGATCTGCACTTCGGCTCGGACGACGTACGCGCGCGGATCGCCCGGCGATCGGTCCGTCTCGATCCGCCCGAGTTCGTCGGCCTGCCCGGCCCGTCCCTGCCGCAGCGCACCGCCTGAGCGACCGGGGGAGGCTGCCGTGCTGTCGCCGCGCGACTACGACCGGTTCTGCCTGGCGGACCCGGACTTCTACGAGTTTCCGGAACGGCTGCCGGACGCGGGGAGCTGGTTCGCCGCCGCCCGGCGCGAGCCACCGACCGGGTGGACGCGGTCCCCGGCCGGCTGGTGGGTGCGGTGGACGCCACCGGGGACGCGGCCACCGGAGCAGGGCTGGCGGATCGAGCTCTCCTCGACTCCCGCGGGGGCGGAGTCGGTGGCCGAGACCGTCTGGCACTACTGCGTGGCCCGCTCGCTGCCGTTCGCGATCGTACGAAGTGCCGCCGCCGCGCAGGCGCTGAACGCAGAGGAGGCCGACCGGCTCACCAGCGGCGTCATGGCGATGCTGCACCCGCAGGACGAGGACCGGCTGACCGGCATCGTGTCCGAACTGTCGGTCCTGTTCGAGGGCGCGCAGGGACCTCGGATCCTGCCCGCCCTTCGACACGGGACAACTCCCGTGCATGTGCGCTACACGAGCACCCGCCCGCACCCGTGCCCCCGGAGCGCAGACGACGGGCTGACCGCGCTCGCCCGGCCCGACGGATCCCTCGTGACCGACACCCGAGGCACCGTCTTCGCCCTGCCGGACTGGGTGGAACTGCCCGCGGCACTGAAACCCGACCAGGACGCCCTGCACCACACGACGGGCGGCACGTTCCCCTATCGGGTGCGCCGGGCGCTGGCGATGCGCAACGGCGGTGGCACCTACCTGGCGACCGAACGGCACACCGGCAGGCAGGTCGTCCTGCGCGAAGCGCGTCCGCACGCGGGCGTTGACCGGTACGGGCAGGACGCGGTCACCCGCCTCGACCGGACGGGCAAGCTGCTGACGCGGCTGGCCGGGCTTTCGTGCGTGCCCGGGCTGCGGCAGCTGAGCACCTGGGGGGAACATCGCTTTCTCGCCGTCGACCACATCGAGGGCCCGTCGTTGCAGGAGACGGCCGGAGCACGCATGCCGCTCACCGTGGACCGGCGGACCGGTCCGGAGGCGGCCGCGTACACGGCGTGGGCCCTGGGAGCCGTCGAGGAGGTCGAGCGGGCGCTGCGGTCCTGCCTCGATCGCGGTGTGCGTCTGACCGGCCTGGACCCCAAGAACATCGTGGTGCGGGACTCGGGCGGGATCGCGCTCGTCGGCATCCGGGCCTTGGCGGATGCCGACGACAGCCGCGCGGCCGGCAGCGGTGACCGTGACGCGGGCGTCCCGGACGGGCTCGGACCGGAGGAGGCCATGGCCCATCTCCTCGCCCGGCTGACGCTGCACCTGTTCTGCCTGGCGCCGTGGTCCGGCCCGGCGACGGCACCCTCGCTGGTCAGGGCCGTGGAGGAGCTGTTCCCCGTGCCGGAGCGGTTCGGCTGCGCCGGGCTGCTGCCGGCGCTCACCGCACGACGGGACGGGGACGCCCCGCCGTGGCTGGAGGACTCCGCCGTGGCAGCCCTGGACCGGCTGGACTGGCCCGTGGTGCGGCAGTCCCTCATCGACGGCATCCACGCCATGGCCACGCCCGACCGCCCCGACAGGCTGTTCCCCGCCACGCCGACCGGACGCGCCGCGCTGGGCGGGTACGGCTTCGGATACGGCGCCGCAGGCGTCCTGTACGCCCTGCACCGGGTGGGTGCTTCCGTACCGCCCGAGTACGTCACCTGGTTGCAGGAGGCAGCCGAGCGCACGTCCGTCGCCCGGCCGGGGCTCTACGACGGACTGCACGGCGTAGCCCTCACGCTCGACCTGCTCGGCCACCGCGACGCCGCCCTCGCGGTACTGGAGCGCTGCCCGCCACCCGACCCGGACAGTCCCGACCTGACGGAGGGACTCACCGGCGCGGCACTGACACTGCTGCACTTCGCCCGCGTCACCGGCACCGAGGCGTACCGCACGGAGGCGCTGCGGATGGCCGACGTGCTGGCCCGGGCGTACGTACCGAAACCCCCTTCCGCCCGCCCCGGACGGCCGGATCCCCGAGGCCTGCTGCACGGCCCGACCGGTGTGGCCCTGCTGTTCCTGCACCTCCACGAGATGGAGGGGGCGGACCTTCACGAGATGGAGGGGCGGGACCTGCACGAGATCGAGGGGTGGGACCACAGTCGCTTCCTCGCCCTGTCCGAGCGCGTCATCGCGCACGACATCGGCCGCTGCACCACCCTGCCCGACGGCGCGGTCGTGCTCGCCGGCCGGCACAACCTGCCGTACCTGCACGGAGGAAGCCTGGGCCTGGCCACCGTGGTCCGCGACCAGGTCCGGCTGCGCTCCGACCCCGACAAGGCAGCGCTGCTGACCGCACTGCGGCGCACCGCCGCCGGCGTCCACATCCGCAACAGCGGACTGCTGCGCGGCCGGGCGGGGACGATCGCCACACTCGCCGCGCTCGACGATCCCGCCGACGTGCCGGTCATCCGGGCCCAGATCCGCCGCCTGGCCTGGCACGCCCGAAGCCACCGGGGCCGGCTGGCCTTCCCCGGCCACCGCAAGAACAGGCTCTCGGCCGACCTGGCGACGGGGTCGGCCGGCGTCCTGCTCGCCCTCGACTCCGCGTTCGAGAAACGGGGGCAGCACCCGCTGCCGTTCCTCGACACGCGGCCCACCCGCTCCGTCGGCGACACCGAGAGGAGGTGATGACGATGCAGGAGATCCTCGAGCTCCAGGAGCTGGAAGAGGAGGCACCCGCTGCATGGCCGTGCGCCAACAGCTACGAGAGCGCACGCGGCGCGGAGTGAGACCGGCCTCGTCGCGCGGGCCTGTGAGACGGGACGCCCGAATCGTCCCCACACATGGCCCGTCGGCGGTACGGAGAGGGGGTGATGACGATGCAGGAGATCCTCGAGCTCCAGGAGCTGGAAGAGGAGGCACCCGCTGCATGGCCGTGCGCCAACAGCGCCCACAGCAGCATCGGCGCGGAGTGAGACCGGGCCGCAACAAGTCGAGCTGAGACCGCTGCGGGCCCCTTGCGGCCCGCAGCGGGACGCGTCGTGAAGGCCCCGGCACCCGCGCCGGCCCGCCCGCGAGAACCCGTTCGTGCCACAGCCGAAGGGCAATGCTGTGCGTCCACCCCCTGACACCACGACCGGCCCGGTCTTCACCGAAGCGCCGGACCACCTGACCGACACCGACAGCCGCTTTCCGGCGGGCCTGCGGCACACCCCTGAAGGCTGGCGCCGAGTCGAACACGGTGGCTGGATCAACCTGCTGCCCACCTCGGGCCATCGACCCGCACAGGGCTGGAAGGTGCACGTGTCCGCCCGGAGCGAGGACGCCTCCCGCACCGTCGACACCACATGGACGTACTGCGTCGAACGCGTCATCCCCTTCAAGTTCCTGCGCAGCGGCGCCCTGCTGACCCACCGGAACGCCAAACAGGCAGACCGGTCCGCCGGCGGCAAGCTCCTCACGCTCTACCCCGAGGGCGACCTGGTCCTGCACCACACGCTCGAAGAACTCACCGCCCTCCTGAAGGACGTACGGGGCCCGTACGTCCTCAGCGACCTGCGCTGGGGCGAGGGGCCGCTCTACGTCCGCTACGGCGCCTTCGAGGCGGCCTACTGTTTCTCGCCCGAGGGGGACTGGGTGCCGGCCATGACACGGCCCGACGGCCGGCCGGTACCCGATCGGCGCCGCCCGTCCTTCACCATCCCGGACTGGGCCCCCATGCCCTCCTTCCTCGCCGACCAGCTGCGGACGACGCGCGACAGCACCCGGGCGGACCCCTTCCCCTACACGGTGAAGAAGGCCCTGCACTTCTCCAACGGCGGCGGTGTCTACCGGGCCGTCGAGCACGCCACCGGCCGCACGGTCGTCCTGCGCGAGGCCCGCCCGCACGCGGGCCTGGACCGCAACGGCGCGGACGCGGTGCAGCGCCTGCGACGCGAACACGCCGTGCTCCAGCGCCTGTCCCACCTCGCCTGCGTCCCGCGGGTCCACACCCTGACCACTCATTGGGAGCACCACTTCCTGGTCCGGGAACACGTCGACGGCGAGCCGCTGCACGAGGCGATCGGCCGCCTCAACCCGCTGCTGCGGCCGGCCGCCGATCCGGCCCGTACGGCACCGCCCGGCACCACGGGCCCGCTCGCCGTCGGCCCGTACACCCGGTGGGCCCTCGACGTGCTCGGCCGCGTCGAGGAGGCTGTCGCCCGGCTCCACTCGTCCGGCATCGTCCTCGGCGACCTCAAACCCGCCAACGTCCTGCTCCGCGAGGACGGCAGCATCTGCGTCATCGACTTCGAGACCGCTCATGCCGTCACCGACACCGCCCCCGTGTCCCTGACCACCCCCGGGTTCTCGGCTCCCTGGGCCCGCACCGGCTTCGCCGCCGACACCTACGCACTGGGCTGCCTGGGCCTCGCGCTGTTCTGCCCGCTCACCCCCCTCCTGCGCTTCGACCCGGCCAAGACGGACCAACTCCTCACCTGGGCCCGGAAACGCTTCCCGCTGCCGCCGGAGGTCACCGAGCGCATCCGCACAGCCCTCACGCCACCGCCGCCCACGAACACCCCCACCACCCCCACCGCGCCCACCGGCCCCGCCAGGCCCGTGGCGCCCTGGCCGACCGGTGACGCGCCCGAGGGCGCCGACCCGGCGGCGCCATGGGATCTCGTCCTGGACTCCCTGCGCGACGGCATCGTGCACAGCGCCACACCGCACCGCACCGACCGGCTCTTTCCCGGTGACGTCCGCCAGTTCGACGGCCAGGGAGCCGCCCTCGCCTTCGGTGCCGCCGGTGTTCTGCACGCCCTGCACACCACCGGACACCACGCCGGCATCCCCGCGTTCGAGGCGTGGACCGAGTGGCTGGTCACCCGAGTCAGCCGCCTGCGCCACCCACGCCCCGGCCTGTACGACGGCCTCGCCGGCGTCGCTTGGGTCCTGAAGACGCTCGGCAGGCCCGACGAGGCCCGCGCCACCCTCGAACGCCTCCACACCATCGACCTGGACGGCTGCGGACCCGGCCTGTTCGGCGGGCTGTCCGGCATCGCCCTCGTCCTGCGGCACTTCGGCGAATCCGACGCGGCCGCCCGGATCGCCGACGAGCTGGGCCGACGCCTGACGGGACCGTCCCCCGCGCCCGCCCGGCATGCCGGACTCATGCACGGCTGGTCGGGCCCGGCCCTGCTCTTCACCCGGCTCTTCGCCGACGCCGCCACCGACGCGGACGAGCGACACCTCGACCTCGCCCGGCTCGCCCTCACCCGCGACCTGGACCAGTGCACAGCCTCGCCAGAGGGACATCTCCAGGTGACCGACGGTCGCGTCCGGCTCGGCGGACTGGAGCGCGGCAGCGCGGGCATCGCCCTCGCCCTCCACGCCTACCTCAGGTTCGCGAGCCACCCCGCCTTCGCCTCGGCCCGCGATCGCATCCGGGCCGGCCTCGACACCGAACTCCTGCCCTCCCCCGGGCTGTTCACCGGCCATGCGGGACACGCGTACACCCTCGCCCACCTCGACGACCCCTCCGGCTCCCATGCGCACCTGCATCGACTCGCCCCCCACGCCGTCCCGTATCAAGGCACCACCGCCTTCGCCCTCGACAGCCTGCAGCACCTCTCCATGGACCTGGCCACCGGAGCCGCCGGCATCCTCCTGGCAGCCCATGTCGCCCGCACGGCCGGCCTGAACAGCCCATCCCACGAGTCGTTGTCCTTCCTCCTGCCCGCCCACAGCCCTGACCCGAGCCGCGCTTGGGTTCGCCGAGCCGACCTGTTCTGACGCGCCTTCGCGCCTCCGCCTTCGGACGGACCGGAACGGCGACGGTCCTGTCAGCGCACGGATCTCGAGGCAACCCGTAACCCGCAGGCCCGTCCGAGGTTGGTAGCGGTGCGGGGCCTGCTGCCTGTGCCCGGTCCCCGCGGATCAAATCGCCTCTGGACAGCGGGGAGGACAGCGAGCCGTGGCCGTGACCGAGTCGGTGGCTGAAGGCGCGAACGGGGGAGCGCGCGGTGTGCACGAGGGGATCCTCAGGCGCCAGTCGGCGCGTGAATCCGCGGCGCGCACCTACGCACGGGCCCTGCCCATCGTGCCCGTGCGAGCCCGGGGACTGACCATCGAAGGCGCCGACGGCCGCCGATATCTGGACTGCCTCTCCGGCGCCGGAACCCTCGCCCTCGGCCACAACCACCCAGTCGTCCTGGAAGCCATCCGCCGCGTCCTCGACTCCGGCGCCCCGCTCTCCGTCCTCGACCTGGCGACTCCCGTCAAGGACGCCTTCACCACCGAGCTGTTCCGCACCCTGCCGCCCGGGCTCGCCGACCGTGCCCGCGTCCAGTTCTGCGGGCCGGCCGGCACTGACGCCGTCGAGGCCGCCTTCAAACTGGTCCGGGCCGCGACCGGGCGCACCGGCATGCTCGCCTTCACCGGCGCCTACCACGGAATGACGTCCGGGGCCCTGGCCGCCTCCGGCGGCGCCGGCGACGTACGGGTCGCCCGCCTGCCGTACCCACAGGACTACCGCTGCCCCTTCGGCGTCGGAGGTCCGCGCGGCGCCGAACTCGCCGCCCGCTGGACCGAGTCCCTCCTGGACGACCCCAAGTCCGGCGTACCGCTGCCCGCCGGAATGATCCTGGAACCTGTCCAGGGCGAGGGCGGCGTGGTCCCGGCGCCGGACGACTGGCTGCGCCGGATGCGGCAGATCACCGCCGACCGGTCCGTTCCCCTGATCGCCGACGAGATCCAGACCGGCGTCGGCCGGACCGGCGCCTTCTGGGGCGTCGGGCACAGTGGCGTCACGCCCGACGTCATGGTCCTGTCCAAGGCAATCGGTGGCAGCCTCCCCCTGGCCGTGGTCGTGTACCGCGAGGATCTCGACGTCTGGCAACCCGGCGCCCACGCAGGCACCTTCCGGGGCAACCAGCTCGCCATGGCCGCCGGCACCGCCACCCTCGCCCACGTCCGTGAGAACGGCCTCGCGGAGCGCGCCGCTGCTCTCGGCTCCCGGATGCTGTCCCAACTGCGGCAGCTCCAGGCGGAGTTCCCGTGCGTGGGAGACGTCCGGGGGCGCGGACTGATGATCGGGGTCGAGCTGGTGGACCCGGAGGGCGAGGAGGCCGGGCCGGGTGAGGGCCCCTCCTCCCGAGGCCACCGTGCTGAGCTGAACGGGCTGGAGCCCACCCGCGCCCCCCGCCCCGCCGCCCCCGAACTCGCCGCGGCCGTCCAGCGGGAGTGCCTCCACCGCGGCCTCATCGTGGAACTCGGCGGCCGCCACGAGGGCGTCGTACGGCTCCTTCCTCCGCTGACCATCAGCGACGAACAGGCGGCGGCCGTCATCGACCGTCTGGCCGACGCGGTGGCAGCGGCGGCCCGCCATCACCACGACCACGGCCGCAGCCGCCGACATCACGACGGCCCTGCCCAGACCACCGACCGCCCTGCCCAGAGCACCGGCTAGACCCCGCGCACCGGCGGCCGAACCGCCGAATCCGGCCGCCACCCCCCGGCCTGCACCCCACCCCATGACCACTGCACCTCCGTCCAGGACTTCCCGTCCGACACCGTCATTCCTGCACTACCCGACACACATCCCGACCGCGCTCGCACGTCCCGCCCGACCCGGCTCCTCCGCCGCCACCAGGACGCCCCATCGACGACAGGACGACGCACGACCGAGCGCACGACCGCACGAGAACCGCACCACCACAGCCCCCGAGGATCCGCCTTGAACCCCACCCCCACACCCGACGGCCGTTCCGGCAGCCCCGACGACCAGGGAGACTCCGGCACCCAGCCCTCTTCCGTGCCGCTCGCGGAGTCGGTGCCCCAGCAGAAGAGGCGAACCCCCGACACCACCCGTCCAGGAGCCCCCGGCACCGACCCGCTGGACGACCCCGACCCGCGCATCGCCGCCCAGACGGCCACCGTGGAGAACCTCCTCCGCTGCTGGGTACGGGAGACGAACCTGGCCGCCCCCGCCACCGGCACCCTCCGCATCCCCCTGCCCGCCAGCGGCACCGCCCTGATCGCACCGGTCCGCCACTGGTCCCCGGCGGGCTGGCACCGCTTCGGCCCAGCCCGTCTCGCCGGTGCCCCTGCCACGGCCCCACCCGTCGACGCGGTCACCCTCGCGGCCCTGCTCGCCAGGGAGACGCCCCGCATCGCGGACGACACCACCGGCACGCGTGAGCCCACGCCCGCCGCCGGTGACGGCGGCGACCTCGTCGCCAGGGTGGCCGACTCCCTGCGCCGCACCGCGACCTTCATCCGCGAGCGGCGCGCACACCCGGCCGACGGCCCCGACCTCTTCCTCAGCGCCGAGCAGGCCCTCCTCCTCGGACACCCCCTGCACCCGACCCCCAAGAGCCGAGAGGGCCTGACCGAGGCCGAAGCCCGGCTGTACTCACCGGAGTTGCGCGGTTCCTTCCCCCTCCACTGGATGGCTGTCGCCCCCTCTCTGCTGGCGACCGACTCGGCCTGGACCGAGCGCGGCCGTCCCGTCCCCGCGGACCACCTCACCCGACGACTCGCCGAAACCGCCCTGCCCCTGCCCGACGGCTACGCGGCCCTGCCCCTGCACCCCTGGCAGGCACGCGAAGTCCGGCACCGCGAGACGGTCGCCGCCCTGCTCGACTCCGGAGCCCTCCGCGACCTCGGCCCGCTCGGCTCTCCTTGGCAGCCCACCTCCTCCGTACGGACCGTGCACCGGTCCGGCGCCCCCGCGATGCTCAAGCTGTCGCTGGGCCTGCGCATCACCAACTCCCGCCGCGAGAACCTGCGCAAGGAACTCCACCGCGGAGTCGAGGTGCACCGGCTGCTGCGCAGCGGCCTGTTCAAGCAGTGGCAGTCCGTCCACCCCGGCTTCGACATCGTCCGCGACCCCGCCTGGCTCGCCGTCGACGACCCGGACGGCCGGCCCGTGCCCGGCCTGGACGTCATGATCAGGCACAATCCGTTCGCGCCGGGCGACGACGTCAGCTGCGTCGCGGGTCTTGTCTCGCCCCGCCCGCTCGCCGAACCCGGCACCGATGCCTGGCCGTGGCCCGGCGCCTCGCCCCACCGGTCCCGTCTGGCCCAGCTCGTCGCACGGCTGGCCGCACGCACCGGCCGACCGGTCGGAGCCGTCGCCGCGGAGTGGTTCCTGCGCTACCTCGAACAGGTCGTCCGCCCCCTGCTGTGGCTGGACAGCGAGGCCGGAATCGCCCTCGAGGCCCACCAGCAGAACACGCTGCTCCTGCTCGACCACGACGGCTGGCCCGTCGGCGGCCGCTACCGCGACAACCAGGGCTACTACTTCCGCGCCTCCCGGCGAGCCGAACTCGAAGCGCGACTGCCCGGCATCGGCGAGCACAGCGACACGTTCGTCTCCGACGAGGTCACCGACGAACGCTTCGCCTACTACCTCGCCATCAACAATGTGCTCGGCCTGATCGGCGCGTTGGGTTCCCAGCACCTGGCCGACGAGCGGCTCCTCCTTGCGGCCTTCCGCGGCTTCCTCACCGAGGTCTCCTCGGGGCCCGTCGCCCTGCGCTCCTCGCTGCCCGGCGTCCTGCTCGACTCACCCGTCCTGCGCTGCAAGGCCAACCTGCTGACCCGGCTGCACGGGCTCGACGAACTCGTCGGCCCGGTCGACACCCAGTCCGTCTACGTCACCATCGCCAACCCCCTTCACTCCTGAACGAACCGCACTGTCTTCCGTCGTCCCCAAGGACCACGACCCCCCTCGTCTCCTGAGAGGAGCGCACCGTGCCTCCCACCGACGCGAGCGCCGGTATCGGCCCCGGCTCCGTCCCCGTCCACCTCGCCTGTTCGGGCCCCCGCGACATCGAGGACACCGGGGACGCCAGGGACACCGCATCGTTCGGGGACGGCGAGGACACGCTGGACCTGCGCCTGCCCGACGAGTTCGTCGCCCAGTTCATGGGCGACCTGCTCGACCACGTCCCCGCGTGGGGGGTGACCGTCACACCCGTGGGCCGGTTCCAGCTGGTTCCGGTGTGCGTCGAGCAGGACCTGCCGCTCATCCAGCTCTGGATGAAGGACCCCGCCGTCGCCGCGTTCTGGAACCTGACCGGGTCCCACAACGAGACGGAGAGCCATCTGCGCGCGCAGCTCGACGGCGACGGACGCAGCGTGCCGTGTCTCGGCGTGCTGGACGGCACCCCCATGAGCTACTGGGAGATCTACCGAGCGGACCTGGATCCACTGGCCCGCCACTACCCGGCCCGCCCCCATGACACCGGCGTCCACTTCCTCATCGGTGCTGCCGCCGACCGAGGACGGGGGCTGGGATCAGCCCTGCTCAGAGCCGTGGCCGACCTGGTCCTCGACCGCCGCCCCGCCTGCGCTCGGGTCGTCGCGGAGCCCGATCTTGGCAACACCCCCTCCGTAGCCGCTTTCCTGAGCGCCGGCTTCCGGTTCGCGGCAGAGGTCGATCTGCCCGACAAGCGGGCCGCCCTCATGATCCGGGACCGAGTCCTGCGCGGTCTGATGTAACGCGACGTGACGACGCGTACACATGTAGTACGAAGCGCAGGGCGAGTTCGTTCCCACTCGCCGAGAACAAATTCCGGAAGCCTGTGGCACAGGTCGTACGGACCGGTCAGCGGGCCGCGGCGCGATCGGGTGGGACTGGCCGTAGCGAGACGGGGCTCAGCTGGCCGCAACGCGACCGGCCGCAGTCGGAAGCTGAGCGACGGAGCGCAGCAGGAACGGCTGCAGTCCGACCGTGCAGCCACCCAATCGGCCGCCCGCCAACCAGCCGCAGCCCGGCTCTGTGTCCGCGACCTGCCCGGTTGTCGGTCGGTTGCGGTCCGACTCTGTGTTCCCGGCCTGCCCGGCGATTCTGTGTTCCCAGCCTGCCCGGCTGTCGGTCGGTTGCCGTTCGATTCCGTGTCCCCGACCCGCCTGCTGGTCAACCGGCGGCAGCCCGAGTCCGTGCGCCCGACCTGCCCGCCCGTCAACCGACCGCAGCCCGCCGCCACGCCCCAACCGCCCACCGCCCGTCCCCGTAGCCAGAGGCAGGCGGCGGCGGCGCCCGCACCCCGATCCGACAGGTGAAGCCATTCGTCACCGCCCCGTCCCCCTCGTAATATCCGCAGACCTCAGCGACCCCGGCCTCCCCGGCCAGCCCAAGCCATCTCCACCGTCCCGCCCAGGAGCCCCGGCAGTGTTCCCACCCCTCGCCTCCGCCGTGATCACCCGTTTGTCAGTGCCGGGCCGTAGGGTGGTCGGGCTATGACGAAGCCCTCTCTCCCCGAACTCCTGCATGCCGCTGTCGCAGCCGTCGGCGGCACGGAGCGCCCCGGCCAGGTGACCATGGCCGAATCGGTCGCCGAGGTGATCGACGACGGATCCCATCTGCTGGTCCAGGCCGGCACCGGCACCGGAAAGTCGCTGGGCTATCTCGTGCCCGCGCTCGCGCACGGGGAGCGTGTGGTCGTCGCCACGGCCACACTCGCGCTGCAACGCCAGCTCGTGGAGCGCGACCTGCCCCGCACGGTCGACGCCCTCCACCCGCTCCTGCGCCGGCGCCCGGAGTTCGCGATGCTCAAGGGCAGGTCGAACTACCTGTGTCTGCACCGCCTGCACGAGGGCATGCCGCAGGACGAGGAGGACGGACTCTTCGACCAGTTCGAGGCCGCCGCGCCCACCAGCAAATTGGGTCAGGACCTGCTGCGCCTGCGGGACTGGTCCGACGAGACCGAGACCGGCGACCGCGACGACCTCACGCCGGGCGTCTCCGACCGCGCGTGGGCGCAGGTGTCGGTGTCCTCGAGGGAGTGCCTGGGCGCGTCGAAGTGTGCCTACGGCGCCGAATGCTTCGCCGAGATGGCCCGCGAGCGCGCCAAGCTCGCCGAAGTCGTCGTCACGAACCACGCGCTCCTCGCCATCGACGCGATCGAGGGCGCTCCGGTGCTGCCGCAGCACGAGGTGCTGATCGTGGACGAGGCGCACGAACTCGTCTCGCGCGTGACCGGCGTCGCCACCGGCGAACTCACCCCCGGCCAGGTCAACCGTGCCGTGCGCCGGGCCGCCAAGCTCGTCAACGAGAAGGCAGCCGACCAGCTCCAGGCCGCCGCCGAGGGCTTCGAGCGGCTGATGGAGCTGGCCCTGCCGGGCCGCCTGGAGGAGATCCCGGAAGACCTCGGCTACGCCCTGATGGCGTTGCGGGACGCCGCCCGTACGGTCATCTCCGCGATCGGCGCGACCCGCGACAAGTCCGTCCAGGACGAGGACGCGGTCCGCAAGCAGGCACTGGCCTCGGTGGAGACGGTGCACGACGTGGCGGAGCGGGTCCTGAACGGCTCGGAGTGGGACGTCGTCTGGTACGAGCGCCACGACCGCTTCGGCGCCTCCCTGTGCGTCGCCCCCATGTCGGTCTCCGGGCTGCTCAGGGAGAAGCTCTTCGCAGACCGCAGCGTCGTCCTCACCTCGGCGACCCTCAAGCTGGGCGGCGACTTCAACGGCGTCGGCGCCTCGCTGGGGCTGGGACCGGAGGGTATGGAGGGCGATGACCTGCCGCAGTGGAAGGGCGTCGACGTCGGCTCGCCCTTCGACTACCCCAAGCAGGGCATCCTGTACGTCGCCAAGCACCTCGCGCGCCCGGCGCGGGACGGCGAGCGCACCGACATGCTCGATGAACTGACCGAGCTGATCCAGGCGGCCGGCGGCCGCACCCTCGGGCTGTTCTCGTCGATGCGGGCCGCCCAGCTCGCTGCGGAGGAGTTGCGCTCCCGCATCCCCGAGTTCCCGATCCTTCTCCAGGGCGAGGAGACGCTCGGCGAGCTGATCAAGAGCTTCGCGGCCGACCCCAAGACCTGCCTCTTCGGCACGCTGTCGCTGTGGCAGGGCGTCGACGTCCCGGGCCCCAGCTGTCAGCTGGTCGTCATGGACAAGATCCCGTTCCCGCGCCCCGATGACCCGCTGATGAGCGCCCGCCAGAAGTCGGTGGAGGACGCGGGTGGCAACGGCTTCATGGCGGTGGCCGCGACCCACGCCGCTCTGCTCATGGCCCAGGGCGCCGGCAGGCTCGTACGGGCTTCCGGGGACCGTGGTGTGGTCGCCGTACTGGATCAGCGGCTCGCCACCGCGCGGTACGGCGGGTACCTCAAGGCGTCACTGCCCGACTTCTGGTACACCACGGACCGTAACCAGGTGCGCAGGTCGCTCGCGGCGATCGACGCGGCCGCGAAGCAGGCGGAGGCGCAGTGATCGGGGGGGGGGGGGGGGGGGGGGGGCAAGACCCCCCACCCCCAACCCTCCCGAGCACCCCACAAGGCTTAGGACCCCATCCCACACCCGGCCCCGGAACCAGCA